>NEUZ01000033.1 GCA_002304435.1 Opitutia bacterium Tous-C8FEB | reverse complement strand
GGGCGTGGAGGAGCTGCTGCCCGAGGGCCGCCTGCTCGTGGGCACGAGCCCCGACTGCGGGATCGTGCTGCACGACGTCCTCATCGCGCCGCAGCACTTCGCGCTGACGCGGAAGGGCGCCACCATCACCGTCGAGGCCCTCGGGGGCCGCACCTATTGCGGCGGCAAGCGCGTCACAGCGCCGATGGTGGTGCCGGCGTTCAGCTTCGTCACGGCCGGCACGACCCACGTCGTGCTGGGCCCGGCCGCCGGGACTTGGCCGCTGCTCTCCTCCGCGGACGCTCCGGAACTGGAGAAAGATCCCCCGCCCGCACCCGCGGCTGCGGCCAAGCCGGCCCCCGCTGCGGCGGCCAGTGACGCCGGGAAGCCAGCCGCAACGGCGCCCGCCCCGGGCGCGCCCGCCACCGCACCCGGAGCGTCCACGCCCACCGCACCGACGCCGGAGCAGCGCCGTCGCGCGTGGTGGATGGTCGGCTTCGGTGGCTTGCTGCTGGTGGTCTGGCTGGTGCTCTGGCTCCTGCTCCGGCCCGCCCCCACCGAAGCTTCCCGTCCCGGACCCAGAGCCCGCACCGAGCGGGTGCTCGGCACCTTGCCGGCCGCCAGCCAGGTCCGGATCGACGAGCGAGGCAACCAGCTGGCCATCTCCGGCTACGTCGACTCCGACGCCACCCACCGGGACCTGATCGCCGCCCTCCGCGCGGAGGTTCCCGAGGCAACGCTCCGGCTCTGGAGCACGCCGCGGATCGCGGAGACGGCGCGCGAGTTCCTCGCCGCCCGGAAGCTGAATCTCAACGTCTCCCCGGGCGGAAACGGGGAGCTCACCGTGTCCGGCACGGCGCCCTCGGGCCCGGAGTGGAGCCTCGCCCGGCAGCTGCTCCTCGCCGAGGTCCCCGGACTGCAGCGGATCAATGATGAGGTCACCGTGCCCAAGGAGCAGCCCAAGGGAGCGCAGGCTCCCGCTGAGCCGGTGGTGGCGCCCGACCAGGCCCTGACGGTGATCGCCCTGCAGACCGCGCCGGAGGCTCCCGCCTGGGTCCGCATCGCCAACGGCGCCGTCTACTTCGCGGGCGGTTCGTTGCAGGGCGTCGCCACCTTCACCGGCTTGGAGGGAGGCAAAGCCCGCTTTGCGCACGAGGGCGGAGCGTCGCTTTTCGGTTTGGGCGACAACCTAGCCGTCCTGCTGAATCCGAGACGCGTGCCAGAGGTTCCCACCCGGGACGAACCCGCCTCCCCGCCCGCTCCGGCAGCGGCTCCGAACCCGCCCCCCGCGGCGCCCGAGCCCGTCCAACCTCCCGCCCCGAATCCGGCCCCGGCGGTTGAAGCGACCGGCCCCAAGACGGCCACCGCCGAACCGGCTCCCGTGGCGGCCACCCAGCCAGCCCCGGCCGAAGCCAGCCCCGCTCCCGCGACTCCGGCGAATCCCGCCCCCGCCGAGCCAGGCCCGGCGCCCACGCCGCCGGCGGCCCAGCCGGTCACCAGCTCGCCGGCGCCGGGCACGGACTCCTCGGCCTCCGCCGCGACCGACTTGCCCTCCGACGCCAAGGCGGACGAGTCAGCGCCGCTTCCGGACGTCTCGGAACCTTCACCCGCCACGGACTCTCAGGCTCCGGTCCTCGCCCCGGAGGCGGGTGCCGCCGCCACTTCTCGTGCGCCGGCTGCCGAGCCGGTAGCAACGACCGAGGGCGTGACGGCCAACGCCGTTCCCGCGGCCGAGAGCCCGGTGGCGGCCGAGACGCGTATGCCCGCCGCGACCCCGGCCCCGTCAGTCGAGTCGGTGGCCATTTCGCCCGCGCCCGCCCCGGAAACCACCGGCGCCACGTCGGCCGCCGCGCCCGCGAAGGCTCAGGCAGACGATTCCGCCGCGCGCGAGGCCCCGACGGCTCCGGCCCCGGCATCCGCGGCGTCGACGCTCCCGGCGGCAGCCACCGTGCGGGAGACCAACGAGGCGGAGATCCTCCTGATCCGCGAGGCGCTGCAGGCCTGGGAAGCCGGCGACCTCGCCACCGGCCGGCGCGCTCTCCTCCAGCTGGCGCGGCTGCTGCAGCACGAACCCGCCGGGCCCGCCCAGCGCCTCGAGATTGCGCCGCCCACCCTCGCGTTCCAGCACGAAGGCTTCGGCCCGGTTCCCTGAAAAATCCTATGCGAACCATCCCCCAAACGGGTGAGAAATCCCGCTTTCGCGCGACCTCCCGTTGACCGCTCCCCACGCCGCCCTCTTCTCGCTCCCGTGCCTATGATCAACATCGACGTGACCGATTTCGACGAAGCGCTCGCCGCCGATCACGACGGCTCGTTCCACTCCGCGGTGGAGCGCCACCTCGTCCAGGCCGTCGCCGAGCAGAATGCGCTCATCCAGCGCGGCCTGGCCCCGGCGGAGTTTGCCCAGGCCTCCAAGGTCGAGGCCGCCCTGACCAAGGCCATCGATGTGATCCGGTTTTCCCGCAGCCTCCACAACTCGAAGTAACCTACTACCCAACACACCCATGCCCGTCCTCCCCGCCGCCAGCCTCAGCACCACGCCCCTGTTCGGTACCGATTCCGACGTCCTCACGACGATCAAGGATATGGCGTCGACCGTCAGCACCGCGACCAACAACACCATCGCCGCCGCCAACGGCACGGACTTCTCCGACCCGGGTGCCGTCGTGCTCCTGCAGATGCGCATCAACCAGGTCACCAACGCCGCGACCGCCATCTCCAACCTGAGCAAGGCGATCCAGGAACCCGCCAAGAACGCGGTCAGCAACCTGCGCTGAGCCTCGCGCCACTTCGAACCCGTCCACGTCAACCGCCCAACCTCCTCACTCCCATGCCCGTCCTCCCCGCCGCCAGCCTCAGCACCACGCCCCTGTTTGGCACCGATTCCGACGTCCTCACGACGATCAAGGATATGGCCGCCACGGTCAGCACCGCGACCAGCAACACCATCGCCGCCGCCAACGGCACGGACTTCTCCGACCCGGGCGCCGTCGTGCTCCTGCAGATGCGCATCAACCAGGTCACCAACGCCGCGACCGCCATCTCCAACCTCAGCAAGGCCATTTCCGAACCCGCCAAGAACGCCGTCAGCAATCTGCGCTGACGTCGCAGGCCTCCCTCCCATTATGGACACCTCCGGTCCCAACGTCCGCCTGCTGATGCGCCTCGGGTACTGGTCCGTCTGGCACGGCCTCTACGCGGAAGCCTCCGTGCTCTTCGAGGGCGCGCAGGCGGCCCGGCCGGCCAGCGAGGTGCCCGCGGTGGGAATGGCCGTGCTCGCGATGGCGATGAATCAACCGGTTTCCGCGGTGAAGCTCCTCCGCTCGCTCGCGCCAGCCGGCGGCACGCGGAGCGAGATGGTGGAGGCCCATCTGGGCTGCGCCCTCTGCCTCGCGGGCGAGGAAGCCGAGGGTCGTGGCCTCCTGAATCGCGTCGCGGCCGGGGCTAAGGATCCGGCCGCCCGCCAAATGGCCAGCACCCTCTGCGCCCTGCCCACGGCCCAGCTCGGCCCCAGCCTCGCGAAAGTCCTATGAGCGCCGTCCCCGGCACCCTTGCCGTTCCCGTCCCCACGACGGCCGTCGCCCCGGTCCCCTCCGCGGCCATCCCGGCCCTCGAGGCCACGGACCTGGAGCGGCTGCGCTCCCTCCTCCAACAAACGGCTGCCCAGACCGCCAACCCGAACCCCGGACTGCCCGCGCCCGGGGCGGTCACCGAGGTCGCCGCGGAAGGCACCCGCTCGTTCGGCGACTCGATCCTCCAGGGGATGATGAGTTTCCGCTCCGAGTATCAGGACTCGGTCAAGTCCATCAACCATCGGCTCGAGGGCGTCTCCCGGAACGAGATGGCCGGGCTGAATAATTTCTCCGAGATCCTGAGCCTCCAGGTCGACATCGGCAAGTGGTCGATGTCGGTGATGGGCGTGGACAACGCCACCAAGGCGGGCACGAACACGATCAAGGAGCTGAGCCGCGGCTGAGGTCGCGTCCACCCACTGGTCCGTCCTTCCCCAGCCGGCCTGCGGCCGTCTGGGCCCGCTTCCGCCTATGCCGCGCTTCCGACCCCTCCTTTCCCCGGCCCGCCTACTCCGCGCCACCACCGTCGCCCTCTGCCTGCTGCTCACCGGCTGCAGCAAGGTCGCCCTCTTCTCCCAATTGGAGGAGGTCGAGGCCAACGAGATGCTCGCCATCCTCACACCGCGGGGCATCGCCGCCACCAAGGAGGCCGGCAAGGAGGACAAGTGGGTGCTCAAGGTGCCGGTGGACGACTTCGCACGCGCGGTGGACCTGCTCAAGGCCCAGGGCTACCCGCGCGAGAAATTCACCAAGATGGGCGAGGTCTTCCAGAAGGCCGGGCTCGTCAGCTCCCCGACCGAGGAGCGCATCCGCTATATGTACGCGCTCTCGCAGGAGATCGCCGACACGTTGACGCAGATCGACGGCGTGACTCACGCCCGCGTGCACATCGTCATCCCGAACAACGACCCGCTCGCGGACAAGATCACGCCATCCTCCTGCGCCGTGTTCATCCGCTACCGCCAGGGCTTCGACCTCGAAAGCCTCGCGCCCCAGCTCAAGAACCTCGTGACCCGCAGCATCGAGGGCCTGAACTACGACAACGTCACGCTGGTCCTCGTGCCCTCCGCCGGCGCGCCGGTGCCGCCTTCCCCGTCCCCCGAGGCCCGGCCGGCCGATGCCGCGGCACCCACCTCGCCCCGCCACCTCGCGTTGACCGCCGCCGTCGCGCTCGTGGCGGGTGTCCTCGGCTGGTTCCTCCAGCGCACCCTCTCCCGTCGCGCCGCCAAGCAGCCCGCCGCCGCATGAGCGCCCCCGTCTGGCTCGGCCGCCTGCTCCGGGGGAACCCGGAGCTCTACCGCCAGATCTACGACTGGAACCTCTACCCGCACCGCTGGGCCCGGCCGGAGTGGCTGGCCACCGCACCCGGCTTGGCGCCCGATATCATCCAGGCGCTCGAGCGCACGGAGCGTGGCCGCGACCGGCTGAGCCGCCACGGGCGCGCGGCCCTCGGGTTGACGGACACATTCTGGGACTTCGAGCCCCGTCCCCGCCGGCTGGCGCTGCTGCCCGCCACCACCCTGGAGCGGCTGGCCCGGTTCGCCGGCGCCGTCTGGCATTGGCAGGGCCTGAGCCGGATGGTCTCCCAGCGCGACCACCGGGCCGTGACCGACCGCATCGGCACCGACGCCCACGCCTTTGCCCTGCGCCGCGGCCGCGCCCTGCTCGGTCCGGCTGGGCTGCCCGCCCCGATCGGCCCGGTGAAAACGGACTCCGACCAGTTGACCACCACGGGCTGGATCCTGATCGCATCGTTCCTCGGCGCCGAGCCTGACCCGGTCCTGGCCCGCGCCCAGCTCAAGTTTCCCCGCGAACTGCCCCCGGGTGAAGCCACGCCGGCGCCCCAGGCCTGGGCGCTCCTGCAACCGATCCTCCAGGAAACGCTCCCCGCCTCCGACCGCCCATGCTTTGCCTGAGCCGCCAGGGAGCCAACCTCGTCCTCGAAGGGCCGGTCCTCAAGGCCGCCGACTTCGCCGCCGCCGTCGCCGCGCAGGATCTTGTCCGCCTCGCGGAGGAGGAGGCCGCCCGCATCCGCGCCGAGGCCGAGGAGACCTACCGCCGGCGCCGGGAAGAGGGCCACCGCGAGGGCGTCGAGGCGGGCAAGGCGGAGATGGCCCAGCAGGTCGTCGCCACCCTCGGCCAGTCCAACTCCTACCTCGCCAAGATCGAGCAGGCGCTCGTGGACGTCGTGATGAAGTCCACCGCGCGCGTGATCGGCGAGCTCGGGGAACGCGAGCGCGTCGAGCGGATCGTCCGCCAGGCCCTCGAGCACCTCGGCCAGAGCGGGCAGGTGCAGGTCAAGGTCTCGCCCGACCAGGGCGAGTGGATGAAGGGCCGCGTCGACGCCCTGCTCACCGCGTTCCCGCGGGTGAAGTTCCTCGAGGTGAAGGTCGACCCGCGCCTGCCGGCGGACGGCTGCGTGCTCGAGACCGAGTTCGCCGTCATCGACGCGACCGTGGAGACGCAGCTGCGCGCCATCGAGAAGGCGCTGATCCAGTCGATCCAATGAGGCCGCCCCTGCTCGACGCCGAGACCCTCGCCTCCCGCCTGCACCGCGGCGTGGCCCGCGCGCAGCCGCTCGCCCCGCGCGGACGGGTGGTCCAGGTCGTCGGCACGATCGTGAAGGCCTACGCGCCGGGCGCGAAGATCGGCGAACTGTGCGCCCTCCGGAATCCCTGGGAGGAGCAGCAGATCCTCGCGGAGGTCGTGGGCTTCGCGCAGAACCTCGCGCTGCTCACACCGCTCGGCGAGATCGTCGGCGCCTCCTCCTTCACCCAGGCGATCCCCTTGGGCGAGGTCCACCGCGTGCCGGTCGGCCCCGGCCTGCTGGGCCGCGTGCTCGACGGGCTCGGCCAGCCGCTCGACGGCCGGGGCCCGCTGGAGGTCGCCGACCACTACCCGGTCTACGCCGACCCGCCGAACGCGATGACCCGCGAGCTGATCACCAAGCCGATCAGCCTCGGCGTCCGCTCCCTCGACGCGCTGCTCACCTGCGGCGAGGGCCAGCGGATGGGCATCTTCGCCGCCGCGGGCGGCGGCAAGAGCACGCTCCTCAGCCAGATCGTCCGCAACACCACCGCCGACGTGATCATCCTCGCGCTGATCGGCGAGCGCGGCCGCGAGGTGCGCGAGTTCCTCGAACGCGACCTCGGGGAGGAGGGCGTGAAGCGCGCCGTCACCGTCATCTCGACCTCCGACCGCCCCTCGATGGAACGCCTCAAGGCGGCCTACGTCGCGACCGCCGTGGCGGAATACTTCCGCGACCAGGGCCGCAAGGTGCTGCTGCTGATGGACTCGGTGACGCGTTTCGCCCGCGCGCTGCGCGAGATCGGCCTCGCGGCCGGCGAGCCGCCGACCCGCCGCGGCTTCCCGCCCTCCGTGTTCGCCACCCTGCCGCGGCTCATGGAGCGCGCCGGCTGCTCGTCCCGGGGCTCCATCACCGCGCTCTACACGGTGCTGGTGGAGGGCGACGACATGACGGAGCCGATCGCGGACGAGACCCGCTCCATCCTCGACGGCCACATCGTGCTCTCGCGCAAGCTCGGCGCGGCCAACCACTATCCGGCGATCGACGTCCTCGCCAGCGTGAGCCGCCTGATGACGGCGATCGCGGGCAAGGATCACCAGCGCAGCGCCGGCCGCGTCCGCCAGCTGATGGCCAAGTACCAAGAGGTTGAGCTGCTGGTGCGCATCGGCGAGTACAAGTCGGGCAACGACCCCGTCGCCGACGAGGCGATCCGGAAGCTCGACGCGATCAACGCCTTCCTGCGGCAAGGGCTCCGGGAACAGAGCTCCTTCGAGCAGACGCTCGAGGCGCTGCACCAACTCGTGAAATGAGCGCCTACCCGCTGCAGGACATGGTGCGCGTCCGCGAGCACCGCGAGGACCAGGCCACCCAGGCGGTGACCAAGGCCCAGCGGCAGCTCAAGGAGGCCCGCGCCGCCCGGGAGCGGAAGGAGCAGGAGCTGGTGGATTACACGGCGTGGCGCCGCGCCGAGGAGGACCGGCTGCTCGACTCGCTGATGCGCCGGCAACTCAAGCTGGGCGAGATTTCCGACGTCCGCGCGACGATCGGCACCTTTCGCGACCGCGAACTCGAATTGAAGGACGAGGTCGTGCAGCACGAAAAGGCCGTGAGCCAGGCCGAGGCCCACCTCGAGGAGTGTCGTCAGCGACAGGTGAAGGCAGTGCGCGATCTGGAGAAGCTCGTTGAGCACCGGACGATCTGGCAGCGCGGCCGCGCCCTCGAGCAGGAGATGGCCGAGGACCTGGAGCTGGAGGATTTTTCCGGCCCGCGCGGCGACCGCTTTAACCTGGAACCCTCCCCGGCCAATGGACGCAACTAGCCCGCTGGCGCGGGGAAACCCACTCCCGGCCGAAGAGGCCGCCGCCCTCACCCCCGCCCTCCCCGGCGGGAACCTGCCGTGGAAGCCCCTCGCCACCGATGGCCGCGGAGTCCCGGCGGGCGCCGAAGCTGACCCCACCGCCGCGGTCCCGGCCACGGAGGCCGAGGCGGCAGCCAACCCGCCGGGCCTGGTGGCGGCCTTCAAGCAGGCCCTCGCCGGGCCCGCGCCGGCGCCGGCCCCGCGCTTCCCGTCCGGACCGGCCGGGGAAGCAAACGTTACCCCGGCGGGATTGCCAGTCGCGCCAGCGACCGCCTCCGCCCCGCCCCCGCGGCCAGAGTCGCTCTATTCCCAGATGGCGGCCGCCTTCACCGCGCAGGTGAGCGCGCCCGCGACGGCGCCCCTGCAGGCCAGCCCCGTTGCCACGCCGGCTGCCGCGCCGAAGAACCCGTTCGCGGCCCCGGCCGCATCTGGCCCGGTCTCCCCGGCGGCCGCGGAAGCGGCGGCATTCGGCGCGACCGCGCCAGCACCCTCCGACGCCAACCTCGCAGCTCCCGCAAGAACCGCGCGGAGCGCACCCGTGCCGAGCTCGGCTTCCGGCTCCGTTGAGCCACCCGCGGCCGGCGAGGTGGGCAGCGCCACCCTCCCCGCGCATGGGCCGACGCCGGCACCCGCCGCGACACCGCTCACCACGGTCGTCTCGCCACGCCTGAATCGGGTCAGCCCGGGCACGGAGTTGGGCGAGGCCAGCGGCCAGCCCGTGGCCACCGCCCTCCAGAGCCGGACCGCACCAGACCACCCGCGGGCTATCCCCGCCCCGACCGCCGCCCTTGCTGCCACCCCGGCCGCGATCACGAAGGCGCCTGCCGCCACCGCCCAGCGGCAGACCGAAAAGCAGGGCTCGACGGCAACGCAGCCAGTCATCGGCGCGGCGATCTCGACTCAAGCTCCCGCCGCGACCGCGACGACTCCCGCTGCCCTCGCGCCGGCCAGCGAACCTTCTCCCACAAGCTTCCCTCCCGCTCCGGCCCCTTCGACCTCTGGAGCGTTGCCTCAAGCCAGCGCGCAAGGAAACGGGCCCGAGTTCCCATCGACGGCCGAAACGCAGCCTGCCTCCACCGCCGCCGCCCGCACCGCGCAAGGCACGCGAAACCCGCTCCCGGCGTCTGCGGCTACCGGAACCCCACTCGCGGACCGCGCCCCGGCGCTGGCGGCTCCGGCCACTTTGTCCCAGCGCGGCGATCTCCCATCCTCGACCTTCCCCGCCGCGCCCGCTTCGGCCCCATTCACCGCCGACCAACCGCGCCCCCGCGACACCGACACTGGGACGCGGCCCTCGCTGGACCGCGACGCGCCGCCCGCGTTCACCGCCCCACTCCGCGCTGGAACCGCGGTCGAGACACCGCTCCCGCCAGTTGCCGCGACGATCCCGCCGCAAGCTCCCTCCGCCGCGCCGGCCTCGCTGCCGCCCACCTCCACCGCCACGCCTCGCCTCGGTCCTCCGGAAACCAGGGCTCAGCCCTCGCTGACCCGCGACGCGGCGCCGGCGTTCACGGCCCAACCACGCGCGGACGAAGGCAGCCGGGCGCCCCTCCCGCGACCCGCTGCTGCCGCGAGCCCGCTGCCGGCCTCCCCTGCGGCGCCGACGGCTCCCGCGACCGTGGCCTCGCGCGGTGACGTTTTGCGCCCGGCACTCGCCGGCGCATTGACTTCGATCGCTGCCACCACCGCCGGCCAGCCGCGCCCGAGCGCGACGGATTCCGCTCCGCAGCCCTCCCTCACCGCCGACGCGCAGCCCGACTTCTCGGGTCAGCCGCACTCCGGCCAAGGATTCCGGACCCCGGTCCCCGCGGCCGCCGCCAAAGGAATCTCGGCGACGGCCCCGGCCGGGGCCCCGATTGCTCCCGCCTCGACGAGCGCCCGCGGAGAAGTGGCGCACCCCGCCGCACCGGTGGTGACCACGACACCGGTCACCGCGAGCCCGAGCGGCGAAGTTCCGAACCCGCCTTCGGTCGCCCCGGCCCGCCCCAGCGCCACGGACCCCGGCCAACCGTCCTCCCCTCGTGACAACGCGTCACCTGCCTTCACCGGCCAGCCAGAGGCTGACGAGGGTGGCCGGGCGTCCCTCCCGCGTTCCGCTCCCGCGGCGGCACCGACCGTTTTCGCCGGCCCGGCGCCGCGCGGCGAGGCTCCGTTGGTCGCGCTGCCCGTCGCTCCCGCTCCGGTCATCGCCATTCCCGCCACCGGCTCACGCCCGCGCGCGGGCGATTCGGAGTCGTCGGGCCCGCGTGCCGAAGACGCGCCACCCGCCTTCACTGCCCCGGCGCGCGACGAGGACGGCAGCCCACCTGCCTCACGGACCCCTGCAGGCCAAGCGCCTCACGCCCCGGTTTCCGCGACGACCCCGCAGCCCCCCGCTTCCGTGGCGCCCTCCGCTGAGGCTCCGCTCGCCCCCGGAGAGCCCGTCCCTGTCTGGTCGACTCCCGCCGCCCAACCGCGCCGGAACGCGAGCGAAACCGGAGTGCAAACCTCGCCGCAGGGCGACGCGCTTCCGGTCGACCCTCTGCCGAGCAGCGCGGACCCGGTTCTCCGGCCGTCTCCCGCGACCGCCGTCGCAACGGTGCTGCAGTCGCCCGTGGGGCTCCCGCATCCGGCCGAGGCCTCCGCCCCGGCGAAACCCGCGGCTCCGTTCGCCAGCGGCAATCCCCCGTCGAGTGGCTTGCCCGTCGCGTCCGCTTCCGCCCCGGCCAGACCGACCGCTGAGCCACGTCCGCGCGCCACCGTCTCCGATCCGCAGTCCGCGCCGCGCGGCACAACGGAATCCGCCTCCATCCCTCCGACCCGAGCCGACCGCGGCGACGAAGCCGCCCGCCCGAAGTCGGTTGGCGCGACCCCGGCGACCGCAGACACTTCGGCCCCGAGCCGCGAGGTTCCAGTCGCCGCGTTTCCCGCCGCGTCGGCCTCCGTTACCGCCCGGGTTTCTGCCCAGCCGCGGCCGGAAGCCAGCAAGTCCGAGCAGCCGCCCACGGCCAACGGCGACGCGCGCGCCGCGTTCACCGGGCAGCCCCGCCCCGACCAATCCAAGCGGGATCCGCTCCCTTCCCTCGCGCCTGTGGCGAGCACGACTCCAGTTTCCGCTGCGGCACCACAGGCTCCCGCCGCCGTGGCCCAGCGCGTCGCCGACACGCTCCCCGTTTTCGGGGCCGCGCCAACCCAGGCACCCGTCCCGACCCCTGTTCCAATCCAGCAGCGCCCGAGCACGACCCGGCCGGAAACGCAGGCCGCGCCGGACAATGACCCGCCACCGGCCTTCAGCGGACAGCCTCGCTCCGAGCCAGGTGAACAGAGGCCCATCCCGGCAGCGGTTCCCACGCCGATCGCCTCGCAGGATTCCTTCGCGGCACCGAATACCCCGGCCGCGTCCGCCCCGAGGGGCGACGTGCCAGTCTCCGCGCTCCCCGTCGCGACCGGTGCAGGTCCAGCCCGCGACGCCGCCGTGGCGCACTCCGGCGTCAGCGCCTCCGCTCCGCAGCCCACGCGTAGCGGCGAGGCGCGTACCGACGACGCGCGTTCCGACTTCACCGGCCAACCCCGCGCCGGCCAATCCAACCTGGGGCCCCTCCCGTCTCCCGCCACCGTGGGGTCTCAGCCTCTGGTTTCCGCCGTGGCACCGCAGGTTCCCGCCATCGTGGCCCGGAGCAGCGACACCCCGCTCCCCGGAGTGCCCGCCGCGCAAGCCCCGGCCCCGGAGACGACCGCCAGCGAGCAGCGCCCGAGCGCGACCCAGGCGAACCCGCCGGCCGCACGCACCGACAACGCGCCCGCGACCTTCAGCGGGCAGCCTCGCTCCGAGAAGGACGACCCGATGCCTTTCGCGGCATCCGGTCCCACGCCGAGCTGGCTCCCGGCCTCCGGCGCGACGCCAAACGCTCCCGCGGCCGCGGCACTCCGCGACGACGTCTCTCGGCCCACCTTCCCGGACGCGCCGGCCTCGCTCCCGGCCGCGAAGCTCCAGCCCGAAGGCCACCCCGGCCAAGCGCCCGGCACCCCCGCGCCGGCCCTGCCCGCAGCGACGGTCTCGGCCGCACCGATGGGTTCGGCCTTCGTGGCCCTCTCGCCGGAAACCGGCGACCTTCCCGCGTCCGCTCAGGCCTTCTCCGTTGGCCCGCTTGCCGCCACCCCGGCCCGGGCCGAGCAGAACGACACGCCGCCCGGAGCCCCCACCGCGGAATCGCCGGGCGATGCCGTCCTGCGCTCCCTGTCCCTCCAGGCCCTCGGGCTGCCAGTCCCGCCCCCCGTCGCCACCGTTCCGTCCGTCGCGCCGGTCAGTCCGGCCGAGCGGGTTGCGGCGCTGCAGGCGGCGATCGCGGAAACGGTCTCCCGCGTGCTGGTCTCGGACCCGCTGCACGACGGCCGCCGCGAGGTGCGGATCGAGTTCGCCGCGGATGTCCTGCCCGACACGAGCGTCCGCCTCTGGCGGCACGAGGGCCGGCTGCAGATCGAGTTCATCTCCACTGGCGCGGTGGCGGACGCCGGCCTCCGCGACGGCCTGCCCCGGCTGGTCGAGGCCCTCCAGCGGCAGAACCCGCAGGCCGGGCTCGCGGAGATTTCCCTCCGGCTCAGCGATTCCTCCGGCCAGCCCGGTGACGGCCGTTCCCGGCAGCGCTATCAGGCCGAGGAGGAGAACGGAGCCCAGGCATGAGCGAGCCCACCCCGCGCGTCACCCTGACCCGCCTGCCCGCCGGGGAGGCGGCCCACCTCAACGTCCTCGTCGGCACGGGGCGGGCCTTCGCCTTCACGTGGGCGGGCCAGCCGGCGCAGCTGCGCTTCACCGCGGCCGCCGAGGCCGCCCAGCCCACGGGCCACCTGCGGCTGCGGCTGGGTGAGCACGCCGTCGACCTAGGCTACCTCGCCTTGCCCGAGCCGGCGCAGTTGGGCGTCGAGTTCGCGGGCCTCGAGGCCGCCGGCCTGCCGGACGAACTCCGACTGGGCGTGCTCGAGACGCTGCTCGAGGAGCCCCTCGCCCTGCTGGGGCGTGGCGGCGTGGCGCTGCGCGCGGAGGGCTGGCAGCCGGGCGCCGGCCTCGCTCCCGCCCGGCTCGGCTGGGAGATCCACCGCGGCGGCCAGCGCTTCCTCGCGGGCACGCTCCACCTTGACGACCCGGCCCTCGCGGCGCTGGCCGCCCTCGCCGTCCGGGCGGAGCCCGCGCCCCGCCAGTCCGGCGACGCGATCCCGGTGACGTTGGGCGTGGCCGCCGCACACCTTTCCTTGCCCGTGCGCCAACTGGCCGGGTTGACGCCGGGGGACGTGCTGCTGCCCGGGCTCTCGCGCCGCGACTGGGAGGCGGGCCGCTGCACCCTGTGGGCCGGCGCGGTGCGGATCGGCGAGGCCGTCCGCCAGCAGGGTAAGGTCCAGATTCTCGCCATGAAACCCGCCACCGCCGCCCCTCCCGCGCCCGCCGCGGCCGCCCCGCTGAAAGTCGATGACCTGCCGGTGCAGCTCGTGTTCGACGTCGGCCAGCTGGAAATCACCCTGGGCCAGCTCCGGACGCTCGGGGCCGGCTTCACCTTCGAGCTGCCCGCCGTGCCGGCGCGCCTGGTGACCATCCGCGCCAACACCCGCGAGGTGGGCGTGGGCGAACTGGTCGACCTCGGCGACAAGGTGGGCGTCCGCATCGTGAACTGGAGCCTGGCATGAACCTGAACCTGCCGGATCCGCTCACGCTGATCCTCCTGACGACGGCCCTCGCCCTGGCGCCGTTCTTCGCGGTGATGATGACCTCCTACGTGAAGCTGGTCGTCGTGCTCAGCCTCGTGCGCAACGCCCTCGGCATCCAGCAGATCCCGCCCAACCTCGTCATCAACGGCCTCGCCATCATCCTCTCCGTCTACATCATGGCGCCCGTGGCGTCGCTGACGTTCGCCGCCGTCGAGAAGGAGGACCTCACCCGGCTGGACGCCCCCGCCATCCGGCGGATCGCGGAGAAGGCGCAGGCGCCGATCGTCAGCTTCCTGAAGCGCAACACGAACGAGAGGGAGGTGCGCTTCTTCCTCGATACCACCCGCCGCCTCTGGTCGCGCGAGGCCGGCCTCGCCGTCGACCGCGACAGCTTCCTGATCCTCGTACCCGCCTTCACCGTCTCGGAGCTGACCTCGGCCTTCCAGATCGGCTTCCTCCTCTACCTGCCCTTCATCGCGATCGACCTCATCGTCTCCAACATCCTCCTCGCGATGGGGATGATGATGGTCTCGCCGATGACGATCTCCCTGCCGTTCAAGCTGCTCCTCTTCGTGCTGATCGACGGCTGGACGCGGCTCATTCACGGCATCGTGCTCACCTACGCGAACTAGCGCGGACCCCCGCGGAGCCCCCCCGCCATTCCACGTCATGAGCGAAGCCTTCCTCATCGAACTCACCTCGCGGGCGCTGACCCTCGTGCTCGTCCTGTCTATGCCGCCCATCATCGCGGCCACGCTGATCGGCCTGCTGGTGAGTCTGCTGCAGGCGCTCACCCAGGTGCAGGAGCAGACGTTGAGCTTCGCGGTGAAGCTCGTCGTGGTTTCGGTCGTCCTGCTCCTGACGATGGGCTGGGTGGGCGATGAACTGCTGCGGTTCACCGACTACATCTTCGACCTCATCCCGACGATCCGCCAGCCCGGCATCCGCTGAGGCGCCCCAGCCCCTATGGCGACGCGCCGCGACTTCCTCCGCCGGACCGGGACCCGGGTTTCTTCCCGGGACGCGCGATCGCGGAGCACGGCTGCCTCCTCCCGCCGGCCACGGACCACGCCCTCCGCCCCCCGATGAAGGACGAGTTCCCGTTCCAGAACGAGCTCGTGGTGCTGACCCTGACGATGCCGCGGATGACCGCGGCGCTGCTGATGTCGCCCTTCTTCTCGGACCAGTTCATCCAGGGGCTCGCGCGGCAGGTCGTCATCATCAGCCTGACACTCGTGGCGGTGCCGATCGTCGCTGGGGCGGCCGGCGCGGCGGGGCCGCTGGACCTCGGGGCACGGGGCCCCCTCTTTTTCGCCACGATCATCGCCAAGGAGATCGGCCTTGGCCTGCTGCTGGGGTTCGCCAGCGGCCTCGCTTTCTGGATCGCCCAGGGCACGGGCTTCTTCATCGACAACCAGCGCGGCAGCTCGATGGCGGAGACCCAGGACTCGGCCTCGGGCAGCAGCACCTCCCCGTTCGGCCTGCTGCTGGCGAAGGTCGTCGCCGTGCTGTTCTTCGTGGGCGGCGGGTTCCACGCCTTCCTCACCCTGCTGTACGAGAGCTACCAGCTCTGGCCGGTCCTCAGCTACTTCCCGTCCTTCAACCCGAACCTGCCCACCGCCGCGCTGGGCGTGCTCGACTCGCTGATGCACTTCATCGTGCTCTTCTCGGGACCGCTCATCGTCGCGATGTTCCTCGCGGAGTTCGGGCTGGGCCTGATGAACCGCTTCAGCCCGCAGCTCAACGTCTTCTCCCTAGCGATGGCGGTGAAGAGCGGCGTCGCCGCCGTCCTCATCATCCTCTACCTCGGCATGCTGGTCGGGCTGCTGCGGGGCCAGTTCGTGAACCGCGAGAAGATGCAGGTCTTCCTGCAGTCGCTCTTCAGCTAGCGCGCCCCGCGCCGCCCCGATGTCCTCGGACAAGACGGAAGAGCCGACAGCGAAGAAGCTCCGCGACGCCCGGCAGAAGGGCCAGGTCGCCAAGAGCCAGGACGTGACCACCGCAGTCCTGATGTGCTCGCTCTTCGCGGTGATCGCGGTGCTGTGGGACTGGCTGCTCGTCCAGCTCCGGGAACTGCTCCTGCTCCCCGCCGCGTTCCACGGAGTGCCCTTCGAGAAGGCCCTGCCGGAGGTCGCGTACGGCATCCTGCTCAAGACGATGCTGATCTCCCTGCCCTTCCTGCTGGTGGGCTTCATCGCCGGCGCCGCGGGCGCCTACTTCCAGGTCGGACCCCTGCTCTCGTTCGAGTCGGTCCAGCCCGACCTGAAGAAGCTGAACCCGATGCAGAAGGCCCAGCAGATCTTCTCGATGAAGAGCATCATCGAGTTCCTGAAATCCAGCCTCAAGGTCTGCCTCATCGGCTACATCATCTTCGGCCTGATCGAGGCCTCGATCGACGGCCTCACCCGCACCCCCTACGGCGGCATCAGCGCCCTCTTCACGGGCCTCACCACCGTGATGTGGAGCCTCGCGATGAAAGTCGGCCTGACCTACCTCTGCATCGCGGCCTTCGACTACTTCTTCCAAAAGCACCAGCACATCAAGGAACTGAAGATGTCGAAGGACGAGGTGAAGCGGGAGTACAAGGAGTCCGAGGGCGACCCGCACATCAAGGGCAAGCGCAAGCAGCTGCACCAGGAGATGCTCGCCAACAACCAGGTCCAGCGCACCCGCAAGGCCTCCGTGGTGGTCACGAACCCGACGCACTTCGCCGTGGCCATCTACTATGACGAGCGCGACAACCTGCTGCCCCGCGTCATCGCCAAGGGCGCCGACCACGTCGCCCGGAGCATGGTCGCCGCCGCCAAGGAGGAGGGGATCCCCGTGATGCAGAACGTGATGCTCGCCCGCGCCCTGCACGCCGACGTGCCGATCGACCATTTCATCCCTTCCGACCTCATCGAGCCGATGGCCGAGGTGCTGCGCTGGGTGAAGGAACTCCGCGGCACTCCGCCGTCCTGACCCGCCCGCACGGGGGCCGCGGCCCCGCCGGGGAAAACGTCCGGAAACATCACCCGAACAGGTGAGTTTTGGGGCATTTCCATCCGGGTCCGTTGACCGGCCGCGGGCAGGGTTTAGCCCCTTGCAGCGATGAACTTGCTGGCCACCGATCGGTCCACGGCTGCGCGCCTCGACCCCTCGTTGGCTTTCGCGATGGTCCTGGACGAGCAAAAGGAGCTGGGGGTCCGGCTTTCCGGCGGCGGCCTCGGCGGACTCATCGCGGGCATCCGCGCCCTGCAGACCGCCTACGCCACGGGGCTCACCGCCGCCGTCGACGCCAGGAACGCCAGCTCGACCTCCCGGAACCAGCTGACCGAGCCCGGCTGGGTCCCCGCGCCCAACTCCCTCCGGAACACCCTCGCGGCGTCCCTCGTCTCCTCCCAGCAGGCGGTCGCGAACCGCCTCTCCATCGAGGCCACCGCGGCCCTCGCCCTCGCGACGACGGCCCAGGCCGCCTGCTCCGACCCTTTTCCGGAAGCCGCCCTGGGGCAGGACGCCCGGGACAACGCCCAGCTCGTCCTCACCGCCCTCAGCTCGGTCGACGCGGGCGATTCCGCCGCCGCCACCACCACGCTCGCCACCGCCCGGACCGGTTGCGACGCCGCCCTCGCGACGGCCCAGACGCTCCTCGCGGACCTGCTGGACGCCGCGTCGCCCGACGCCGCCCGGGTCACCGCCACGCAGGCCGTAATCAGCGCGCTGGAATCGGTCTCGGGCACCATCACCGCGGGTCAGGACCTCGCGGCCGGGATCACCGGCGGGGCAGCGGCGATCGCCGCGGTCCGTGCCGACGCCACGACGGCGCTCGCCGCGGCCACCAGCGCCACGACCCTCGCCGCCGCCGCCTCCCCCGAGCTCAGCCTCGCCAATGACGTCGCGACGGCTGGGAACCTCGCCCGGACGGCCCTCAGCCAACTGTCCTCTGGCAACGACGCGCTCGCCACCGACAACGCCACCACGGTCGCGGCGAACGTCACCACGGCCCTCGCGGCCGCGCAGGCGTTGCAAGCGAGGCTGCAGAATGACCCCACCCCGGACACCGCCCGGCTCGCCGCGGTTGCCGCCGTGATCTCCGCCGCCGAGGCGGTGCTGGCCGTGGCCACCGCCACCTCCGCCGCCGCCCGCACGCCGCTGGCCACCGCCGCCGGCCTGACCCCCAGCACCTACAAGCTCACGGCCGCCAGCCCGCCCACCACCTACCTGTCCATCTGGGGCACCAGCGGCGCCGTCTCCATCACGGACGGAAGCGGCGTCGGGATCGTAATCACCCCCGATGGCCGCGTCGATCCCACCCCGGCCGCGGGCGCCGGCTGGCAGTTCCTCACCGACGCGACCTTCGTGCTGCCGGACGGCACGAAGATCTCCTACTCGCCCGGCACCCCGGCCACCCTGCTCGCCACCCGCGGCGACCTGAGCATCGAGATCGGCGGCCTCGCCGCCGGGCAGGTCGCGACCGCGAACTCCGGTAACACCGCGGGCCGGAGCTTGGATGCCGCCCGCAACGACGGGCATATCCTCACGATGGGCGCCACCGTCGCGCAGTGGACGCTGCTCGGCACCCCCGTCGGCGCGACGCCCGGCTCCCGCGAGGTCGTCGGCGCAACGCCCCTCACCAACGAGGTGACGATCGACGTCACCGCCTCGACCATCTCGCCCATCTTTGCCGCCGAACTGGAACCGCTGGGAATCGACGTCTACGCCTACGACACGGACCAGGACGGTGCCCTCGGCGCGACGGAATGGCCTGCGCTCAACACCGCGATCTCGAAGGCGTTGACCGGCCTCGAGCGCCAGTTCACCACCGCGCTCGTCGACCTCAAGAAGGCCGTCGCCGCCACGTCCCAGCTGAATGTCATCCTCGAGGAAGGCCTCGAGGACCTCGACAAGTCCGTGACTGACCGGCGCGAGTCCACGGCCACCCGGCGGGAGGAACTGCAGCGGATCGACCGGGAACTGCAGTCGATCCAGGCCACGCGGGGCGGCAACGCCAACCCCTTCAACGCGCCCCCGCCGCCCCCGCCCGCCGCGAGCACCGCGAGCCAAAACCTCCGCGTCCTGCAGGGTTTTGCCCGGCCGGTCGAACTCCCGACACCCGTCCCGCCCACGGCCGCCGCCACCGGGCTGCCCCGATCAACGCCACCTCCCGCCGCGCCCCGCGCCGCGACGGCGCCCGCCGCCGTGCTCCCGCCGGAGCCGGTGACGCCGCGGGTCACCGCTGCCGCGCCAGTCGCTCCGGTCGAGCCGCCCGCCACCCTCGGCACGCCACCCGCCAACCGCGCGACGCCCGCGGTCGCGGCGGCGGCTCCGAACGAAACTCCGCCCCCCGCGACTCCGGCCAATCCCGCTGCGCCCCGCGCCGCGATTGCGCCCGCCCAAGCAGGCGCACCCGCCGGCACACCGCCCAGCCCGCCGCCGCTCGAGCCCCGCTCTGAAGCGCCGCAGACCACCCTCCCGCGCGCGGTGAATCCCAACGTGCCGGCCCTCGCGCCAAGGTTCGAGCCGGCCGCGCCCGTATCCGCCGAGCCTGCCGTCCCTGGCTTTGCGTTGCCGGTCCCGATCGCTGCCGCGAAACCCGCCGCCCCCGGCGCCACGCCGCTCGTTCCGCCCGCAGCCGCCGCTGCCGTGGCTCCCGTCGCTCCCGCGGCCGTCCCGCTCACCGCGCCGCGCGCGACTCCGCCCCCCGCACTCGGCGTTGGCCAAACTTCCGTTCTCCCGCCCCTGCCCGGAGGGGGGCAACCGTCCGCCAACCTCGCGATCGGGACCCCGCGTCCGCAGACTGCCGCCGTCTTCGCGGCGTCCATCGAGGCGGTTCCGCCCACGAACCTCGACCCGGTCCTCGCCCAGCTTCCGGCGGGGACGGCACCCGCGCCCCGATTCGAGGCCCCACGCATCCCGGGTGCGCCGGCGCCGGCCCCCACCTCTCTCGAAGCCGAGCGGGTGCTCCAGGTTCCTGCGACGGCTCCGACTCCGCCCGCCCAGCCCGCTTTCACCGCTCCGGCCGCCATCGGCGATCCCCTCGCCGCGCTTCCGCCCTCGCCCAAGGGAGTCGCCACCCCCGCCGCGACGTCGCTGGCCGAGCCGCCGCCCGCCCGCGTCGAGCCTGCCCCGGGCAACCAAGCGCCGCCCGCCACCCAGGTAAGAACCGCTGGTGGGGTTCCGGTCGCAGACTTCTTACCTCTGGATGGGACGCCGGTCACGCCCGTCGACGACGAGCTGCTGACTCCAGACACGCCGGCGCCCGCCGCTGCACCCGCCGCGGCCGCGCTCACGCCGCCTGATCCGAGGACCGCCCCCGCCGTCCTCTCCCCCGCAGCGCCATCGGCCGCGGCCACGGTCCTCCCCCCGCCCACTCCATCGGTACCCGTGCGTCCGCTCCCGCCGGAGGAAGCTGGTAGTGCCGGCCCGCCCGCGGTGACGCCCGCGGAAGCCGCACTCGTCACGCCCGCCTCACCGCGACTGCCCGCGACGCAGGAACCTTCGCGGCCCGCGATCGGCGCCCAGCCAGCCCCACTGGTCCCGCCCGCGCCCGACGGCGTGCCGCCCGCCACCCGGGTCACACCCGCTGGTGAGGTTCCGGTCGCGGACTTCGTACCCGTGGATGGGACGCCGGTCACGCCCGTCGACGACGAGCCGCTGACTCCAATCACGCCGGCGCCCGCCGCTGCACCGGCCGCGGCAGCGCTCACGCCGCCTGATCCGCAGACCACCCCCGCCATCCTCACCCCCGCCGAGCCATCGGCCGCGGCCACGGTCCTCCGCCCGGCCACTCCGGCGGTCCCCGTGCGTCCGCTCCCGCCGGAGGAAGCTGGTAGTGCCGGCCCGCCCGCGGTGACGCCCGCTGGGGCCGCACTCGTCACGCCCGCCTCACCGCGACTGCCCGCGACGCAGGAACCTCCGCGGCCCGCGATCGGCGCCCAGCCAGCCCCACTGGTCCCGCCCGCGCCCAATGGCGCGCCGCCCGCCACCCGAGTCATACCTGCTGCTGGGGTTCCGGTCGCGGACCTCGTCCCCCCCGATGGGACGCCGGCCGCATCGGTCGACGATGAGCCGCTGACTCCAGACCCGCTGGCCCCCGGCTCGGCCCCTGCCGCGGTCACGTTAACGCCAGCCGATCCGCAAACCACCCCCGCCGCCCTCAACCCCGCGGAGCCGTTGGCCGCTGTCCCGATTCCTGCGCCGTCCGCGCTTCCGCCGCCCGCCGTCCCCGCGGCGCCCGCGCAAGCGGTTCTGGCGCCGATCCGCCCCGGGCAGACGGCCGCGCAACTGGCCCCCGCCACGCCACCCGCGCCACCCACCGCCGCCCCGTTGGCATCCTTCGTCGACGCTCCGGCCGCGAACGTCATCTCCCCCGTCTCACCGCCTGAGGCCGCAGCCCCGCGCACGGCCAGCGCTCGCGGGTCGGGCACCGAGGCCCGCCCCGCGCCTGAGCCGATCCTTCCGGTCGCCACGCCGCCCGGCCCACGCGCGACCACGACTCCGGAAGCACCACCGCGCACGCCGGAAACGCCTGCGCTGCTTTCGCCTCCCTCCACGCAGGAAATTCCAACGCCCGTCGAAGCGGCCGCGCCCTCCCCCTCCGCTCCCGTCGTCCCACCCAGGGCAGAATTTGCCGCCAAGGCGCCCGTCACTCCAGCCGACGCACCGCTTCCCGGGCCCATTCAGGCTCCGCCGGCCGCGCTGGCGGTGACTACGGCACCGCTCACTCCGCCGACGACGCGCACCACGCCCTCCGCGGCTGGGGAAGCACCCGTGCCCGCCAGTCTAGGGGCACCCGCCGTCACGCCTCCCGCCACGGACGTCACGCCGTTCCCTGCGACGCCTGCGCCCGATTCGCCGACGTTCCCCGTGGCCAGCGATCGATCCACCCCGATCGGCCCCACTCCGGCGCCCACTCCGGCGGCAACCGAGGCTGCTTTCACCCCGCCGGCCCAGCCAGCTCCCGCCGCGCCCGTCCTCGCCGCCGCCCAACCGCGCGCCACTCCGCCGCCCGCGGTCGTCCTCGGCCCCACGCCAACGGCTCCCGAGCCAACCGACGCCACGCCCGCCACCCCAGCCGCCAGCGAGACTCCCCCGCCCCCGGCTCGCGCCGAACCCGCGGCTCCCGCGCTCGCGGCTCCCGTCGCGAACCCCACTCCCTCCGCGGCGACGCCTCCTGCCACGCCGTCGGGTGCGCCTGCCGCCAGCCCCCAGCGCAGCGAGGTCCAGCCCTCTCCCGGGGCCACGGACCCAGCCGTCACGCCTCCCGCCACCAACGTCGCGCGGCTCTCGGCGCCGACCGACGCGGAACCGCCCGTGGACCCGGTTACCCAAGGGCCCGCCGTGCCGGTTTTTTCCGCTCCCGCGCCAACCAAGGCGGCGCTCACCCCTCCGCGCCAACCCGTTCCGGTCGCGCCCGACCGCCTGGCGGCCGCACCGCTCGCGCCCCCCGCGGCTGCCCTAGTCGACGGTCCCGTCACCCCCGGCCCGTCCGCTCCGGCGGCCGCGTCCCCGGAGGAAACGCCTCCCACCCCGCTCGTCCCGGCCGCATCCCTCGCGCCGGCCGCCGCCACCGCCGCGCCGCCGATCAGCTCGCCCCCAGCAATCGACGCCGATCCCACGCCGGTGGCGCCACCGCAGGCCAGCGCCAAGCCGGTCGTGGCACCGGCGGGTCCCGCTCCGGAGCCCACCGCCCCGAGCGCGGCCGATGCCCCGCCCGCGCCGTCTGCCGACGAACTCGCGGCCCCCGCCCTCGCGCGGCCGACCACGAACGCTGTCCCGCCAGCCGCGGCCCCCACCACTCCGCAGCCCGTCGCAGCCGCGGCTCCGGCTCCGCTTGCTGCAGCCGTGGCCGCCGTCACCCCTCCCGCTGCGGAGGTGACGCCCCTTGCGGCCACGCCCCCGGCCGAACCACCCACGGTCCCCGGCGCGCGCGCTGCCGCCGCCCCAGACACGCCCACGCCGGCAACGGACGAGGTGGCCGTCCCCGCCGCACCCCAGCCGGTTTCGACCGCGTTCGTCCCTTCGGACGCCGCGACACTCGCCGTGGTGTCCACCCCTCCGCCGCCCTCGGTCGCCGCGGCACCCACACCAGCCGCTGCGCCACCGCCGCGCGTCGCCCAACCTCCCGCCGAGGTCCCGCCCGAAGAACCGACCCCGCCCGCTCGCCCCGAGCGCACCGCACGCGCCGTCACAGTTACGGAGGCAAACGCGCCCCAGTCCCCCTCGATCGCTCCGGCCGAGCGGTCGCTGGATCCCGTCGCCAGCGACGCGGTGAGCGCAGTCCTGCCTACGCCCGGCCCCTCGGCTCCCGCCGTCCTGCCGCTCGTCCCGCCCACCGCGGAGGCGAGCGTCAGCTCCACCGCTACGCCCCGCGTCGCCGCGCTCGAAACGCCGCCGCCCGCGGACGCGCCCACTGCCACCCCGGCGGCGGTGACGCCGGTCGATACCGCCCCGCCGGCCGCCCCGGTCGCGACGGAAGCCCCCGCCACGCCGCCTACCGCCCCCCTCACGGCACCACCGGTCACGACCGCCGTCGCGAGCAGCGTCCCGCTCGACCCAACGCTCCGGACTGAGTCGCCCACGATCCCGGCCGCC
>NEUZ01000032.1 GCA_002304435.1 Opitutia bacterium Tous-C8FEB | reverse complement strand
CACGGTGTCGGGGGCGGCGAGGAGGCGCTGGAGCAGGCGGGCGGTGGTGTCGTCGACGACGGCGGGCGCCTCGAGCCCGGCGAGGCCGCGGAGCAGGGCGTTCTTCACCGGGTGCGCAGCGGCGGGCGCGTTGGCCGCGGCCTGCACGAGCGCGATCGCCTGGCCGGCGGGCAGGGCGGGCGCGAGCGCGGCGACGAAGGGCGCGAGGGCCGCGGGCTGCGGCGCCTGGAGCGCGAGGAGCACATAGTCATTGGCGCGCTCGACCGCGGCGGCGACCAGCGCGGAGCGGATCCAATCATCCGTTGCGGCGGCGAACTCCGCGAGGACGGCCTCCTGCTGGGCGCGGGTGGTGGCGGCGCGAGCGGCGGCGTGGCGCTGCTCGGGCAGGCTGCCGATCGGCCCGCGGTTGATCTGGGTGAGCGCGCGCGCGCCGGCGGCGCCGTGGTTCTCCTGCGCCAGCCGCCAGGCGGTCTTGCGCACGTGGGCGTTGGGGCTCTGCTCGATCGTGCGCACCAGCCCGGCGAGGTCGCGGCGGTCGAGGGCGGGCACCGGGAGCGGCTTCGCCTCGCGGTGGTCGACGCGCCAGATGCGGGCGAAGTAATGGTCGCGGTCCGGCCGCACGGCGGCGTTGGCCGGCCCGTGCTGCGGCCCGCGGGTGTCGTTGTGGATCACCGCCTGGTTGTAGAAGTCGATCACGTACAGGGCGCCATCGGGGCCGACGCGGGTGTCAATCGGCCGGAACCAGAGGTCGCGGCTGCGGATGAACTCGGTCTGCTCGCGGCCCGCCTCCTTCTCCGTGCGGTAGCTGGTGCCATCGCGGCGCACGAACTGGTGGTGCACGAGGTTGAGCGTCGGCTCGCCGGTGAAGTAGCTGTAGTTCCACTTGGCCGGCCAGGTGCCCCCCTCGTACACGGCGCAGCCGGAAGCCGCGGTGAAGCGGCCGACCTGGTCGATCTGCACGTAGGCCTGCTCGGGCCACTCGATCGCGGGGAAGCTGCGCTGGTTGGTGATCATCCCCTTCCAAGTGGTTGCTCCGGGCATCTTGCCGCGCGCCAGCACCGACTCGGGCAGCAGGCTGTGGAAGAACACCGTGCCGCTGGTCGGCTGGGTCCAAAAGATCTGCCCGTCCCAGGTTGTCTCGAGGCCCCAGGTGTTGCCGTTCTTCGAGTTGTACTGCTCGAACGCGGAGCCGTCCGCCTTGAAGCGGACCACGCCGCTGCCGCCCGGGCCGAAGGCGCGCCCGCCCGCGCCCGCGGTGACGTCGCCCTGCGAGTAGCCGTGCGTCGCGTAGATCCAGCCGTCGAGGCCCCAGCGCAGGTTGTTGATGACGGCGTGGGTGTCGCGGATGCCCAGGCCGGTGTAGAGCCGCGTGCGCCGGTCGGCCACGTCGTCGCCGTCGGTGTCCTCGAGGAACCAGATGTCCGGCGCGGAGGCGGCGATCACCCCGCGCCCGTGGAAGACGAAGCTCGTCACCAGCTCCAGCCCGTCGGCGAAGACCTTTTTGCGATCCATCACGCCGTCGCCGTCGCTGTCGCTCAGGATCGAGATGCGGTCCTCGGGGGCGCGGTCGACCTTGGCCCCGCGGAGGTTCCCGCTCTCCTTCCACGCGTCGGTGACCGGGGCGCGGCGGCCGTTCGGGTACTCGGGGGTCTCGGCGACCCAGAGGCGGCCGCGCTCGTCCCAGTCGAGGTTCATCACCTTGTTGATGAGGGGTTCGGCGGCGACGAGGCCGACCTTGAACTCGGGGTGGACCTCGAGCTTGGCGGCGGCGGCGCGCGGGTGGGTGGGGCCGTCGGCCGGGTAGCGGAGGGCGTCGCCCAGCTCCTCGGGGCGGCAGAGCTCGTCGACGTTGGCGCGCTGGCCGGCCCAGGCGATGCCCCGGAGGAGGAGGGCGCGGTAGTTGGGCCGGTTGAAGTTCTCGTAGCGGTGGCCGGGGAGGGAGACGAACGCGCGGTAGCCGCGGGGCGCGCCCTCGAGCTGGCGCTCGTAGCTCCAGATCTGGGGCTGGATATCGTAGATGTTGACGCCCTTGCGCTGCGCCACGGCCTCGGCGGCGCGGGCCTGGGCCTCGCGGTTGCCGCGCCCGCCGGTGTCGATCGCCTTGGGCGTGTAGGCGGCGGCCAGCACCCGCGCGGAGGGGTGCATCTCCATGTCGTAGTAGATCTCATCGTCCATCGCCCAGTTCGAGACCCCCTGCGTGACCGGGTGGTCGCGGTCGGTGAAGTAGAGGTGCATCGGGGCCTCGAGCCACTTGGTGTGGCCGTGGCGCCAGGAGCCGCCGATCACGTCGCGGTACCAGGCCGGGTCGCGGGAGACGGCGCCGGCGTGGATGACCACGAGGCCGCCGCCGCGGCGGAGGAAGGCGTCGAGGTTCGCGCGGTCCTCGGCGGCGGGGATGTTGCCCGCCTCCTGCGCGTGGAGGATGAGGACGTCGGTGGCCTCGAGCTGGGCGCGGGTGGGGAAGGCGTCGCCGCCGCTGGCGCGGGCGCCGCGGGCGTTGAGGAGCGGCACCCATTCGGCGAGGAACCGCGGGTAGTCGTGGGCGCCGGGGCCGTGGGACTTGGGGCCGGAGCGCAGGAAGACGCGCAGCGGGGTGTCGGCGGCGAAGGCGGACGCGGCCAGCAGGCAGGCGAGGAGGCAGAGGCGTTTCATCGGGGGAAGGGGAGGGGTTTTAGAAGCGAGTGCGGCAGGCGGGGCGGCCCTGGCGGAGGGAGGCCCAGGGTTCCTGCGCGGAGACGTCCTGCGGGTCCGGCGCCGCGGCCTCCGCCGCGGGCAGTTTTGCCGGGGAGAGGATGGCGAGGAAGACGAGCGGCTCCGGGTGGGGGTTGTAGGTCGCGTGGACCACCCCGGGCGGGATGTGCGCCATCTCCCCGGGCCCCAGCAGGCGACACTCCGTGCCCACCCATTGCTCGGCGCGGCCGTACACCACGTAGATGATCTCCTCGCGGTGCGGGTGGCAGTGGAACGGGTGGCAGTGCATCCCGTCCATATTTGCCCGGACGAGCAGCAGCTTCTCGGCCGCGACGACGTCGGGGCGGCAGAGCCACTCGTTGTTGGTCCAGGGGTTGGGCTCGCGGAGGGTTTCCGCGGCGGTCACGAAGCGGCGTTCGGCGGGGTTCATCGGGAAAGGGTGGGGCGGCCGGGCGCCGCGGGCGGGGCCGGCGCTAGGCTGAAGTGCCGGGCGCGGGGCGGCGCGGCACCTCGAGCGCGGTGAAACGCCGGGTGAGGCTGGTCAGCGACTCCTCCACGCCCATCCGCTCGAGGCTGGAGGCGCCGACGAAGCCCACCGCCTCCGTGTTCCGGATCACGCGGTCCGCGTCCTCCGGCGTGTTGATCGGTCCCCCGTGAGCGAGGAAGAAGATGTCCTTTCGGACCTGCGAGGCGGCGGCGATGATGTCGCGCGTGGTGCGCAGGGTTTGGTCCCAGCTGACGACCGCCTTCTGCACCCCGATGCTGCCGCCGACCGTGGTGCCCACGTGGGCGATGATCGCGTCGGCGCCGGCCTTGGCCATCTCGACGGCCTCTTCCGGGCTGCCGACGTAAACGATCGAGAACAGGTCCATCCGGCGCGCGAGGGCGACCATCTCGTACTCCTTGCGCACGGACATCCCGGTCTCCTCGAGCACGCCGCGGAAATGGCCGTCGACGATCGTGTGGGTGGGGAAGTTGTTCACCCCGGAGAAGCCCATCTCCTTCACCCGCCCGAGCCAGTGCCACATCCGGCGGCGCGGGTCGGTGGCGTGGACGCCGCAGATCACGGGGACCTCCTCGACGACCGGCAGCACTTCGTACTCGCCGATCTCCATCGCGATGGCGTTGGCGTCGCCGTAGGCCATCATCCCAGCGGTGGAGCCGTGGCCCATCATCCGGAAGCGGCCGGAATTGTAGATGATGATGAGGTCGGCGCCGCCCTTCTCGATGAACTTGGCCGAGATGCCCGTTCCGGCCCCCGCGGCGATCAGGGCGCGGCCCTGCCGCAGCTTGGCGTGCAGGCGCTCGCGCACCTCCTCGCGGGTGTAAGGGTTGCCTTTGCCGGTCCAAGGATTGGGCATCGCGCGAGGACACGGCGTCGGCGGGCACGCCGCAAGCCCGGACGTGGCGGGCCCGCGTTTACCGTCGCGGCGCCGAGCCCGACCGCGGGTCCGACGGCCCAAGGTCGCCGGGCCCTCGCGCCGCGACGTTGACAGCGGGTCTATTTATGCGTCCTTATGCATAAATAGAAATCGCCCTTATGAAGACCGACTCCCTCGTCCGCCTCCTCGCCGGCAGCGTCGTGCTCACCGGCACGGTACTCGCCCACTACGTGAATCCCTGGTGGCTCCTGCTGCCCGCCTTCGCCGGCCTGAATCTCATCCAATCCGTGTTCACCGGCTTCTGCCCGCCCACGCTCGTCCTGCGCAAGCTCGGCTGGGTCGACGCCAACGACGTCATCCATTGGGGCGGCCGCCGCTGATCCGCCTTGCGGGGCCCTGAGCCCGCGGTCAGGCCTTCCTCACTCCCGCCGCTCCGGTCTGCGCCGCGGCCCCTCCCCTTCCCGCACCGTTATGACATCCTTCCGCCCGTTGTTGGCGGCCGGCCTCGCGCTGGCCGCCGCCGCCCTCGCCCCCGCCAAGGTCTGGACGGTCGAGGAGGCCGTCGCCACCGCCCTGCGCCAGCACCCCGACGTCACGGCCGCCCGGCACCGTATCGAGGCCTGCCGCGCGATGCTCCAGCAGGTGGAGTCCGCTTGGCAGCCCCAGGTGATTCTCTCCGGGCATTACATTCAGTCGGCCAACGCGCTGACCGGTTTCATCTTCACGATGTACCAGCGTAACTTCGGGTACGCTTCGAACCCCGACCGGTACAACCGCCCCGGCTGGGTCGACGACCTCAGCCTCAACGGTAAGGTGGTCTACAACTTGTACGCCGGCGGGGCGCCCACGGCCCAGCGGACAGCCGCGGGCGCCGGTTCCCGGGCCTCCGAGGAGGACCTGCGCGCGATCCAGCAGCAGCTGGCGGCGGAGGTGGTCCGGGCCCTGCTCAACCTGCGCAAGGCCCGCGAGGGCGTGGTGGCCCTCGAGGCCGGCCTGCGGGCCCAAGATGCCAGCGTGGGCAACGCCCGCCTGCGCTTCGAGGCCGGCCAGGTGCTCAAGGCCGACCTGCTCAGCCTCGAGGTGCAGCTCGCCCGCACCCGCGAGGCGCTGTCCTCGGCCCGCCACGCCGCCGCGCTCGCCGCCCGCGCCTTCACCTTCACGCTGGGCGCCGAGCCCTCCGCGGAACCGGTTGAGCTGGCCCCGGAGGACCCGGGCCTTGCCGCCCTCGAGCCGCCCACGGCGAACGACTTCTCCGCCCGCCCGGAGCTGGTGGCGCTGGAGGAACGCCAGCGGATGGCCGAGGCGCTCGTCACCGCCGCCCGGGCCGGCAACCGGCCCACCGTGAACGCGTTCGTCGCCGGGCAATACGACCAAGGCTGGCGCTTCGGCCGGCACGCGGAGAGCCTTGAGGGTGGCCTCACGCTGAATCTGAACGTCTTCGATGGCGGCCGCACCGCGGGCAAGGTCCGGCAGTCGCTGGCCGAGCTCGCGCAGGTCCGCGAGCAACTGCGCAAGGCCCGGCTCGGGATCGGACTCGAGGTGGAGCAGGCCCGGCTGGCCTACGCCGATGCCGTCGAGCGCCTCGCCGTCACTTCCGCCGCCGTCCTCCAGGCGGAGGAGAGCGCCGCGCTGAGCCGGGCGCGTTTCGAGCAGGGCGTGCTGCTGGCCGCCGAACTGATTGGCACGGAAAGCCGACTCACCGAGGTTCGCCTCGGCCGCGTGCTCGCCACCGCCGATGAACGCCTCGCCGTCGTCCAACTCCGCCGCGCCCTCGGCCTCTCGCCCACCCCGTAACCCCGTTTCGCTATGAAGTGTTCCCCGCTCTGCCTTCTCGCCCTCGCGCTGGCCGCCGGCTGCGCCCGCCCCGAGCCCGCCGCCACCCCAGCTCCCCTCCCGGCGGCGCGCGTGCGCGTCGCACCCGTCCAAGGCGCCGCGGTTCCGCTGCATACCGAGGCCACCGGCACCGTCCGGCCCGTCCGACGTGCCGTCCTCGCCGCCCAGCTTGCCGGGGTCGTGACAGAGTTGCCCGCTGCCCTCGGCCAACGCGTGAGCGCCGGTGACGTGCTGGTCCGGATTTCCGCGGCCGACGCGCAGGCGCGCCTCACGCGCGCGGAGGTCCAACTCAAGGTGGCCCGCCGCGACCTCGCGCGAGAGACGGACCTGCTCGCTCGCGGCGCCAGTACCGCCGAGGCGGTCCGCAATCTGCAGGACCGCGTGACCGGCTGTGAAGCGATGGTCCGCGAGGCCGAGGTCCAAGTCGGCTACACCACGCTCCGGGCGCCATTCGATGGGGTGGTCGCCCGGCGGCCCGTTCACGGCGGCGACCTCGCTTCGCCCGGGCAGCCCCTGCTGGAGATCGAGGGCACCGCCGACCTCGAGGTCGAGGCCGCCGTCCCCGAATCCGCCGCGGCGGCCTTGGTGCCGGGCGCACGCTTCGAAGCCGAGGCCGGGGGCAATGCCTTCACCGCTACGCTGCGCGAGATCTCGTCCACGGCCGACGCGGCCACGCGCACGATCGGTGTGAAGCTGGCCGTGCCCGCCGGCGCGCCCGTCCGTTCCGGCCAGTTTGTCCGTGTGCTGGTCCCCGGCGGCACCCGCCGCGCGGTGCTCGTCCCGGCGGAGGCCGTGGTGCCGCAAGGGCAGATGGAACGTGTCTTCGTGGTGGAGGACGGTAAGCGCGCGGTACTCCGCCTAGTCCGCACCGGCGCCCGCCGCGGCGGCCAGATGGAGGTTCTAGCCGGCCTCGCGGCGGACGAGCGCGTGGTGCTGGCGCCGCCCGCCGGCCTGCGCGACGGCCAGCCCGTGGAGGTGCTCCCGTGAGCGGGGCCGCCGGCACGCCGGGTGGGGCCAGCCTCGCCGGGCGCATCGCGGGGATTTTCGTCTCCTCAAAGCTGACCCCGATCGCCGTTCTGGCGTCCGTCCTGCTCGGGGTCTTCGCGGTCGCGCGGCTCCCGCGCGAGGAGGAGCCCCAGATCAAGGTCCCGATCATCGACGTGTTCGCGGCGCTACCCGGCGCGACCCCAGAGGAGGTCGAGAACCGGCTCACGCGGCCGATGGAGAAGCTGCTCTGGGAGATCCCGGACGTGGAGTACCTCTATTCGACCTCGAGCCCCGGCTCTGCTCTCACGGTCGTGCGTTTCCAGGTGGGGACCAATATCGAGGCCGCCTTGGTCCGGCTGAACCAGAAGCTCGCCGGTAACGCCGACCGCATCCCGGCTGGGGTGGCCGCCCCGCTCGTCAAATCGCGCACGATCGACGACGTGCCGGTCCTAGCCGTGACCTTCCACAGCCGAACGCTCGACCACCTGGCGCTGCGCCGGCTGGCGGCGCAGGTCGACGACGTGGTCAAGGCGGTGCCGGAGGTCGCCGAGACCGTGCTCCTCGGCGGCAACCGCCGTGCCGTGCGCGTCCAACTTGACCGTACCGCCCTTGCGGCGCGCGGTCTCGCGCCCGCCGATGTGGCCGGCGCCCTGCGGCAGGCCAACCGCCAAGTCCAAGCTGGGTCGCGGCCCTTCGCGGGCACAGAGGTCCTGCTCGAGACCGGCGCCTTCCTCCGGGACGCCGCGGATGTCGGTGCCGTGGTCATCGGGGTAGCCGCCGGCCGTCCGGTGCACCTGCGAGATGTCGCGAGCATCGCCGATAGCGCGGAGGAGCCTGCCGACTACGTGCTCCACGGTTCAGCTCGCGGGGACCTGGAGGCTGCCGTCACGCTCAGCGTCGCCAAGCGCCCGGGCGCGAACGCGGTCGAGGTGGTGGAGCGGGTGCTGGCCCGGGTGGAGGCGCTGCGTGGGACGCTGCTGCCCGCGGAGGTGGGCGTCACCGTGACTCGCGACTACGGCCACACGGCCGCGGAGAAGGGCAACGAGCTGCTGCTGCATATGGGCATCGCGGTGTTCGGCGTGGCGCTGCTGATTCTGCTCTTCCTCGGCTGGCGCGAGTCCCTCGTCGTGCTGCTGGCGATCCCGTCGACCCTGGCGCTCACGCTCTTCATCTTCTACCTCTATGGTTACACGCTGAACCGGATCACGCTCTTCGCGCTGATTTTCTCGATCGGGATTCTGGTCGATGACGCGATCGTGGTGGTGGAGAACATTGTGCGCCACGTGCGCCTGCCCGGCGCGGCGGGTAAGCCCCTCTCGCAGATTGCGCTCGAGGCGGTCGACGAGGTGGGCAACCCGACGATCCTTGCGACGTGGGCGGTGATCGCCGCGATTTTGCCGATGGCGTTCGTCGGCGGCCTGATGGGCCCCTATATGCGCCCGATCCCGGTGGGGTCGACGGCCGCGATGCTCTTCTCGCTCGCGATTGCCTTCACCATCACGCCGTGGGCCGCGATCCGCGTGCTCAAGCGCCATACCGCCTCCGCGGGTGGGGCGCCGGCCGCGCACGACCACGACCAGGCCCCGGCGGACTGGTTTACGCGCCTCTATTACCGCGTGATGGGCCCGCTGCTCGACCAGCCCCGTTGGCGCTGGGCCTTCCTCGCCGGCATCGTCCTGCTGCTCCTCGGTTCCGCGGGCCTGGTGCTCGTGGGCAAGGTGCAGGTGAAGATGCTGCCCTTCGACAACAAGTCGGAGTTCCAGGTGGTGATCGACGCTCCGGAGGGCACGACGCTGGAGCAAACGACGCGCATCGCGCAGGAGATGGCCGCCGCGCTCCGCGAGCACCCCGAGGTGCGCGACTGGCAGATTTACGCCGGTACGGCGGCGCCGTTTAACTTCAACGGGCTCGTGCGCCACTATTACCTGCGCCGCGGCCCCAACGTCGCCGACATCCAGGTGAACCTCGTGCCGAAGGAACAGCGCACGGACCAGAGTCACGCGATCGCCAAGCGGATCCGACCCGCCGTCGCCGCCATTGCCCGTAAACACGGCGCCGCGGTGGCCGTCGCCGAGGTGCCGCCCGGCCCGCCTGTGCTCCAGTCCATCGTCGCCGAGGTCTACGGGCCGGATCCCGAACGCCGCGCCGCCCTCGCGCGCGAGGTGAAACGCCTGATGGGCGAGACCGCGGGCGTGGTCGATATCGACTGGTACGTCGAGGACCCGCAGCCGCGGGTGCGCTACGTGGTCGACCGGACCAAGGCGGCGCTGCACGGCATCACCGCGGACGACATCGCGCGCGCCCTCCAGCTGGCCTCCCGCGGACAGGCGGTCGGGCTCCTCCACGCCCCCGCCGAGCGCGAGGACGTGCCGATCGTGCTCGAGTTGCCCGCGGCGACGCGGGGCCGCCCCGAGGACCTGCTCGCGCTGCAGCTGCGGAACGAGCGGGATCCCGCGGCGCCGCTCGTGCCGCTCTCGGAACTCGTCGCCGTGGAGCGCGTGACCGCCGGCCCTAATCTCTACCGTAAGAACCTGAAGCCCGTGACCTACGTGACGGCCGACGTAGCCGGCGTGGTCGAGAGCCCGGCGTACGCGATGTTCAGCCTCGACGCGGCCCTGCGGAAGCTGGACGCCCGTCAGTACGGGGCGGCGGAGCCGGCGCTGCCGATTTATCATCTCAACGTGCCCGTGGAGGACCAGGGACCGGCCCTAAAGTGGGACGGCGAGTGGCACATCACCCTCGAGGTGTTTCGCGATCTCGGCCTCGCGTTTGCGGCGGTGCTCGTGCTGATCGCGATGCTGATGGTGGGCTGGTTCCGCAGCTACGTGACCCCGCTGGTGGTGATGGCGGCGATCCCGTTCTCGCTGGTCGGGATTCTCCCGGCGCATTGGGGGATGGGAGCGTTCTTCACTGCCACCTCGATGATCGGCTTTATGGCGGGTGCGGGCATCGTGGTCCGCAACTCGATTATCCTCGTCGACTTTATCGAGCTGCGGCGCGCCGAGGGTCGGCCGCTGCGGGACGCGGTGGTCGAGGCGGGCGCGGTCCGCTTCCGGCCGATGCTCCTCACCGCGCTGGCGGTGGTGGTCGGCGCGGCCGTGATCCTGGCGGACCCGATCTTCCAGGGGCTGGCGATCAGCCTGATGTTCGGGGAGATCGCCTCGCTGCTGATCAGCCGGATGGCGGTGCCGGTGCTGTACTATATGACCAATCGCCGGGAAGCGTCGGCGTGAGCGTCTGGCTCCAGATCGCGGCGGGGCTGGCGCTCGCCTACGGGCTCTGGCGGATGTTCCGGCTCCTGCGGCCGGGCATCGCGCCTGAGGTGGCCGCGCGCGACGCCGCGGCGGGCACGGCGGTGATCATCGACGTGCGGGAACCGGCGGAGTGGGCGGCCGGCGTGGCGGCGCCGGCGGTGCTGCTGCCCTTGAGCGACCTGCGGGGCGCGCGGCGCGAGTGGGGACCGTTTCTGGCGGCGCACCGCGGGCGCCGGCTGCTGTTGTATTGCGCGGTCGGGGGGCGTTCGGGGTTGGCGGCCTCGCTTCTCCGTCGCGAGGGCTGGGTGGCGGAGAACCTGGGCTCGTTCCCCCGCTGGCAGGCCGCCGGTCTACCCGTCCGCCGCCCCTGACCGGCCATCGGGCGCCGGCGGGGTCAGCGCGGCGCGGCGGGCGAGGGTACGAACCATTCGCCGCGCAGCCAGTCGACGATCAGGCCGAGCTCGCCGGGGGTGATCACCTTGTCCTCGCCGAAGAGCGGCATCCGGTCGTTGCGCTCGCCGTAGAAGCGGGGATGCGCGGCGTTGCCGATGAAGGCGACCAGCCACTCGCGCGAACCGTACCCGGTGAGCTCCGGGCCGACGGCGTCGCCGGTGCCGCGGAACACGTGGCAGTCGGCGCAGTTCATCCGGGGGCCGACCAGCGCCTCGCGCCCCTGCGCGATCAGCGTCTCGTCGCGCCGGTCGATGTCCCGCTGCGCCTTGAGCCCCGCCTCCGCCGAGAGCGCGGCGATGGTGAGCTCGAGCAGCTTGCGGTCCTCGGGCCCGTACTCGGCCACGTCCTCACGGACGTATTTGACCATCTTCCCGTTCTTGAACTTGGTCCCGCCGAAGTAATGCGGGGTGGCGACGCGCGCGGGGTCGAGCAGGCCAGCGAGCCACTCGCGGCTGGCGAAGCCCTTCAGGTCCGCCGCGGAGGCCGCGTCCTTCGGCTGGCCGCCGAGGCCGTCGTGGCCGTCGAAGCGGTGGCAGCTCGCGCAGTGCCGCGCGAAGAGCTTCGGACCCTGGGTGAGCGGGTCCTGGCGCAGCAGGGTGACGGCGCCGGTGGCGGGGATGCCGGCGGGGGAACGGGCGAGCTCCACGACCCGCTGGGCCTCGCGCTGCGCGGCGGCGACGGCGATCGCGTGGTCGGGGTTGGCGCGGTCCTCCGCCAAGGCGAGCCAGGTGAGCCAGCCGGAGCCGGCGAGGACGATCCACAGGAAGGCGACGTTGAAGCGGTGGCCGAGGCGCCAGTTGCCGATGAACGGCATCGCCGCGAGCAGCGCCATCAGGAGGCCGGGGATCACGATCGCGCCCCAGACCTCGGTGCCGCCGGGGAAGTACTTCAGGAACTCGAACAGGAAGAGGAAGTACCATTCCGGCCGCGCGGCGGGGAAGGGCTCCGAGGGGTCGGCGGGCGCCCCGAGCTCGGCGCCCCGGTTGCGCACCACGAGGAAGACCACCACGGCGAGCACCGCGAGGCAGGCGACGGCGTCGCGCAGCACCTGGTCGGGCCAGAACGCGGCGTCCGGCCGGCGGCGCGGCTCCTTCGGCGTCAGCCCGTGGCGCCGGAAGAAGTAGATGTGGGCGACGATGAAGAGGATGATCGCCCCGGGGATCACGCCGGCGTGCAGCGCGAAGAAGCGCGTGAGCGTGTGGTGGCCGTAGTCGGCGCCGCCGACCACCAGCTGCTGCAGCTCGGGGCCGACGAACGGCGTGATCGCGAGGATGTTGGTTGCGACGCGCGTGGCCCAGTAGCCCTTCTGGTCCCACGGGAGCAGGTAGCCCGTCAGCGAGAGGCCCAGGGTAAGGCAGAGCAGGAAAATGCCCGACCAGAAGTTGAACTCGCGCGGGGCCTTGTAGGCGCCGTCGATCACCACCTGCATCAGGTGGACGGCGAGGAGCACCGTCATCGCCTGCGCGGTGTAGTGGTGGAGCCCGCGGAGGAACCAGCCGCCCCACATCTCGTGCTGGATGTAGTAGACGCTCTCCCAGGCGGTCTGCGAGCTCGGGCTGTAGGCGAACCAGAGCGCGATGCCGGTGATCACCTGCAGCGTGAAGCAGAAGACGAGCGTGCTGCCCCAGACGTAGCGCCAGCGGGCGCCGCCGGGCACGTTCTCGAAGAGCACCTCGTGGGCTAGCTTGCGGTAGCCAGTGCGTTGATCGAGCCAGTCGAGCGGTTTCACGGGGGGAGGGTCAGACGGGGATCTTCTCGTGGACGCCGGCGCGGAAGTTCCGGAACCGGACCCACACCTCCGTGCCCCCGCGGACCTCGGTCTCAAGCGAGTCGAGCGGACGCGGGCTGGGGCTCTTCGGGTCGAGCACCCGCCCGTCGAGCGCGAAGCTGCTGTTGTGGCAGGGGCAGTGGAAGTTGTCCCGCGCGGCCTTGTAGTCCACGAAGCACCCGGCGTGCGGGCAGGCGACGTTCAGCGCGCGGACGCCGCCGTCCGGGAGGCGCTGCAGGTAGACGGCGCCGACGGGGACGTCGGGCGTGCGGTTCCACGCGTCGACGCGGGTGGCGAGGACGGGGAACTTGCGCGGTTCGCCGCCGGCGGGGACGGCGGCGAGGTTGGCCACGAACACGGCGCCGCCGCCGGCGGGTTTCCGGCGGAGCGGGTCGAGGAGGACGAGCAGGCCCGAGGCGGCCGGGATGACCAGGGTGATGGCGCCGATGACGGCGGCGGCGGCCTGGGCGAGGAAATTGCGCCGGGCGGGGGCGGGCGGGGGCGGGTGAGGTTCCATCGGCGGGAAGGGGGCCGGCGGCGGGCCGGCCCGGGCGCGGGATTCACGGGCGATCTGCGCCAAAGGCAAACCCGGAATGGGTCCGCCAGCCCGGGGCGTGCCTCAGCGGTACTCCTCGCCGGTGAGGGCGTTGATGATCTTGAAGTTCTCGACGTGGTAGTTGAGGTCGGCCCGGAAGGCCAACTTCACCCCGAAGAGCTTCTCCATCCGCACCAGCAGGTCCGCGTCCTCGCTCCGCAGACGCTCCAGGATGCTCGGGTGCACCAGCACCCGCAGCGAGTACTCCTTCGCGTCGTTGCGCAGCTGCAGGCGGCGCACGACCGAGCTGAGCTTGCGCTGCAGCTCGACCGACATCGTCGTCGCGCTCTTCACGATCCCGCGCCCGCGGCAGTACGGGCAGTCGGTGTAGAGGTTGGACGAGAGCGATTCCTGCTGGCGCTGACGGGTCATCTGCATGATCCCGAGCTGCGAGATGGGCAGGATGTGGTTCTTCGCCTTATCGGACGCCATCAGCTCGACCATCTTCTCGTAGACGGCGTTGCGGTGGCGCCGCTCCTTCATGTCGATGAAGTCGATGATGATCAGGCCACCGAGGTTGCGCAGGCGGATCTGGCGGGCGGCTTCGACCGCGGCCTCCAGGTTCACCGCGTAGATCACGTTCTTCTCGTCGCCGCCGCGGTTCTTGTGGGAGCCGGTGTTGACGTCGATCGCGATGAGCGCCTCGGTCTCGTCGATGATGATCTCGCCGCCGCTGGGCAGCGGGACCTTGCGCTGGCCGGTCTGCTCGATCTGGCGCTCGATGTTGAAGCGCTCGAAGATCGGGATGCTGTCCTTGTAGAGCGCGATCTTGCCCGCGCTGCGCTTCGAGATCTGGCCGACCAGCTTCTGGGTGCGCTCGTGGTCCTCCGGGCGGTCGACTAGCACGCGGTCCACCTCCTCGGTGAGGAAGTCGCGGACGGTGCGCTCGACCAGGTCCGGCTCCATATAGAGGCACGCCGGGGCGCGGTCCGACTTCATCTTCGCCTGGATCTCCTCCCAAGTCTTGAGCAGCAGGTGCAGGTCGCGGACGAAGTAGCGGGCCTTCTTGCCCTCGCCGGCGGTGCGGACGATCACGCCCACGCCCTCCGGCAGGGTCAGCTCGTTGATGAGCCCCTTGAGCCGCTTGCGCTCGTGCGGGTCCTCGATCTTGCGCGAGATGCCGCAGCCGTCGCTGAACGGCGTCAAAATCAGGTAACGCCCGGGGATCGACAGGTTAGTGGTCGTGCGCGGCCCCTTGGTGCCGATGGGGCCCTTGGTGACCTGGATGACGATCTCGCTGCCCGGGGGGTAGAGGCTGGGGATGTCCTTGACCGTGGGCTCGGCGGAGCGCTCGGGGGCGTTCTTGCGGCGGTTGACGCGGACGACCTCGACCGAGGAGTCGGTGGCCGCCGGGAGCATATCCCAGTAGTGGAGGAACGCGTTCTTGGTGAACCCGATGTCGACGAAGGCGGCCTTGAGGCCGGGGTCGAGGTTCTTGACCCGGCCTTTGTAGATGGCGCCGACCATCCGGTGGTCGGACTCGCGCTCGATTTCGAACTTCTCGAGGCGGCCGTCGACTAGGAGGGCGACGCGTTTCTCGAGCGGCTCGGAATTGATGATCAGCTCGCGGTAGGCGCCGCGTTCCTTCTGGAAGACGGCGAGGATCTTTTGGAGCAGGGGGCGCTGGCGGGAGCGCTCGGCGGCGCCGGCTTTCAGTTCCTCGGGGCTGACGGGCTGGACCTCGGGGGTGGCCGGCGGGTTGGCCAGCTCCTCGTCGTATTGGTGGGCGGCGTCAGGTGCGGCGTCGCGGGACGTTTGTTCGCTCATGGGGGGTGTCTTTCTGTGTTGGCGGCGGCCCCCCGGGTGCGGTGGTTGCGGCGCAGGAGATTCCGGCAGGGCGGTCGTTGGCGCGGGGCGGGTGGTTCATGCGAACTCCCTCCGGAAGCGCCAGACGCTCTGGACCAGTCCTTGCAGCATGCAGCAACTAAGCACAAAGGAGCCACCGTAGCTGATGAAGGGAAGCGGTATGCCCGTGATGGGCACCAGCCCGATGGTCATGGCGATGTTCACGAACACGTGCACTGCGAAGAGCGCCGTCACGCCGATGGCGAGTAGCGTCCCCAGCCGGTCCCTGGCGGAATCGGCGATGCGTATGCCGTTGAACAACACTATCCCAAACAGGCCCAGGACCGTAAGGCTTCCCAGAAATCCTTTTTCCTCCGCGATGACCGCGAAGATGAAATCGTTGTGCGCGACGGAGCGCGGCAGGTAGCCCAGCTGCGCCTGTGTCCCCTCCGTCCAACCCTTGCCGGCCAGCCCCCCGCTGCCGACCGAGATCAGCGACTGGCGCTGGTTCCAGCCGATGCCGTTCGGGTCGTACTTGTCCGGGTTGATGAAGCTCAGGAGTCGGTTGCGCTGGTAGTCGTGTAGCGGCAGGCGAACCCAGGTGGAGTCCTCGAACGCGCCCTTGTCCCGCGAGAAGGACTTCGCGTTCGCCTCCATATAGGCGACGTACCGGCTGGTGTCCCACGCTACCGCCCCGACGAGGAGCAAAAACGCCCCCAGCGCCCCCGCGAAGAAGCGCGGGGACAGACGGGAGACGTAGAGCATCGAGAACACCATCGGGGGCAGCACAATCGCCGACTTCAAGTCCGGCTGTAGCAGGATAAGGATCATCGGCAGACCCACCGCAAGGGCCAATTTCCCCAGCGCGCCGAGCGACTCCGTCACGGTGCCGATGCGCGAGCGCGTGAGCACGCCGGCGACAATCAGGAGCACCGCCACCTTGGCGGTTTCCGACGGTTGGAACGAGAACGGGCCCAGCGGGATCCATCGCTGGGCGCCCCAGCGCGATGCCGCCTCGCCCGAGATGCCTGGGATGAGCACGATCACGAGCGGCACGAGGCAGAGCAGGTAGAACCCGTGGGCCACCCGCAGCCAGAAGCGGTAATCGATGAGCGAGACCACGAGGTACACGCCGGCGCCCAAACCCAGGAATAGCATTTGTTTGAACCAGTCCTGCCGCAGCCAGGACGCCGTCGCGGCCTGCGGGATCGAGTGCTGGGCCGAATAGATGAACGCCACCCCGACCGCGCCTAGCGCCAGCAGGGCGGCCGGCGTCAGCCAGTCCCAATGCGAGCGGGTGGCCGGCCGGAGGAGGCGGGCCAGCTCAGCGGCGGCAACAGACAGTCTCACGGGGCGCGGAGGCCCCCGGGCGGGCGCCCGGGGGGCTAGAAGGCGGAGCCGTCCGCTTTGGTACCACAGAAGGACACCCGGATGCCCAGCTCCGCGGCGAGCGCGGCCTTGGCGTACAGGGCGAGGTCCGCGGCGCGGGCGTCGTTGGCGTAGGCCACCTGCAGGTGGTTGGCCTGGTGGCGCGCCATCATCTGGTCGCGCGTCACCCCGTAGGTCACGGCGTGCATGATCGGCCATTGCGAGGTGGTCTCGCGCCAGCGGCGTTCGGTCTCCTCGCGGGGCAGGGTCACCACGCGCGCCCGGCCGAGGTCCATCTGGAGGCGGCCGCCGGCGACGAAGACGCGGCTCCAGACGATCTCCCCGGGGCGAGCGATGCCGCGCACGGTGCCGCCGCCGAGGCGGAAGTACATCGGCGGCTGGCGGAGCGAGTCGGTCCCGCGATAGCCGCCGATATGGTGGGCCGGCGGGGCGGCGCCCGAGATGAGGAATACCCAGACGTAGTCCGGCACGGTGCCGCTGCGGTCCACGTCCCCCCAGCGGAGGTCGTGCAGCGTGTTCTCGACCGGTTGGCCGAGCGCCGCGTGGACGCGCTGCGTGAACAGGCCGTCGAGGCCCGCGCATTCGTCGACCTCGTTGAAGTGGGTGAGCGGCTGCCCGGGACGGATAACGCGGCCGGCGGCGTTGCGCACCGGGGGGCGGTCGGCGTTGTTGAGCAGGCCTTCCGCGAGGTCGCTGGCGGGCAGGAGGTCCTTCAACCCCTGCTGGTACTGGATGCCGATCGCGTCGCAGCCGAACTCGTCCCCCAGCCGCGCGGCCGCGATGTAGGTCCGGCACTGCCACAGCACTTGGTTCTCCGTGAGCTCGGTGGCCTCGTCCTGGCCGAGGTGGAACTTCATTCCCTTGCGGCGGAGCCAGTCGTACGCGGCGCGCGCCTCCTCCTCGGAGACGTTCTGCGCGGCCGCGTAGAGGGCGGACTGCGAGAGGCGCTCCTTGTAGACGCCGAGGGGGAACAGGAGCTCGTCCGGGATGATGGCGTTGTACATCCCCATACAGCCCTCGTCGAAGACCCCGAGGATGGCCTTGCGCGTGCGCAACTCGGCCGCGAGGCGCCGGGCGAGTGCGGTGGCCCGCGCCGGGACCTTCGCCCGCGCGAACGGCCGCACGTGCGGGGTGGCGTGGCGCACGCGCCCGGTGCGGAGCCACTGGCGCAGCCCGCGGAGGAAGAAGTCGTCCTCGAAGCGCTCGCTCCAGAGCGTCGAGTAGCGCACGCCCGCCTTGGTGAGGGAGCCGTTGAGGTTCAGCATTCCCACCAGGCCCGGCCAGGTGCCGCTCCAGTTCGCGACGGTGAGGATGGGGCCACGGTGGCTCACCAGCCCGGCGAGCACGTGGTGCGAGTACTGCCAGACGGCCTCGGCTACGATGAGCGGGGCGGTGGGGTCGAGGCGGGCGAACACCTCCATCCCCTCCTTCTGCGAGGCGATGAAACCGTGGCGGCGCTTGGGGTCGTAGGGGTGGGCGCGGACGAGGCGCGCGCCGTGTTTGGCGAGGACGGCGCCGAGGGCCTGCTCGAGTGCGTGCTGGGCGGGCCAGCACACCTCGTTGGCGGACTGCCGGAGGTCACCGCTGGCGACAAGGTAGACGTTCATCGGGGAAAAGGCGGACGCCGACGGGCGTCCTGGCGCATTTCGCCCGCGGGCTCGGCGCTGGGCAACAGCAGAAATCGCGCGTGGCGCGGCCCGGCCCCCGGCGGGAACCGGCGCTCAGAAGCGCCAGTCGAGCTCGAGGCTGGCGAAGCCGGTGGCGTTCTCCGAACGCAACTCGTAGTTCCGCGCCTCGTACTCGGCCCGCACCATCGGCACCACGCCCGCGGCCAGACGCAGACTCACGAGGGGATCCGGTTTCCAGGTGATCGCCGGGCCCACCCGCACCGCCCGGTACTCGAGGCGCGTCCGGTCCAGCCGCACCTGGCCGGGCCGCGGCGTCCGCGGATCCTCCGTCACGTAGAACGACCCGAAGTCCGCCTCGGCCACGAACTCCGCCTTGAGGGCTTGGCTCGGCTCCCAGGAGACGCCCGTGCGCGGGTAGCCGACCCACACCTTCCAGCCCGGCTCCGGGCTCCAGTCGAACGTCGCTACCGGCATCAGCCGGCCCGTACCCCGGGCCAGCGAATCGAACACGAAACCGAAGCCCGCGCTGAAATCGTTCCCAAACTTGCGGCTCGCCACCGCGATCACGCCCACGCTCATCCCCTTCGAGGTGAAGCCGCTGCCCGCGTTCGCCACGCCCGGGCTCACGCTCGCGAACAGGGACCAGTCCGGGCTCAAGTTCCCGAATACCCCTAGGCTGGCGCTGAGCCCCTGGAAGTGTTGCGGCAGGGGCGTGCCTGCCGCGGTCTCGAGATCGTGATGCCGGTAGCGTAGGCTCAGCAGCGGGAACCAGCCGCTCCCCAGCGGGGGCAGCGGCACGGACAGCTTCGCGCCGGTTTGCGTCACCCGCATATCTCCGGCCGCCACCCCCGCGGCGGTGAAGTCCACCCGCCCGGTGAAGGCGGCGTCGACCGTCAGGCCGATCCGGGCGTTGGCCGGCCGGCCGCCAGGGGCACCTCCCCGCGGCGCGTTCCCCGAGATGGGCTGGGCAAGGGTGGGCAAGACGGCGAACAGGGCCGCGGCGAGATAAGGCAGGGCGGAACGGAGGGGTCGCATGAAGGGAAGAGGGGAGAAAAGCCCGGGCGGGCGCAGGTGCAAACCGTCCTCACGGGTTTTCGGGCGGGGCGAGGCCTTGCCGCACCGCGGCGAGGTCGAGGCCCTCGATGCGGACCAGTTTCCGGCTCGCGGTGGTCCCCCGCGCGACGCTGACCGCGGAACCCGGCAGCCCGAGCCGCTCGGCGAGGCCGGCGCAGAGCGCAGCGTTGGCGCGGCCCTCCACCGGCGGGGCCTGGACGCGCACCTTGAGGGCTTCCCCGAGCCAGCCGGCCACCGCCGTCCGCGGCGCGTTCGGGATCACCTTCACTGGCAGCAGGCAGGAAGGCAGCACGGTGCAGCGTCAGGCGACGCGGTCGAGCGCCTCGCGGAGGGAATCGATGAGGTCCGCCGCCGGCTCGGTGCCGCAACAGAGGCGGAGTAGGTCGGGGTCGAGGCCGGCGGCGGCGAGCTCGGCCCGGCCCGCGGGGGTCGTCACGAGGTCGTAGTGCGCGAGGTAGAGAAACGGGCAGATCAGCGTGGTCCGCATCCCGAAGCTCGGGCCCTTGGGCAGGCGGAGGGCGTCGTAGAACGGTTCCAGCGCGCCCGCGCGGCGGAGGGTAAAGGTGATCATCCCGCCCGTCGCCGTCGCCCCGCGGGCGAGGCGGCGGTAGTTCTCAGCCGACCCTTCCTGCAGCGCCCAAAACACGTCCCGCACCGCCGGGTGGCCCCGCAGGAACGCCGCCACCGTCCCCGTGTTCGCCTCGATCCGCCGCACGAGTTCCGGGGCGTGGCCGATCTGGGCGGCGAGGCGCGCGAGGTCGCGCGGGTGCACCGGCTCCAGGGCGGCGGCGACCCGCGCGCGCAACTCCGCGGCGTCCGGCCCCGCCGGGTTCACCGCCACCAGGCCTGCGACGAGGTCGCCCTCGCCGGCGGCGTACTTGGTCAGGCTCGTGACGACGAGGTCCGCGTGCGGGAGGACGTCGAGGCTGAAGACGGAGGCCAGCGAGGGATCGGCGACCAGGCGGACGCCGTGCCGGCGGCAGAGTTCGGCAAGCGCAGGTAGGTCGGGCGTCTGGATGAGGGGATTCGTCGGCACCTCGACCATCACCCCGGCGAGGCGGGAGCCGTGGGTGGCGAACAGCCGTTCGAGCCCGCCGCGGTCGAGGACGTCGGACGCGGAGAGGTAATTCGCCGGCCCGCCGGTGAACTTCCGGAGCAGCGCGATGGTGTCGAGGTACAGCCACCCGAGCTGGAGCCAGGCGGTGCGCCCGCGGGTGGCCTGCAGGTCGGACACGGCGCGGAACGCGGCCCAGACCGCGTTCATCCCGCAGGTGGCGGGGAGCAGGTCGGCGTCCGCCGCGCCGGGCAGGGCAGCTCGGAGGTGGCGGCGCACTTCGCCGAGGGCGTCGCCGGGAAACAGTTCCTCCGCCTCCACCGCGGGCAGGTGGCCAAGGCGGACGAGGCGCTCTTCCGCGGCGCGCGACGAGAGGAAGCCGCCGACGTGCTGCAGGTAGAGCTTCGCCGCGCGGAAAAGGTCCGGGTCGGGGCGGTGGTGGACCCCGTGGATGCCGTCGTGGGCGCAGCAGCGGGCGTCGGCTCCGGACCCGAGGTGCGCGGCCAGGTCCCGGGCCATCCGGGCCGAGGAGACTAACCACAGGGTCCGGTCCGGCCCGATGGCGGGATCGACCATCCCGAGGTGGGCGGCGAGCAGCCGGAGCCAGGGATGTACGACGAAGCGCGGGTAACCCGACGTGAGCTGGCTCAGCGTGGCCGGATCCTTCTCCTCGTAGCCGCGCACGTCGCGCATCGTCGGCAGGCTGCACGATACCGCGTGGGGACGGTCGGGGATGCGCTGGCCGATCGGCAGGTGGGTGAAGGCGGAGCTCACGGGCGGCCGCGGAGCTTTGCGGCGCCGCCGCCGCTGGCAACACCGGCTTGTGGCGTGCCGGGATGGAAACGGGTTGCCGGACCGCCGCCCGCCGCCTCTAGGTTGGGCGCGATGAAGCTCCTCTCCTGGAACGTGAACGGCGTGCGCGCCGCCCTCGGCAAGGGCCTGCTCGAGTGGATGCAGGCCGCGCGGGCCGACGTCATCTGCCTCCAGGAGGTCAAGGCGGTGGCGGGCGACGTCCAGCACGTCGAGTGGCCCGCCGGCTACGAGGTCGTCTGGAACGCCGCCGAGAAGAAGGGGTACAGCGGCACGGCCGTCCTCACCCGCCGGCCGCCGTTGTCGGTCACCCTCGGCATCGGCTCGCCGGAGCACGACCGCGAGGGCCGGGCGGTGACGGTGGAGCTGGAGGAGTGCTTCGTGGTGGGGGTCTACACCCCGAACGCGCAGCCGGAGCTGGTGCGGCTGCCCTTCCGCCAGGCGTGGGACCGGGCGCTGCTGGCGCACGTGCGTCGCTTGGAGCGGCGCAAGCCGGTGATTTTCTGCGGAGACCTCAATGTGGCGCACGAGGAGATCGACCTCGCGCGGCCGAAGGAGAACGTGGGCAACCCGGGGTTCTCCGACGAGGAACGCGCGGGCTTCCGCGACTTCCTCGCGGCCGGCTTCATCGACACCTTCCGGGAATTTGAGCGGGGGTCGGGCCACTACAGCTGGTGGACCTACCGGGCGGGCGCGCGCGAGCGGAACATCGGGTGGCGCATCGATTACTGCCTCGCCAGCGCCGCCCTGCGCCCGCGCCTGCGGCGGGCGTGGATCGAGCCGCACGTCACCGGCAGCGACCATTGCCCCGTCGGGGTGGAGCTCAAATGAGCGCCGCGGCCCTCGAATTGCGGTCCCGCCTGCTGGGCCCGCCCCGCCGCACCCTGGCCGTCGCCGAGAGCCTGACGGGCGGCCGCCTGCAGGCGCTGGTCACGGGCGTTTCCGGCGCGTCGGCCTACTTCCTCGGCGGGGTGACCGCCTACACCATCCCCCAGAAGACGCGCCTGCTGGGGGTGGACGCCACGCACGCCGCGGAGGTGGACGCCGTCTCGGGGCGGGTGGCCGCGGAGATGGCCTGCGGGGCGTGCCGGCTGTTCGGCGCGGATTTCGCGGTGGCGACCACGGGCTACGCGGAGCCTGCCCCGGGGGTCGCGCACCCCCGGGCGTGGATCGCGGTGGCGGCGGGTGGTGCTGCCGGGCCGCGCGCGCTGGCGCAAAGGCTCGTCGAGTTCCCGGGCCGAGGCCGGCAGGAAGTGCAGCAGGCGGTGGCGGAGGCTGCTCTCGACCTGCTGCTGGAGTGCCTCAGGGCGCCAGCGACTGCACCAGCGCCATAATTGGCTGCACCTCGGCGGGGGGCGTCACCCAGTCGCTGTAGAGGAGCTCCGGCATCGTGTAGCGGGTGTTGTAGAGAGCGAAGTTGGCCTTGTCGTTGCGCGAGATGTGCCCCGCCTTGACGGTCGCCCCGGCGTAAAGCCCGACCGCCTTGGTGTAGGCGAGCATCGGGGTGCGCAGCAGGTTTTCGTTGATCCGCTCGGTTTCCGCCGCCCGGGGGCCGGCCACCGCCTTCGCGTCCACGCCGATGTTGAAACGCTGGGTGAACAGCAGCCGCGGCATCGCGTCGTCGGTGATGATGAACACGCTCTCGACCGCCTTGGCGCCGAGTTGGAAACCAAGGCTCGCCTCGTTGGCGTTGATGATCACCGGGATGCTCCAGCGGCCGTCCGGCTTCTTCACCATAATGATCCCGTAGCCGTCCTGCACCCCGAGCAAAAAGCCGGCCTTGAACTGGTTCAGCACCACGATCGCCCGCGCCCGTTGCCACACGGCGGGGGGGATCGCGAGCTGGCGGCGCGACTGGAACTCCTGGAGAATCGCCTCGCAGGACTCGACGCGGGCCACGAGCTCGGACCGGGCCGGCTGGGCGCGGGCGGAGAGGGCGGCGAGGAGCGCCAGGAGCGGGAGGAGCAGGAATTTCTTCATGACGGGCGGAGGCGGATGCGGCGGACTATGCAGGGTCAGGCGGGGTTGGAAAGCGCGGAGTGGACGGGGTTCCCTGCGGCGGCGCTCAATCTAGGCCGCGCGCCGCGAGGTCCTCCTCATCCCAGCCGAGGAAGTGGCCGAGCTCGTGCAGGTAGGTCACGCGCACCTCCTCGGCGAAGGCCTCCGGGTCGCCGGCCGCGTAGTCCCAGAGGTTGTCGAGGTAGAGCAGGATCTGCGGCGGGGTCGGGTTCGCCTCGGCGAGTTCGGCGCCGTGCGGGGTGCCGGTGAAGAGCCCGAGGAGGTCCGGGGGAAAGCCCTCCCGCAGCACGTCCGGCGCCGGGGAGGCGGGGTAGTGGACGCGCACGCCGCGAGCGAGGGCGCGCAGGTCGGCGGGGAGCCGCCGCTGGGCGGCGCCGACGGTGTTCGCGGCCAGAGTGGCGCGGGCGGCGGCGTCCATCAGCGGGCGGGCCCGCCCCGCGGGGGGCGCGGGCGTTCGGTGGGCGGCGGCGGGCACGGCATAGGAGCCCGGGC
>NEUZ01000031.1 GCA_002304435.1 Opitutia bacterium Tous-C8FEB | reverse complement strand
TGGGCGAGGCGCAACGCGAGCACCGCCGAGCGCTGCTGGCCCTCAGAGGCGAAATCCCGCGCGGCGCCGCCCCCGATCCGCAGCTCAAGGTCGTCGCGGTGCGGTCCGGTCAGCGTGGCCCGGAACGCCAGATCGCGCGCCCGCCCCTCGGCGAGGCGCCGCCGCCAGGCCGTCGGATCGGTCTCCGCCCAGTCGGGCCGGTAGATCAGCTCAGCTGTCTCCTGCCCACCCCCGACCCGCCCGTAGGCCGCCCCACAGGGCACCGCGAGCGCCGCCACCCCGGCGACGCGCCGCCGCACCAGATCCGCGGCCGCGGGGGCGAGCGCCGCCTCGAAGGCGTCCAGTTCGGCGGCCGCCGCGCGGCCAGATTTCAGCAGCGCGTTGCGGGCGGCGACCGCCCGGACGAACGCCTGCAGCGAAGCGAGGTAACTGCTGTCCATCGCCGCGAGGGTGAGGTCAAGCCAGCGCCGCCGCAGCGCGGGGGCGCCGCGCAGCAACTGCAGATCTTGGGCCGAGAACACCACGGTGGGGAATCGTCCGAGGTAATCCGCCAGCCGCGTGATCTTCTCCCCGTCGCAATGGAGTTCGCGGCCCTCGGGGCGGAGGATGATGCGCACCTGCGTTTCCCCCTGCCGCTCGTGCTCGAGGACGAACGCGAGGCTCGCCGCCGGCTGTCCCCGGGCCACCAGCAGGCGCACGTCACCGGTCCGGAAGGACCGGAGGGCAGTCAGGAAACCGACCGCCTCCAGCAAGTTAGTTTTCCCCTGCGCATTGGGCCCGAGGAGGAACGTCTGCCGCCCCGCGAACTCCACCGTCGCGTCCGCGACGTTGCGGAAGTGTCGGAGGGTGATTTGGCGCAGACGCATCGCGGGGGGATAGCCGAGCCGGGGCAGGGCCGGCAAGCCGCGCCTCCGGAAAACGGGCCTTTTCCAGCCGGCAATTTCCCTCCACGCTATGCGGCGTGATCCCGTTCCCGACGTCCCTCGCCACTACCCTGCGCACCTTCGAGGCCTTGGCGGCACTCGAGCCCACCATCAATCGCGCTGGCGACCTCATTCTCGAGACGCTGCGGGGCGGCGGCAAGCTACTGGTCGCGGGCAATGGCGGCAGCGCGGCGGAGGCGGGCCACTTCGCGACGGAGCTTACCGGGCGGTACCAGCGCAACCGGCGGGCCCTCCCCGCGCTCGCGCTCTCGGCGGATGGCTCGCTGCTGACGTGCGTGGGCAACGATTTCGGCTTTGAGCAGGCGTTCGCGCGGCAGGTCGCCGGGCTGGGCCGGCCAGGCGACCTGCTGATCGTGCTGAGTTCCAGCGGTAACTCTCCGAACCTGCTCGCGGCCCTCGCGGAGGCCCGCCGCGGCGGACTAAGGAGCCTGGCGCTCCTCGGACGAGGCGGCGGTCGCGCCCGCGGGGTGGCGGACTGCGAGCTCATCGTACCCGGGGAAAGCGGCGCTGCCGCCCAGGAGGCGCACCTCTTCCTGATCCATCATTTCTGCGAGCGCATCGACGCCGCCTTTCCCGAGTAAGGCCCCGGCATCCCCGGCAGAAACCCCTTGCGCCGCGCGCAGCGCCGCCTTGGCTCACGGACCCAATGAGCAACACCGCACCCGCCGAAGAGCACGCCATCCTGAAGACCAGCTACGGGGAGATCACCCTCGCCTTCTGGTCCGACGTCGCCCCGAAGACCGTGGAGAACTTTAAGAAGCTCGCCCGCGAGGGTTTCTATGACGGCACCGCCTTCCACCGCATCATCAAGGGCTTTATGATTCAGGGGGGCTGTCCGAACACGAAGGAAGGCGCCCGCGGGATGCCCGGTACCGGGGGCCCCGGCTACACCATCAAGGCCGAGTTCAACGCGAAGCCGCACGTCCGCGGCGTCATCTCGATGGCCCGTTCCCAGCACCCCGACTCCGCGGGCTGCCAGTTCTTCATCTGCCACGGCGACGCGCGCTTCCTAGACCGCCAGTACACCGCCTTCGGCCAAGTGGTGAAGGGCGACGATGTCCTCGAGCGTCTCGCCACTGTCCCGACCGGATTCGGAGGGGGCGGCGGCGAGAAGAGCACCCCGGCCGAGCGCATCGCCATCGAAAGCATCCGGCTGGTCCCCGCGGCCTAAGCGCGCGCCCCGGAAAAGCGGGGCGCTTTCAGCGGCCGAAAATCGCGTCGGCTACCTCCGGCGCGGCGAACATCTCCGCCGCGTCGTGCCCGATCCCGGGGGTCTCGACCTTGCGCCAGCCGAAGGTCCAGCCCCGGGTCCGGGCCAACTCCGCGGCGAACGCGAAACAGGCCCGCCCCCGCTCCAGCCGGTTCCCGCCCTGCAGCATCGCCGCCGGGCTTTGGTCCAGATTGGACTCCACCAGAGTGTCCCCGGTCCCGAGGTAGAGCGTGAGCGGGGCCGCTAGGTAGCGGCGTAGTACGTCATCGGAACCCAGTTCCGGCGGCAGCGCCCCGAAGCCGTAACCGAAATCCCGTTCGCGGGTCGGGAACAGGTGCGACCCGGGGTTGGCCGCGACGATCCGACCCGCCTCCGTCGGCAGGAAGGCCGCCAGCCGCACGAGGAACTGACCACCCGCAGAATGGCCGATGAGGAAGTAGGGCAATTGCGGCCGGCCCTCGTCCGCGCGGATGCGCGCCACCAGCCGCGGCACTGCGGCGTACGTCCAGCGTTCCGGCGGCTGGACCTTCCCCGCCTTGTCCACCAACCCGCCGCGCTGGTAGCGCTCCAACGGGAAACGTTCCTTGTCGAAGCGCGGCGCCACCACCAGCGCCCGGAAGCGCTCCGCGAGGGTAATCGCGAAGTTGCGGTAATCCTCGGCATTGCGGGCCACCCCGTGGAAAATGACGAACAGCGGCCCGTCCCGGTAGGTGGGCGGCCGGTAGGTGAACACCTCGATCACCTCCCCCTCGTGGGTAAACTCCAGACGGTGGGCCCCGACCTTGAGTGGGGCTCCGTCCGCCCGGCACACCACGAGCCCGCCGAGCAAGAGGACGAGTCGAAGAAAGTTCATTCCCCAGCCGATGGCGCACGCCGATCGGGCGCAAGCCCGGGAACGTACGACCTTCCACCGCGGACTGGCCACGCGTATCGATGCGTACCAAGCTCCACCGCGATGCCACGCATTCTCCACCTCGTGGCCGCCACCACCCCCAGTCGGGTTCTGGGCCGGAACGGCGCGCTGCCCTGGCGGCACCCCGAGGACCTTGCTCGCCTGGACGCGCTCACGGCGGGGGCGGTGTGCATCCTCGGCCGACGCACCCACGACGCGTGGCGGTCCGTGGAACGTCACGGGCGGCGACCGATTGTGATTTCTGCCTCGGGGCTGCCGCTGCGCGCCCCGGTGCCGCGGGCCGCCGACTTCCCCGCGGCCATCGCGCTGGCGGAACAATTGCCGGGGGAACTCTTCGTCTGCGGGGGGGCCCGGCCCTACGCGGAGGCCCTGGCGCTAGCCGGCCGGCGACATCTCCGCCTGCACCTCACGCTGGTAGAGTCGGAGCACCCCGGCGACGTCTTCTTTCCCCCGTGGAACTACCTGCCGTGGCGCCCGCTGCCAACTCCCGGGGCGCTCACGCCTAGACTCACCTTCCTGACCCTAGACCTGCCGGCGTCCCCAGACTCCGCCCGCTAAGCCGGGCAGCGTGGGCCGCCGCGACGACGAGATACTTCTCCGCCCACCCGCGGAGGGCGTCCTGTTCGGCGGTGCTGAGGGTTCGGACCACCCGCGCCGGGGACCCAATCACCAGCGAGCCGGGCGGACAGCGGAAGCGCTGGGGCACCAGCGCATTCGCCCCGACGATGCTCCGCGCACCGATCACGGCCCCGTCCAGCAGCGTCGAGCCCATTCCGACCAGGCATTCGTCCTCCACCGTGCAGGCGTGCACGATCGCGCCGTGCCCGACGGTGCACCAATCGCCAATGAGGGCGTCGCGGTCGTCCGCGAGGTGCACCACCACGTTGTCCTGAAGGTTGGTCCCGGCGCCGACGCGGATCCGGGCGATGTCCCCGCGGAGGACCGCCCCGTAGAAGACGCTCGCGCGCGCGCCCAGCTCAACGTCGCCGATCACCGTGGCGTTGGGCGCCACGAAGAGCGCAGCCGCGACCTGCGGCGCGCGGGCGAGGTGACGTTCCAGCCTTTCCTGCGTGGTCATCGCAGGAAGTTCTCGCCGGCGCGGCCCCGGGGCGCAAGCTCCCGCCCAACCCCGCCCACGCGCCTATGGACGTCCTTCTCAACCTCCTCCGCGGCCTCTTCGGCATGGCGGTGCTGCTCTTGGTGATTTATCTCCTGAGCGAGAATCGGCGGGCCATCAGCTGGCGCACGGTCGGGATGGCGATCGTCCTGCAGTTCACCTTCGCCGCGCTGGTGCTCTACTTTAGCCCGACCCGCGCCGCGATCGAATGGGTGGGCGCCCGCTTCATCGACCTACTCGCGTTCACCAACGCCGGCGTGTCCCTGCTCTTCGGCTCCCTCGCCGACAAGTCCCGCCACGGGGTCGTCTTCGCTGTGATGATCCTTCCCTCGATCATCTTTTTCTCCGCCCTCTCCTCGCTTCTTTACTACCTCGGGATCCTCCAGCGCGTCGTGTACTCCTTCGCGTGGGTGATGTCGAAGACGCTCCGCCTCTCCGGCGCCGAGACCCTCAGTGCCTCCGCCAACATCTTTCTCGGGCAGACGGAGGCCCCGTTCCTGGTGAAACCCTACCTCGCCGGGATGACGCGCTCCGAGCTACTCACCATTATGGTCGGCGGGATGGCGACCATCGCCGGCGCCGTGATGATGGCCTACATCGCCTTCCTCGGCGGCGACGACCCGAAGCAGCAGATGATGTTCGCCACCCACCTGATCACCGCCTCGGTCATCAACGCGCCCGCGGGGCTGATGATCGCGAAGATGCTGGTGCCGCAGACGCAGCCGGTCGATCAAAAGCTGGCGATCTCCAAAGAAAAACTGGGCTGCAACGCCGTTGACGCGGTCTGCCTCGGGACCACGGAGGGGCTCAAGCTGGCCGCCAACGTGGGCGCGATGCTTATCGCCTTCACCGCCTTGGTAACGATGGTCAACGCGGTGCTCGGCTGGCTCGGCACCCCAGGCACCCTCCTGCTCGGCGAGACGCGCTTCTCCTACCCCGGTCTCAACGCGTGGGTCAGCAGCGTCACGGGCGGCACATTCCCCGGCCTGTCCCTCGAGTTCCTGTTCGGGGTACTTTACGCACCGGTAGCTTGGCTGATCGGCATCGACCACGGCCACCTCCTCCAATCGGGAGCGCTCCTCGGCACCCGCACGGTCCTCAACGAGTTTATCGCCTTTCAGCAACTGGGCACCCTGAAGGCGTCCGGCGCCTTCAGCGACCCCCGCGCCGCCATCATCCTCACCTACGCGATGTGCGGCTTCGCCAACATCGTCTCCATCGGGATCCAGATCGGCGGGATCGGCGCGCTCGCCCCCGAGCAGCGCACCAACCTCGCCCAGCTCGGCATCCGCGCGATGATCGGCGGTACGGTGGCCTGCTACCTCTCCGCCTGCGTCGCCAGTATTCTGATCTGAGCGCCGCGGCGGCGGGAATCCGCTTGCCCCCGCCGCGCGAAGGTGCGGTTTTCGGCGCGCCCCGCCGGCCCCCTTCCGCGGGCACCCCCAAAGCTATGCTCGTCGTGCCGCGCCTTGTCCTGGTCCTTTCGCTCGCCCTCGCCGTCGCCGCTTCCGCGGCGTCCGCGCAGGCCACCCTCACGGGTATCGTCACCAACTCTGCTACCGGTACCGTCCTCGAAGGCGCCCGCGTGCAGCTGAAGGGCTCCACCCTCGAGACGACCACCGACAACCTCGGCGCCTACCGCTTCGAGGGCCTGCCCGCCGGCGAGGTCGTCCTCCTCGTCACTTACACAGGCCTGTCTCCCGCCGAGGTCGCGGCCGCCCTCAGCGCGGCGGGCACAGTCCGACGCGACGTCGGGCTCACCGCGGAGATCTACCGGATGAGCCGCTTCGTGGTGGGCAGCGAGCGCGAGGGCAACGCGAAGGCCATCACGCTCCAGCGGCTCTCGGAGGGCGTGAAGAACGTGGTCTCGGCCGACGCCTTTGGCGCCCTGGCGGGCAACCCGGCCGACCTCGCCGCCCGCCTCCCCGGCATCGAGGGCGAGTCGGTCGGCGGCGACAACCGCTACCTCCGCATCCGTGGCCTCAGCCAGAACTTAAGCACGATCACCCAGGACGGGAACCGCCTCGCCGACGCTGGCTCGGCCGGCTCCACCCGCGAATTCCAGTTCCAGACCGTCAGCGCCGACTCGATCGAGCGCATCGAGGTCACCAAGTCCCCGACGCCCGATCTGGACGGCGACTCGATCGGCGGGGCCGTCAACCTCGTCACGAAGAGCGCCTTCGACAGCTCCCCCGAGCGGCGCATCCGCGGTTCCATCGGCGCGATCTGGCGCGCGCGCGACCCCCGGGACCGCCCGCGCACCGGCGCCTCGCTCTCCTACTCCGAGGTGTTCGGCGGCCGCATCGGCGTGTCCGTGAACCTCGCCTACCGGCCCCACGGCTCGATCATCGACGTCTCCAGCCAGGCGCACCAGCAACTGCCGAACGACGTCACCGGTCCGGCGTACACGTACCAGTACCAGATCCAGGACTTTAATAACATCCGCACCCGCTCCGGCGCGGGGGTGAAGCTCGACTACAAGCTAACGGACCAAGCGCGCCTCTTCGCCAACTGGCAGTACGCCAAGCACACCGAGCACACGAGCAACAGTCAGGTCACGTGGCAGACGAACCAGGCGATCGCCACCCGCGATGCTACCGGGGCCCTCACCGGTACGGGAGGCATTATTCCCGGTTACACCGACGACGAGACGCGCGTCCGCGGCGTCGCAGCCAGCACGGTCGCGATCGCCTCGCTCGCGAACTACAAGCTGGGCGCGACCAACTCACTCAACGTGGGCGGCGTGCACCGCCATCCCGGCTGGAACCTCGAGTACGACGTCTATGCCTCGCAGTCCAAGGCCGACTACCCGGGCAACAACAACTTTACCTACACGGCGCGCAACGTTGGGTTCACCCTGCGGCGCAACAACCGCCTCTTCCCGGACGTGACGCAGACCGAGGGCGCTGACTGGACGAAGCTGGAGAGCTACACCGAAAACCTCTACTCGAGCGCGCGGATGGCCGGCTGGGACGCCTACCAAGGCGCGGCCTTGAACTACCGCCGGAGCTTCAGCGCGCCGGTCCCGGCCTACGTAAAGACGGGGCTGCGCTGGCGGCGGCAGACGCGCAACCTTGACAACACGCCCTACAACACCGTCTACGTCGGTCCGGACGGCGTGATGGGCCCGAACCCGGCAACGGGTCGCAACGATGATAACCTCGCGCAGTTCGGCCTCGCCAACCGCCCTTTCCCCGACACCGAACTCGGACGTTACGGGGCCGTTCCGTTGCCGGCATTTCAGGCCGATGGGCGGGCGTTCAACTTGGACCGGGCCATCGCGGCCAACCCGACGCACTTTCAACGCCGGCTGGCGACCGACCTGCAGACGGCGTTCACCGGCAACCAGCAGTTCGAGGAGCAGATTCGCGCGGCCTACCTGATGGGCAACCTGCGGCTCGGGCAGTTCTCGATCCTCGGCGGCGTCCGGGTGGAATTCACCGAGACCGACGGCGAGGGCGCCCTGCAGGTCATCACCCCCGAGGAGCGCGCGCGCCGCGCCGCCTGGGGCACCGCCCCGCTCAACGACACCGAAATCACCCGCCGTGCGCGCGAGCAGTTTGGCCGGCGCCAGACCCGTTCCGGCGATTACCGGAGCGTCTTCCCGGGCGTGCACCTGCGGTACCAGTTCACGCCCAACCTCCTGACGCGCCTCAGCTACTCGACGAGCATCGGCCGGCCGAACGTGGGCCAGCTGATCCCGCGGACCACGGTCAATTACGAGAACCAGACGGTCTCCACTAGCAACCCGGGGCTGCTGCCGCAAACGGCAGACAACTTTGACCTCACCACGGAGCTCTACTTCGAACCCGCGGGAATGCTCACCGTCGGCGTCTTTCTCAAGGAGATCAAAAAGTTCATCTACACCGCCGGCGGCACGACGATCGCCTCGGGAACCGACAACGGCTTCGGCGGCGAGTACGCCGGTTACGCGCTCACTACCCAGTACAACGGCGGCTTCGCGAAGGTGAAGGGCATCGAGATCGGCTACAACCAGCAGTTTACCTTCCTGCCCGGTTGGATGAGCGGCTTCGGCGCCTACGCCAACCTCACCCGGATGCAGGCCGAGGGGAACTACGGCACCGGAAGCGCCATCGCCCTCGCGCCGAACCCCCGGGTGGCCGGTTTCAACCCATTCATCGCCAACGTCGGCGTCTCCTACATCCGCCGCCAAGTGAACTTGCGGGTGCAGTACAGCTACCTCGGCCGCTACCTCGTCGGCTTCAACGCCAATGAGTCCCGCGCCACCTACGCCGCGGCGCGGCCGACGGTGGACATCAAGACGATCTATAACGTCAGTCGGAACTACAGCGTGTACCTCGACGTCGTGAACGTGTTGATGAACCCGGACCGTGAGCGCCAGTTCGGATACGGGCGGCCGCAGGTCACCCACCTAATGGTGCCGCAGCTGTTCTTCGGCGTGAACGGCCGCTGGTAATGTCGGGGCGCCGGGCGCAGCTTCTCGCAGCTCTCCTCGCGGCGGCCCCCGTCGCGCCAGCCGCCGCGCCGGCCGCCCCGAATGTCCTCCTGATTTTAGCCGACGACCTGCGGCCCGACGCCCCCGGTTTTGCCGGAGGCCGCGAGGCGCGCACGCCCCACCTCGACGCGCTGGCCCGCGGCGGGACCGTTTTCCCGCGCGCGGCCTGCAGTTACCCCATCTGCCACGTCAGCCGCTCGGAGCTCCTCTCCGGTCAACTCGCGCTCGGCCGTCCCGGCCAGGGCGCCCCCGGCGGGCCTGTCGCCTTCGATCCCGCCAGCCCGCTCCTCCCGGCCCGGCTCGCCGACGCCGGCTGGCACACGATCCACGCTGGCAAGTGGCACGTGGCCGGGACACCGGCGCAACGCGGTTTCCGCGAGACCGCCGGAATGTTCAGCGGCGGGGGCGCAGCGGGCAAACCGGGTACCGTCGAACGCTCTCCCACCGGCCGTGAGGTGACCGGCTACCGCGGCTGGACCTTTAAGGACGCAGCCGGACGCGCCCAACCCGAGCTCGGCGTGGGCCTCACGCCGGAAACCGACCGGATCATCACGGCCCGCGCGGCCGAGGCGATCGGGCGTCTGCGGGACCGGACTTTTTTCCTTCAGGTGAACCTCACCGCGCCGCACGACCCGCTCCTTGAGCCGCCCGGCAGCCAGCGCGGCCCAGAACCGGAGTTACCGGCGAATTTCCGTCCGGCTCCCGCCTTCGAGACCGGGAATGCCGGCGGCCGCGACGAGCGCATCGTGCCTGCCCCGCGGACCGCGGAAGCCGTACGCGCAGAGCGGGAGCTTTACTTCCGCCTGGTGGAGGAGGTGGACCGCAACGTGGGCGAGTTGCTCGCAGCGCTCTCCGCCGCCGGCGTCCGCGAACGCACGCTGGTCCTCTTCTCGAGCGACAACGGGCTTGCCCTCGGCAGCCACGGGCTGATGGGCAAGCAGAACCAGTACGAGCACTCGTTCAACGTGCCCCTCATCTTGGCCGGCCCCGGCATTCCCGCCGAGTGGAGCCTCGCCACGCAATGTTACCTGCGGGACCTCTACCCAACCCTCTGTGACCTGCTCGGTCTTGCCACCCCAGCCGGACTCGACGGCCGCAGCCTCCTGCCCGTGCTCCGCGGCGAGCACCGGGAGGTCCACGATGCCGTCTTCGGCTACTTCACCGACACGCAGCGGATGATCCGTACCGCGGAAGGCTGGAAGCTGATCTGGTATCCGGCGATCGGACGGACGGAACTGTTTCACCTGCCCGCTGATCCCGACGAGCTCCGCGACCTCGCGGGCGAGCCCGCCCACGCCGCACGGCTCGCGGAGCTCCGCACCCGCCTCGCCGCCTGGCAGCTCCAGCACCGCGATCCCGCGCCGCCGGCCTTTCGCCGCCCGTGATGCGCCGCCCCACCTTCTTCCTTTGGCTGCTGGCCACGTGGTCCGCCCCGGCCGCGGACGCGCCGCTCGATTACAATCGTGACGTTCGCCCGTTGCTCTCTGACCGCTGCTTCAAGTGCCACGGCCCGGACGCGGCTGCGCGCCGCGGGAAATTCCGCCTAGATGTCCGCGAGGACGCCTTGGCTCCGCGCGACGGCATCGTCCGCCTCGCCCCCGGAAGGCCCGATGAGAGCGAACTGATGCTGCGGATCCTCTCGCCCCACGCCGACGAGGTGATGCCCCCACCAGACGACGGCGGCCGGCCGCTGTCTCCCGCCGAACAGGCTCTCATCCGACGTTGGATCGCAGAGGGCGCCCCCTATGCACCGCACTGGTCTCTCGTGCCGCCGCGGAATGCCGCTCCGCCTACGATCCGAGACCTAAATTGGCCCGTGCACGACCTCGATCGGTTCGTGCTCGCCCGACTTGAGCACGAGGGCCTGTCCCCCGCGCCCGACGCCGCCCCTGCGACGCTCCTCCGCCGGGTCAGCTTGGACCTGACCGGCCTGCCGCCCACGCCCGCCGATCTGGACCGCTTCCTCGCCGATCCCTCGCCCGCGGCCTACGCGCGGGAGGTGGACCGCCTCTTGGCCTCACCAGCCTTCGGGGAACGGATGGCGGTCGACTGGCTCGACGCCGCGCGGTACGCGGACACCAACGGTTTTTTCCGGGACAACGCGCGGCAGGCTTGGCCTTGGCGGGACTGGGTCGTGGACGCCTTCAACCGCAACCTGCCCTTCGACCAGTTCACGCTCGAGCAACTCGCGGGCGACCTCCTGCCCGAGCCCACGCAGGCCCAACGGATCGCCACCGGCTTCAACCGCAACCACGGCGTCAGCGGCGAGACGGGCATCCTCGAGGAGGAGTACCGGGTGGAGTACGTCGCCGACCGCGTGGAGACCACCGCCACCGTCTGGCTGGGCCTCACAATCGGGTGCGCCCGTTGCCACGATCACAAGTACGACCCGATCTCGCAGCGGGAGTACTTCGGCCTGTTCGCCTACTTCAACGGCGGGGTGGAGCGCGGACTGGTGAGTCCGGACGACCCTCCGCCCGTGCTCGATGTGACCACGCCCGAGCAGAAGACTAGGTTGGCGGATCTTCGCCAGACCCGCGCCGCCGCGGAACACGGGCTCCAGACGATGCTGGAGCCGACGGAATCGGCGCGCGAGGCGTGGACGCGGCGAGCCGCGGCGGAGCTCGGGGCGCCCGCCGACAAGCCCCTGGCCCGGCACGACTTCGAGCCCCCGGGGACGGAAACGGCACTAGGTGGCGCCGGCAGCGTACACGGTTACCTCAACCACGAGGCCGGGGTGGTCGGGGAAGCGGCGGTCTTCGATGGGACGCAGCACGTGGAATTCCCCGCTGACATCCCGCTTTCGGCGGACCAACCCTGGTCCCTTAGCCTCTGGGTACGCCCCTCCAACTCCCTCGTCTGCCTGCTCGCCAAGATCGAGCCTGCGGGCGACCGGACCGGGGTGGAAGTCCTCTGGGCCAAGGGGCAGATCCAGATCAACCTCGTCGACCGCTGGGTCGCCAGCGCGCTGGAGGTGCAGACCCGCGACCCCGTCCGCCGCGGCGACTGGACGCACCTCGTAATCACCTATGACGCGAGCCGGCGTGCCGCCGGTGTGCGCGTCTACGCTGACGGGCGCGAGTCTCCGCTGCAGATCACGCGGGACAATCTCGCCGGACCGGCGGTCAACGCGCTCCCCCTGCGCCTCGGCCGCCGCGACAGCGGGCTGGGCTATTACGGGCAGATGGACCAGTTCCGCCTGCTCGGCCGCGCGCTCTCCCCCGCGGAGGTGCGGACCTGGTACTGGGGCGAGCGTCTGGCGCGTCCCCTCGCCGCCGCACCCGGCACGCGCGACGCCCGGGCCCGCGACCTGCTCGTGGACTGCTTTGTCGAACGCGAAGGCGCCCCCGCCCTGCGCGCCGCCCACGCGGCCACCGCAGCGGCGCGCGCGTCCGAGCAGGAGTTCCGGGCGCAGTTGCCCAAGGCCCTGGTAATGCAGGAATCCACCCAGCCACGTGCCACCCACGTCCTCCTCCGCGGCCAATACGACGCGCCCGGCGAGGAAGTGCTTCCGGGGGTGCCCGCCGTGCTGCCGCCGCTGCCCTGGGATGCGCCCGCCAACCGACTGGGCCTAGCGCGCTGGCTGGTCCGGCCGGATCATCCCCTGACCGCCCGGGTCGCGGTGAACCGGCTCTGGGCGCTCTGCTTCGGTGAGGGCTTGGTTCCAACCGCCAACGACTTCGGCTCTCAAGGCGCCCTTCCGACGCACCCTGAGCTGCTCGACTGGCTGGCGACCCGTTACGTGGCTTCCGGTTGGGACACGAAGGCGCTGCTGCGCCTACTCGTGACCAGCGCGACGTACCGCCAGAGCTCCGTCGCGCCGCCCGCGCTGCGGCAGCGGGATCCAGGCAATCAGCTCCTCGCCCGCGCACCAAGCTTCCGGCTTCCGGCGGAGATGATCCGGGATCAGGCCCTCGCCGCGGCGGGCCTGCTCGTCGCGCGCCTAGGTGGACCGCCGGTGAAGCCCTACCAGCCGCCGGGGCTCTGGGAGGCCGTCTCCTACAACGGCGAACTCTCCTACGAGATCGACCCGGGCGAGGGCCGCTGGCGACGTTCGCTGTACACCTTCTGGAAGCGGACCGCCCCGCCGCCCGCGCTGCAAATCTTAGACGGTCCCACCCGCGAGACCTGCGTGATTACCCGCCCGCGGACCAACACGCCGCTGCAGGCCCTGCTGCTGCTGAACGACGAGGGCTACGTCGAGGCCGCCCGTGCGCTCGCCGCGCGCGTGCTGACCCCGCCTGGAAGGAACGACCGCGCCCGTGGCACGGAGTTGTTTCGCCTCGTCGTCGCCCGCTCCCCCGGACCGGAGGAACTCGCCGCGCTGGAGGGACTGCTCACCCGCCAGCAGCGCCGCTACCGGGACGATCCCGCCGCCGCCCGCCGTCTCGCCGGCGTGGGCGTCGCGCCGGCGGGGCGCGAGCTCGATGCCACGGAGCTCGCCGCATGGACCACCGTCGCCCAAACTGTCCTGAACCTCGACGAGGCGGTCACCCGCCGCTGAATGATGCCCGCCGCAACCCTGCCCCATCTGCCGCCCGGCAACCTCGCGCTGACCCGCCGGCAGCTCCTCGGCCGCACCGCGACGGGCATCGGATCCCTCGCGCTCGCCTCTCTCCTACGTCCTGGATTGCTGGCCGGTGCACCCGTGGCGCCGCACTTCGCCCCCAAGGCGAAGCGGGTGATCTACCTCTTTATGCACGGCGGGCCTTCGCAGCTCGACCTGTTCGACCACAAGCCGGACCTGAGGCGCCGGCACGGCGAGGAGTTGCCCGCCTCGCTCCGCGGCACCCAGCGGCTCACGGGGATGACGAGCGGCCAGCAGGCCTTCCCCATCACCGCCTCGCTCTTCCAATTCGCCCGCCACGGCCGCAGCGGCGCCTGGGTGAGCGAGCTCCTGCCGCACACCGCCGGCATTGTGGACGAACTGTGCTTCATCCGCTCGATGCACACCGAGGCGATCAACCACGATCCCGCCGTCACGCTCCTACAGACCGGCCACCAGCAGCCGGGCCGGCCGAGCTTCGGCTCGTGGGCGAGCTATGGACTCGGGAGCGAGAACCGGGACTTACCCGCCTTCACCGTGCTCCTCTCGCGCGGCAGCGCCGCCCGGCCCGCGGATCCGCTCTACGCGCGCCTCTGGGGCTCCGGCTTCCTGCCCTCGAACCATCAAGGCGTCGGCTTCCGCAGCGCGGGTGACCCGGTCCTTTACCTTTCCAACCCGCCGGGCCTCGACGCCGCCACGCGCCGCGACCAGCTCGACACCCTCGCCGCCCTGAACCGGAGCGCGGCAGAGCGGCAACTCGACCCCGAGATCGAGACCCGTATCGCGCAATACGAGATGGCTTACCGGATGCAGGCATCGGTGCCGGGGCTGCTCGACTTGGGCGACGAGCCCGCCCGGAGCTTCGAGGCCTACGGGCCGCAGTCGCGCGTGCCCGGCACGTTTGCCGCGAACTGCCTCCTCGCCCGCCGCCTCGCTGAGCGCGGGGTGCGATTCATCCAGCTCTACCACCGCGGCTGGGACCAGCATTACAACTTGCCCAGCGACCTGCGCCTGCAGGCGGGCGACGTGGACCAACCCGGGGCGGCGCTCGTGCGCGACCTGAAGCAGCGCGGCCTACTCGACGACACCCTGGTCATCTGGGGCGGGGAATTCGGCCGCACCACCTACAGCCAGGGCCGCCTCGAGGCGGCAAACTACGGCCGCGATCACCACGGCGGCTGCTTCACGCTCTGGCTCGCCGGCGGCGGCGTGAAGCCGGGCTACATCCACGGGGAGACCGACGCGTTCTGCTATCAGGTCACCCGCGATCCGGTGCACGTCCACGACCTCAATGCGACGCTACTCCACCTGCTTGGCCTTGACCACACGCGTCTCACGTACCGTTTCCAGGGTCGCGATTACCGCCTGACCGACGTTCACGGCCGCGTGATCCAGCCCATCCTCGCCTGAACTTTCCCGTATGTTCCCGTCCCGGCTCCTGCTTCCCTGCTCGCTCCTCCTGCTCTTGCCTGCCGCGCACGCCGGGGCCCCGGCCGCGGAACCGCCCCGCTTCACGCCGGAGCTCGAGGAATTCGTGCGCCACTTCAAGCCGGGCGGGCAGGATTTCGCCGGCCAGGCGCGCGCGCTGCCGCCGGAGGAGAGCGTGCGGCGGATGCAGGTGCCAGAGGGCTACGCGGCAGAGCTCGTCGCCAGCGAGCCCGCGGTGCGCCAGCCGATCGACCTCCGCTTCGACGCCCGCGGCCGGCTCTGGGTTGTCCAATACCTGCAGTACCCCTTCCCGGCCGGCCTGACGGTCACCGCCTACGACCAGTACATCCGCGCGGAATTCGACCGGGTGCCGCCCCCGCCGCCCCGCCACCCCCGCGGCGCGGACCAGATCAGCATTCTGGAGGACCGCGACGGCGACGGGCGCTTCGAAATCGTGAAGACCTTCGTGGACGGCCTGAACCTCGCGACCAGCGTCCTCCCGGACGTGGACGGCGTCTGGGTGCTGATGTCACCCTACCTGCTGTTCTATCCGGATCGGAACGGCGACGATGTGCCCGACGGAGATCCCGAGGTTCACCTCGCCGGCTTCGGCCTCGAGGACACGCATTCGCTGGCGAGCAGCCTCCACTGGGGCCCGGATGGCTGGATCTACGGCGCGACCGGCAGCACGACCAACCTGGAGATCCAGGGCGTCCGCCTCCTCGGCCAAGGCATCTGGCGCTATCACCCGGGGACCCGGGCGTTCGAGGTCTTCGCCGAGGGCGGCGGCAACACCTTTAGCCTCGAGTTCGACCAGTATGGCCGGGCGTTCTCCGGCACCAACAACGGGGCCACCCGCGGCCTCCACTACGCCCAGGGCGCCACCTACGTAAAGGGCTGGACCAAGCACGGGCCAGCGATGAACCCGTTCATTTTCGGATTCTTCGAGCATATGGCCCACGAGGGCTACGGGCAGCGCTTCCCCCAGACCTTCATCCTCTATGAGGCCGGGCTCCTCCCAGAGCTGAACGGACAGATTGTCGTCGGGATGTCCCTCACCAACCGCGTGCAGGCCAGCCAGCTCCTGCCCCAGACCTCGACCTTCCGCACGGTCGACCGCGCGGCGCTGATCACCACTGACGACCGGACATTCCGCCCGGTGGACATCGAGCAGGGGCCGGATGGGGCGATCTACCTCGCCGACTGGAGCGATCCGCGACTCAGCCACCTCAACCCCAAAGACACGTGGGACAAGGCGACCGGGCGGATCGTACGCCTCGTTCCCAAGGGCGCCGCACTGCCCCGACCGGAGGATCTGACCAAACTCGACGACGCCGCGCTGCTCGCCCGACTCAGCCACCCCAATCGTGAGCACCGCGAACAAGCCCGCCGCCTGCTCGCCCGGCGCCCCGGGGAACAGGGACCGCACCTGCGCGCCTTGGTCGAAGTCAATGCCCCGGCCGCGCTGGAGGCCTTCTGGGTGCTGAACCTACGCCACGAACTTCAGGAGGCTGAGCTGCGGGCCGCCTTGGCGCACCCGAACCCGCACGTCCGCCGCTGGGCGGTGCGCCTGCTCGGGGATCGGGGGGTGCAGCAGGCGGCCACCGCGGCGGCCCTCGCGGGTCGCGCCGCCGTCGAGCCCGACGTGGAAGTTCGCAGCCAGTTCGCCAGTTCCGCCCGCCGCCTCCGCGCGGGGCAGGGTGTGCCGGTGGTCCGCGCGCTGCTGCGCCACGAGGCGGACGCCGGAGACCGGCACCTTCCGCTACTGCTGTGGTGGGCGCTGGAAAGTCACGCCGAGGAAGGACGCGAGGAACTGCTCGCGCTCGTTGCCGACCCGGCCAGCTGGCGCGCGCCCACGTTCCGCCGCGAGCTCGCCGAGCGTCTCGGCCGGCGCTTCACCGCGGACCAGGGTCCCCGGCGCCATTACACCCTGCGCCAGGGGGTATATTCCGAATGGATCATCGATCGCGCACCCGAGCACCTGCGGCGCAACTTGGAGTTCTGCGCCCGCCTCCTTGAGGCCGCGCCCGGACCGGAAGAGGCGTTGCTGCTCGCGCAGGGGATGGCCCGCGGGCTCGCGGGACCGCGCGTGACGACTCCGCCTCCCGCGTTGCTGCAGGCCATCGTCGCCGCGTGGAACCGGGCGCCCGACCACGTCGCCCTGACCGCCCTCGCCGCCCGTCTCGGCGTCGCGGAGGCGGAAAACCGCGCGGTCAGTCGGCTGCGCGATGCTCGCCTCACGGAATCGGACCAGCAGATTCTCCTCGATCTTGTCTCCGCCCTAGCCCCGCCGGACGCCCTGCCGCTCCTCGCCGACCAACTCCGCACCGAACGCAATGAGGCGCGGCGCGCGCGGCGGTTGACTGCCCTCGCCGGTTTCGACCAGCCGGCCGCAGCCGCCGCCGTGCTCGAAGCCTACGCCAACCTCGGACCGAGGCTCCAGACCACGGCACTCCGGAACCTGGCGGAGAAGCCCGCCTGGGCCCGGCTGATGCTGGAGCGGATGGCCGCGGGCACCTTTTCCCCCGGCGTGCTCGGCTCCGGCACGCTCGCGACGCTCCGCGCGCATCCTGACCCCGTCCTGCAACGGCTGCTCGAGCGCCAGGTGGGCGCGGCGACCGGGGCGGCGGGGGCTGAGACCGCACTGCTCATCGACGCCGGCCGCACCGCCTACAACCTTACCTGCGCCCCGTGCCATCAGGAGTCCGGCAGCGGGTTGGTGGGCCTAGCCCCGACCCTGCTGGCCTCCCCCTGGCTCCAGCGTTCGGACGAGGTGCTGGTGAACATTATCCTGCACGGGAAGGAAAACCCGGGGCGCGGCCTCGTGATGCCGCCGTGGCGGCAGCTAGATGACGCCCAGGTCGCGGCCATCCTCACCTACGCGCGACGGGAATTCGGCAACGATGCCCGCGCCGTCTCCCCGGGTCGGGTAAAGGAGATCCGCGCCGCCGGCGGCACCCGCGATCGCCCGTGGTCCGACCGCGAGCTCGAGGCGCTCGCCGGCGTCCGCTGAAGTTTCCCACACCCGGGGCCGCAGCCGGCGGTTGACGCCCCGCCGGCACGGTGCATCTGTACGGCTTAATCCTTCACCCTCCGCACGAATTATGGCCTACACGCTGCCCGCCCTGCCCTACGCCGCCACCGCGCTCGAGCCGCACATCGACGCCCGGACGATGGAAATCCATCACGGCAAGCACCACAACGCCTACGTCACCAACGCGAACAACCTGCTTAAGGATCACCCCGCGCTGGCCGCCCTCGACGTTAATGCCCTGATCGCGAATCTGGGCCAAGTGCCGGAGGCCATCCGCACTGGCGTCCGCAACAACGCGGGTGGGCACAGCAACCACGCGTTCTTCTGGGCCACGATGGGCCCGGGCAAGGGCGGCGCCCCCAAGGGCTCACTCGCCGCCGCGATCACGGCCGGCTGGGGCGACTTGGACAAGTTCAAGGCCGCCTTCGCGCAGGCCGCCGCCACGCGCTTCGGCTCCGGCTGGGCCTGGCTGTACGTCGGTGCCGACAAGAAGCTGGCGATCGGTTCCACCGCCAATCAGGACAGCCCGCTGATGGGCAAGGCCGTCGCCGGAATCGAGGGGAAGCCCGTCCTCGGCCTCGATGTCTGGGAACACGCCTACTACCTCCACTACCAGAACCGGCGCCCCGACTACGTCACCGCCTGGTGGAACGTGGTCGATTGGGACGCCGCCGAGCGGAACTACCAAGCCGCTCTCGCCTGAGCCGGCCAACTTCCCCGGGGCCGCACCTCACCGGTGCGGCCTCTTTTTTTACCTGCTCTGAAGGTGATGCTTATTGAGCCCAGCCTTGCGGCAGGCGTCCCACACGAAGGTCAGCCGGTCGAGGGTGGCCTTCTCGTCGGAGCGGATCAGCACCGGGATGTCCTTGTCGACGTTCTTGATCTGCTGCAGCACCCCCGGGAGCTCGGCATCCGAGACCGGCTTCCCGTTCAGCGTGAGGGCTCCGTCCTTGCCGATCGAGATGGTGACGTTGCCGCGGAACTCATTCTTCCCGGCGGTCTCTACCTTCGGCAGCGTGATGTTCAGGGTGGAGGCCGACTTGAACTGCATCGTCACGAACGCGAAGAAGATGAGCATCACCAGCACATCGATCAGCGCTACGAGGTTCATCTCGGGGCGCGCGCGCCGGCGGGAGGAGCGCAGGCTCATTGGGAACGGTCGCGCTGGAGGATCCGCTCTAGCAGCACGTCGAGTTGAGCAGCGTAGTTCTCGATCTTGCGCTGGAGGTAGCCGCTGCCGACCAAGGACGGGATTGCGATGGTCAGCCCAATCACCGTCGCGGAAAGGGCTAGCGCCACGCCCTTGGTGAAAGCGACCGGGTCCGGTAGACCCGTGTCGGGCGAGATCTGCGAGAAGACCTGTAGCAGGCCGGTGACGGTGCCGGTGAGGCCGATCAGAGGCGCCGCCGCGTAAATGACGTCCAGATAAGGGATACCACGTTCCATCCGGTTCAACTCGAGGCGGGCGAAGGCCTTCACCGCCCCCTCGTCGTGGCGGTGTTGCTCCGCGAACTCCACGATGCGGGCGAGCACCGTGTGACGGCCGCCCACCAGGGATTTGCCCGAAACGACCGCGTCCACCAAGTCGGCCGGCATCACCGCCGCGCGCCGCAGCGCGTAGGCGCGCTCGCACACGATGAAGACCGCGGCGGCGGAACAGACCGCGAGCGGGTAAATCAGCACGCCGGCACCCTTCAGGACCTCGATCATCGCGAAAAACATGGGTAAAAAAGACCGTGTGCGAGTCAGACGACGGCGCGAGGGAAAAGTTCAAAGGGAAACCAGCCTTCCGGGGAAATTTCCGCCGGTGATTGCGCCCCCGCCCTCCCTGTGCTCTCTCGGGCGGTGCCCTTTGCCTGGACCCTCGCCAACACGCTGCGCGCCGCCGCACTCGCGCTACTGCTGGGCGGATTCGGGGTCTGGCTCGCGACCGGCGCCCACCTGGGTTTCACCCAGACCAGCTTGGTCACGATCAAGCGCGACGAAGTCACGGGCATCGATTACCCGGAGCGTCGCCCGGGCTTCGTCGCCGGCGTGGAGATTCCGCTCGGCACCGCCGCCGCCGCGATTGCCCTCGCCCTGCTCTCACTCGCCGCCGATCGGCGCCGGCCCGCCGCCTGAACTTTTCCTCCCATGAATACCCACCTCGTCCGCCTCCCACTCCTCCTCGCCGCCCTCGGCCTCTCCGCCCAGGCCGCCCCCCTGACCTTCGACTTCAAGGATCCGAAGGGCGTGAACAACGTCCAGTTCAGCTTGGACGCCCCGCTCGAGTCCATCACCGGCACCGGCACCGGGATCTCCGGCTCCGTCACCTTCGACCCCGCCCAGCCCGCCGCCACCAAGGGTAAGATCACCCTCGACACCAAGTCCCTGACCGTTGGGAACCCGATGATGGCGGATCACCTGCGCGGCGGAAACTGGCTCGATGTCGCGAATCACCCCGCGATTACCTTCGAGGCCGTCTCCCTGTCCAATGTCCGGACCCAAGGAAACGTCGTGACCGCCGATGTCGCCGGGAAGCTCACGGTCAAGGGCGTGACTAAAGACATCAAGGTACCGGTCTCCTTCACGCACCTGCCGGACAAGCTCGGCGCCCGCGTTAACGACCCCAAGATCAAGGGTGACCTTCTCGTACTGCGCGCGAATTTCGCCATCAACCGGGCCGACTTCGGCATCCAGGCGGGTAAGAACACCGACAAGGTGGCGGAGACGATCCAGCTCTCCCTCAGCATCGCCGGCGCCGCCCCGAAGTCCTAAACGTCCGCTCCGAGCGGCGACGGCGCGATTCACCCGTCGCCGCTCAAAACGGGGGCGCGTTGCCCCCGGAGGCGTGCTGCCGGATGGACGCGGCCAACTGACGGATCTTGGCGGCGTCCTTCACCCCCGGCGCGCTCTCCACCCCGCTGTTGACATCGATCCAGCGTGCCCCGCTTACCGCGAGGGCCCGGGCGACGTTTTCCGGACCGAGGCCGCCGGCGAGGATCCAGTGGTGCCCGGGGTGCTCGCCGCGGCAGCGCGCGTAGTCGGACCAATCGCCCGTCTGACCACTGCCGCCAAAACCAGCGGCGTGATACGTGTCGACCAACAGCGTGCCGGCCGCGGACAGCCATTCCGGCCGCCACGCGGTGCCGGCGGGGACCTTCGGTGCCAGCCAGAGCTTACCCGGGGCCGCGGCGGCCCACGCCGCGACCGTGGCGACCGGGGTCTCCGGGCGGAAGTGCACTTGGATTTGGTCGAACCCGGTGGCCAGCCATTCGCCCACCTCCTCCGGCCGCGGCTCGACCGACACGGCGACCTTTTGCCGCGGGGGCAATCGCGGGAGCAGCGAGCGGAACTGCTCGAGCGAAATGCAGCGCGGCGATTTCGGATAGAGAATAAAGCCGAGGTAATCGGCCCCCACCGCATCCGCTGCCTCGGCATCCACCAGGGATCGCAGGCCGCAGACCTTGACTCGGATGCCGGCGATCATCGGGTCCTCCCGCCGTTTCAGAACGCGTTCACGGACCGGATGACGTGCTCGACCTGGGCGTCGGTCAGCTCCGGGAAGATGGGCAGGCTGAGGCAGGTTTCTGCCGCGCGTTCGGCCCGCGGGAAGGAACCGGGACCTCGGCCCAGGGACGCGTAACACGGCTGCAAGTGCAGGGGCCGGGGATAAATGAGATCCGTGCCGACCTCGAGCCGCGCCAAGTGTTCGCGCAGTTGATCCCGCCGCGGATGCAGCAGGGTGAACTGGTGAAAAACCGAAGCTCCGTGCGCCTCAGGAGCCGGTAATCGCGTGTCGGCCAACCGAATTCCCTGAAGGTAACGGGCGGCGATGGCCTGCCGGCGAGCCGTCCAAGCAGCGAGATGCGGGAGTTTCACGTTCAGCAGCGCTCCCTGAAAGCCATCCATGCGAAAGTTACCGCCGATGATGTCGTGCTGGTAGCGCCGATCCGAGCCGTGCACCCGAACGTGGCGGGCGCGCGTAAGTAGCGCGGCGTCACGCGCGACAAAGGCTCCGGCCTCACCGCAGGCGCCAAGATTCTTGGTCGGATAAAAGCTGAAGGTCCCCGCGTCACCCAACAGGCCCACCGGCGTGTCCCGGTAAAGGGCACCCACCGCCTGAGCGCAGTCCTCGATCACAAAAAGATTATGCCGACGAGCGACTGCGAGGATCTCGTCCATCCGCGCGGGCTGGCCGAACAGATGGACCACCACGATGCCCCGCGTGCGAGGGGTGATCGCAGCCGCTAGGCGATCAGGATCCAGGTTGAATCCAGCCTCCTCGATATCGGCGAAGACCGGCGTCGCGCGGACGTAGCTGATACCCCACGCGGAGGAAATGAAGGTGAAGGGCGAGGTGATGACCTCGTCGCCCGGGCCGAAGCCCGCCAGCAAGCAAGCAACGTGCAGCGGGGAGGTCCCGCTGTTCATCCCGAGCACGCTCGGGTAACCAAGCGAAGCGGCGAAGGCTCGCTCAAAGTCTTCGACGTCGCGCCCGAGGCAGAAGCGGTTCGCATCGTAGGTGGCGGCAAGCGCTGCCAGCGCCTGTTCGCGCAGTTCCCGGTGCTGCAGAGAGAGATCAAGGAAGGGGACCTTCATCGCTTCAGGGCGACGAGCAGTGCCGTCACCAGATCATCGAGCGAGGGCGAAGCGGCCTCAAAAGACACCTCCAGCCCGGCCTTGCGCAGCGCCTGGGTGGTCAGCGGCCCGATGCTGCCCGCGAGCGGGCGGCGCGCCCCCTCGGCCAACCGCAGGGCAGCAGCCTGGGCCGCGTAGGATTCCACCGCGGAAGCCGAGGCGAAGAGGATCGCGTCAGCTCCGGCACGGCGGAAATCGGCCGCAGCGGCGTCCGCGGCCAAGTCCGTTGGCTCGGTGCGGTAAACGGGCAGGCGATCGACAATGGCCCGAGCCTCCTCTAAGCGACGAACAAGCGTGTCACGGTTCAGGTTGCCCGTGATCACAAGAATCTTGGCGCTGTCGAGGCTGCCCGTGGCGATGAGCGCTTCGGCGAGCGCGTCACCGGTCGCCACCGTGGGTTGGCATTCGACGCGCAGGTGCTGCTCGCGGATCGCGGCCGCCGTGATATCGCCCACCGCCGCGAAGCGCAGCAGGCCCAGGGAGCGGATATCGTCGAAAATCCGGTGAAACTCCTCGAAGAAACAGCGCACGCCGTTCGCGCTGGTGAAGACGATCCAATCGTAGGTACCCAGCTCGAGCAGGACGTCGGCCAGCGTCTGCTTGTCGATGTCTTTGCGGACACTAATCAGCGGCAGCTCAATTACTTCGGCTCCAAGGGTGACGAGGCGGCGTCCGAGCTCGGGCGCCTGCTCCCGTGCGCGGGTCACGGCGACGCGCTTACCGGCGAGAGGAGAGGAAGTCATAAGCGGAGTCCCCAAGCCCGGAGCAGCCGATCGGCCGTGGCGGCCGGCGCGGCGAAGTCCTCGGGCGTCAAGCTCGCCTGACGGATGCCGCACGCCTCGTGGAACAGGTGCAGTTGCCCGTCCGCGACGTGGGTCGCAAAGGCGGTCTGGCAGCCGCCGCCGAGGGCCGACTGGAACGCCCGCTCGACAGAGACCGCGGTCATCGTGGCGGCGTCGAAACAGCCGGCGAGCCGGGCCGCATCCGCGGAGCGGCACTGAATGGCGATGGCCCCCTGACCGACGGCGGGCACGGCCGCGTCAAAGCCGAGGGCCGTGAAGGTGAGGCCGGGCCAGGCGGTGAT
>NEUZ01000030.1 GCA_002304435.1 Opitutia bacterium Tous-C8FEB | reverse complement strand
CTGGCCCTGGTCCGCCCGGGCGCGGGGCTGGCTCGCGGCGGCGCTGCGCGCGGGGCGCCCGCCGACGATCGAGCGGCTGCGCCCCAATGCCGGTCTGCTGGTGCCGGAGGTTTTTTCCCCTGCGGTGGCGGCGGCGCTGCCCGGGTTGCTCGCGGCCGCCGACGGGCCCGCCGTGGCGGTGTTCCACGATGCGATCGCGTTGCAGCACCCGGAGCTCAGCCCTCCCGGCACCGTGGCGCGTTTCCCGGCCTACCTTCTCGAGTTGCTTTCGTTCGATGGCGTGGCCGCCGTCTCGGAGGCGTCGCGCGACGCGTTGTGCGCCTACTGGGCTTGGCAGGGGATCCGCGACCATCCTCCGGTGGTGGCGATCCCGCTTGGGGTGGAGGTGCCAGCGGCGGTGCCAGTGGAGGCCGCGCGCGTTGGCCCTCCGGAGGTGCTGTGCGTGGGTAGCCTGGAAGGACGCAAGAATCACCTCGCCTTGCTGGAGGCCGCGGAGCGCCTGTGGCGGGAGGGTGTGGCGTTCCGGCTGCGGCTGATCGGCATCGTTCAGCCGGCGACCGGGGCCGCGGCGGCGCGCCGGGTGGGCGAATTGCAGGCGGCCGGCTTCCCGCTGCTTCACGAGCCTGGCGCGGGTGATGCGGCGGTGGCGGCGGCCTACGCGGCCTGCGCGTTCACCGTGTACCCGTCGCGCGTCGAGGGCTTCGGCCTGCCGGTGCTGGAGAGCCTCGCGCACGGCAAGCCCTGCGTGTGCGCGGGCCGGGGTGCGCTGGGCGAGACGGCGCGGGGCGGGGGCTGCCTCGCCCTCGACGACCCGGGGCCGGAGGCGCTGGCGGCGGGGCTACGACGGTTGCTGACGGATTCCTCCGCGTTGGCGGCGCTGGCCGCGGCCGCGCGCGCGCGGCCGATCCGGCGCTGGGCCGATCACGCGGCAGAGCTCGTCGCGTGGCAGGGCGGGCTGGCGCGCCGGCACCGGGATCGGCTGCCTTTCCGTTTGCCTTAGCCCCCGGTGGCTCCCACCGTCCCGACGCCTATGCCCTTGTCGTTCTTCAGCAAGTCCCGGAAGGCGATGCTCGCGCGCTGCCGCGAAGACTACGCCACCAAGATGCGCCTGAAGTACGCGCCTTACTATCACGCGATGGAGTCGCAGACCGGCACGAATGTGCGCCTCGACGGGCGCGACATGATTATGCTGTCGAGCAACGACTACCTCGGGCTGTCGTTCCATCCCAAGGTGATCGAGGCGGGCCGGGCCGCGATGCTCCGCTGGGGCACCAGCACGACAGGCGCGCGCACTTCCAACGGCTCGCGCGCCTACCACGTCGAGCTGGAGGAGCGCCTGGCCGCGTTCCTCGGCCGCGAGGCCTGCCATATCCACTCTGCCGGATACCTGTCGTGCTTGGCGAGTGTCGCCGCCTTCGCCCAGAAGGGGGACGTCATCCTAGCGGACAAGAATATCCATTCTTGCCTCTGGGACGGGATCCGCCTGTCGATGGCGACGGTAGAGCGCTTTTCCCACAACAGCCCGGCGGACCTGCGGGAGGTGCTGGGTGCGGTGAACGCGGAGGCCGCGAAGATGCTGGTCATCGAAGGCGTTTATTCGATGGAGGGCCACGTCGCGCGCTTGCCGGAGCTCAGCGAGATCGCGGAGGCGCACGGCTGCTTCACGGTGCTGGACGATGCGCACGGCTTTGGCGTGCTGGGCCGGCAGGGGCGGGGGACGGCGGATCATTTCGGGCTCACGGACAAGGTCGATCTTGTCTGCGGCAGTATGTCGAAATCGCTGGCGAGCACCGGCGGGTTCATCGCGTCTTCGCGGGAGGTGATCGATTACCTGCGCACCAACTCCAAGCAGACGATCTTCTCGGCGGCGATCAGTCCGGGGCAGGCGGGCTGCGCCCAGGCCTCGCTTGAGCTGATGCAGCAGGAGCCGCAGCACCTCGAGCGGCTGTGGGCCAACACCCGGAAGTACCGGGCGATGCTCAAGTCGCTCGGGTTGGACACGTGGGAAAGCGATACCCCGGCGGTGCCGATCGTGCTGGGCTCGAAGGAGCGCGTGTACCTGTTCTGGAAGGCGCTGCTCGAGAAGGGCGTGTTCACCGTGATGTCGATCGCGCCCGCGGTGCCGGCGGGCAAGGACCTGATCCGGACGGCCGTCTCGGCGATGCACACCGACGAACAGTTCGACCGCATCGCGGAGGCGATGAGCTACGCGGTGAAGCGCCTGTGACCGGCGCTGGTGCCCCCGCCCGGACTTGAACCGGGATAGGCGGTTTAGGAAACCGCTGCTCTATCCAGTTGAGCTACGGGGACCCGAGTCGGCCCGCGCACGGCTTCGTCCACGTGGCCGGGTCGCAGTAGGACCCGGGGGCAGGATGACTTCAAGGCCGGAGGTCCGCGGGGGCCACGGGCAACGTCCGCAGCCGGAGGCCCCGGAGCGCGCCGGTGGTCATATAGGTGGCGACGCCCAGGGGCAGCGAGCGTTGGGTCGGACCGGGGCGCAGGCTCAGGGCCTTGCCGGCCAGCGCTAGGTCGACCACGGGTTCGCCGTCGATCCACGCGCGTAGCCGCTCCGGGGTGACCTGCAGCCGGATCCGGTACCAGCGCCCGTCGGCGAACTCCATCTCGCGCGCGGTCTCATTCTCGGCGGCGTCCACGCGGTCGACCCGCGAGATCCCGACCACGGTGCCGCCCCAGCCGCCCACCACGAGGGTGCACGCCTCGCGGCCGACGGGGAAGGTCAGCCCGCAGAAGAAGTCGCCGCCCTCGACGCGCATCGCCTCCAGTTCGACCTCGTAGTTCTGGCGCGGCAGTTCCGCGCCCCGCGTCCAGGTGATGCCCGTGGCGGTGGTGCCGCGGTGGAGGATGATCGCCGGGCCGCCGCCGCGGAAGTCCGGCTCGACCCGGACCGCACCCTCGGCGTCGAAGCCCGAGGGCACCCAGCCGGCGAGGGAGCGGCCGTCGAAGAGCGGGCGCCAGCCCGCGGGATCGGCGGACGGCGCGCACCCGGCGGCGAGCAGGAGCGCGGCAGCGAGCAACAGGCGCGGGCGTAACATCGGCGAAGGCAACGCGGGCGGCACGCGGCCGCAACCGGCTCGGTTCAGAACGTGCCCCGCACGCCGAGTGTCCACAGCGAGCCGTAATCGATGCGATTGCGGAAGCGCGCGGGCCCGGGCGTCGCCGGCCCGTAGATGAGCGTGTCGTCGGTCACGTTGGTTAGGTTGCGCATGCTCCCGAAGACAGCGAGGCGGCGCGAGAAGACCCACTCCGCTTGCGCGTCGAGGGTCACGCGGGACGGCACCCACGTGTAGGTGTCCGGGCCGACGCTGGCCCCGGTGGCGGCCGCGCCGCGCCGCTCACCGCGGTAGTTCCAGTTGCAGCGCACGGAGTAGCTGGGGCGGGTCAGGCTGATGCCCCAGCTGCCGCTCCGCGGGAAGAAGTTGAACCCGGAGTTGCCCACCGGCTGGCCGGTGCGGCGTTGCGAGGTGACGTTTGCGAACACCTGCACGCCGCGTGCCCAGCCGGGCAAGAACGTGAGGGCCTGCTTGTAGTTCAGGCTGGAGCCTTCCATCCGCACCGTGCCGGGGACGTTGTACTGCGTCTCGACGTCGAAGGGGCCGTACAGGTTGGGATCGAGGTCATAGAGGTCGAGGAAGGCGGGCGTGGCCGGTGCGCGGACCGCGCCGAAGAAGTTCGTGAAGTCGCGGCGGAAGGCCTGCAACGAGAGCTGGCCGACGCCGCTGAAGTAATACTCGAGGCGCAGGTTCAGGGTGTCGGCGCTCCACGCCTTGATCCCGACGTTGTTCACCAGGATCCGGTTCGCCGCGCTCGGGATGCTCTCCGCGTCCGGGAGCGTCACGCCGCCGGCGTACTGGTTGAAGTCGGGGCGTCCCACCGAGCGGTAGGCCGCGGCGCGCGCGATCAGGTTCTCGCGCACCGAGAAGCTGACATTGAGGCTGGGGAAGAGGCGCAGGTACTCCTTCTCCGCGCGGGCGCCGCGCTCGAGGAACGTGAGCTGCGAGACGCCGAGCGCGTTGCTGGCCGGCACGATCGGGAGCGGCAGGCCGTTGGCGCCGCGAAGCACGCGACCGGCCGCGTCGCGCTGGTAGTTGCGGGTGGGGTCGGTCAGCGGCCCTTGGGCGCGGATGTTGGTCTGCTCGGCGCGCACGCCGCCGGTGACGCGCACGCGGCGGTCGAGCAGGCTGGCGTCGCCGCGCAGGTAGGCGGAAGAAACGAGCTCCTCGGCCCACTTGGACGAGGAGACGACGGAGCGGTAGTCGTTGTTGAGGTTGAGCGCGTACTGGCCGGGGTTCGCGCGGAAGTGCTCCCACGCGAGGGCGTTGCTGATGCCTTGGATCGGCGGCAGCCCGTAGGCGCCGCGCGCAGCGTAGACCGGGTCGAGGAACGGCGCGGCACTCTCCTCGGTCGCGGCGTTGCCGTCGGGACCGAGGAAGGTCCAGCCGGAGTTGCGGTTGCGGTTGTCGCGTTGCGACTGCCGGACGTGCACGCCGGCCTTCACGCGGAGGGGCAGGTCGCCGGGCAGGTCGCGGCTGGCGTTGGCGTAGAAGGTGCGCTGCGTGTCGTGGGTGTTGTTCTGGATCGCGGAGGCGGTGTTGTAGGTCTTGCCGGTGATGGCGTAGGGGTCTACCGGGGCACCGGCGGCGTCGAGCACGGTGATGCGCTCGGGACGGTCAGGGAGCATCCCGGCGAAGGTGATGGTGAGGTTGCGGCGGAACCCGGTGGTGTTGTTGAAGAGACCCTTGTCGATGTCGCGGTTGCGGTTGGTGGAGAGCGAGAGGCCGAGGCCGAGGTCCCCGCGCCAGACGGGCCCGTCGTGGCGCCAGACGAGGGTGGGGGTGGAGGTCCGGTTGTGGCGGTCGCGGATCAGGTTGGTCAGCTGGAGCACACCCTGACCGGGAGCGCTGCGGGTCGAAGCGACGGAGAACTCCCCGGGCAGGACGCGGTTGAGCGCGAAGGTGAGGCCCTGGTTGGAGGCGTAGAGGTGGAAGTAGGAGAATTGGTAGCCGAGCGAGAGCCGGTCGCGGGGCGAGAGGCGGAAGTCGAGGGTAAGGCCGAGGGCGTTGCGGGTGGTGACCTTGGTGCCGTCGCGGTAAAGGTAGGACGTGAGGTAGGGCACGTCGGGCGTGGTGTGCGGGAAGGTCGTGCCGTTGGTCGCCGCGCTGGCGCCGCGCCAAGTGGTCTGCGTGAGCGGCTCAGGGGAGAAGTTGGTCGAGGTACCGGCCGAGAGGGTGAGGCCGAAGCGGCGCGAGAGGGGCGCGACGTAGTTGAACTCGAAGCCGGGGTCGACCTTGCGGGACGGCGTGAGGCGCGGTCCGGGCGTGCGCTGGAGGTCGTGCTCGGTGCTGCGCATAATGACGAACGCGGTGGCGTTGAGGGCCGGGCGCGCGCGCTCGAAGGCGCTGCGGGGCACGAGGTTCACGAGGCCCGCGAGGGCGGCGCCGGGGGACTCGGGAGTGGGGGAGTACTCCACCTCGACGCGCGAGAGGTTGTTCACCGACATCATATCCAGCGCCACGGCGCGCCCGGTGTTGGTGTCGCCGACCCCGGCGCTGGCGACGCTGAAACCGTCGAGGGTAATGGGGACGTTGGCCGCGGGCACCCCGTTGATCGAGACGTCGCGGGCGTTGCCGCCGCCGCTCTCGATGGTGATGCCGGGGAGAAACTTCAGAAAGTCCGCCGCATTCCCCTCGGCCACGAACCCGAACTCGTCCGTCGCGAGCACGTTCTTGATGTTCGGGGCGAAACGCTGCTCGTTGATCGCTAGGGCGGATGCCGCCATCTCGCGCGAATCCCCGACCACAAAGGCATCGAGGCGCACGGGGTCGCCGCCCGGGGCCGCCGCGCCGGCCACGGGGCCGAAGGCGAGGTCGCGCTGCACGGTCCCGCCCGGGGGCACGGTGACGGCTTCCACCAGCGGCGCGAGGCCGGTGTAGAAGGCTCGCAGCCGCGCGGGACCGGCGGGCACGCCGCCGAGCCGGTACTGGCCCGTGGCGTCGGTGGCGGCCTCGAGGTTCGTGCCCTCCACGGTCAGGCGTACGCCCTCGAGGTACTCGCCGGAACGCGCCAGCTGCACGCGGCCCTCGATCGCGCCCGGGGCGGACGGCTGGGCCCGCGACACGGCGGCGAGGAGGAGGAAGGTGACGGACACGAGGAGCCGGCGCGCGGCGACAGGGAGCAGGGACATCGGGGAAAAGGCGTGAGGAAGGGGTGAGGGTCCGCGAGCAAGGCGGAGGCTGGGACGGAGCACAAGGCGGCAGGTGGCGACCGCGGGGCCGGCGCGGACGGCGGATCCGCTTGCCACGGGCGGGGGAATCCCTTGCGTCGCGCCCTAATCGTGGTGCCCGCAGCAGATCCTTCCCGCAGCGAATCCCCGGCCTCCGGGCCGCGCCTCGGCATCATCGGCGGCGGCCAGCTCGCCCGGATGCTCGCGCTCGCGGCGCATCCCCTCGGCTGCCACGTGGTCACGCTGGAGCGCGCCGCCGCCTGTCCCGCCGCGCCTGTCGCCGCCGAGGCCCTCGTGGGGGACTGGAACACGCTGCCGCCTCTGCGCGACCTAGCGTCCCGCGTCGACGTCCTCACCCTTGAGAACGAGTTCGTGGACGCCGGGCTGCTCGCCGAGCTAGAACGCGCGGGGCACCGCGTACTGCCGTCCTCTCGCACCCTCGCGCTGGTGCAGGATAAACTGGTGCAGAAACGCACGCTGGCGGAGGCGGGCCTGCCGGTGCCGCGCCTGCGCGACACGCCCGATTCGGCGGCGCTGGCGGCCGCGGCGGCGGAGTTCGGTTATCCCTTCCTGCTGAAGGCGCGGCGCAACGGCTACGACGGCAAGGGCAACGTGACCGTCCGCGCCGCGGCCGAGTTGGACGCCGCGTGGCGCCGGCTCGGGGGCGACCGGGGCAACCCGCTGTTCGCGGAGGCGTGGTGCCCCTTCGAGCGCGAGCTGGCCGTGATCATCACCCGTGCGGCGGACGGGCGGGAGGCGGTTTATCCGGTGGTCGACACGGTGCAGCGCGACCACATTTGCCACGTGGTGCGCGCGCCGGCGGTCGGCGATCCCGCGGTGCTGGCGGCGGCGGCCGCGATCGCGGGTCGGGCCGTCGCCGCAGTCGGCGCGGTGGGTAGCTTCGGCGTCGAGCTCTTCCTCCTCGCGGACGGCTCGATTTTGGTGAACGAGCTGGCCCCGCGCGTGCACAACTCGGGCCACTACACGATCGAGGGCTGCGAGTGCTCGCAGTTCGAGAATCACGTGCGCGCGGTGCTCGGCTGGTCCCTAGGTTCCCCGCGATTACGGGCGCCCACGGTGATGGTGAACCTGATCGGCGACGGCCCCGGGCCCGGGCAGCCGGCGGGGCTCGCGGCGGCCCTCGCGGTGCCGGGCGCGCACGTCCACCTCTACGGCAAGGACCGCAGCGCGGCGGGCCGAAAGCTCGGGCACGTCACCGCCACCGCGGAGACGCTGCCGGAGGCTGAGGCGGCCGCCCGCGCCTGCGCCGCGCACCTCCGTTTTTCTGCCTCCCCATGAAGACCATCCCTCCGCCCGTCGCCATCATCATGGGCAGTGATTCCGACTGGCCCACGCTCCGTCCCGCGGCGGACGTCTGCGCCGAGTTCGGGGTGGCCTGTGACGTGCGCGTGGTTTCGGCCCACCGCACGCCGCTCGATATGGTGCGCTACGCCCGCGGCGCGCGCCGCCGGGGGCTCCGCGTGATCATCGCCGGCGCCGGCGGGGCCGCCCATCTCCCGGGGATGGTCGCGAGCCTGACGCCGCTGCCGGTCATCGGCGTACCCGTCGAGTCGAAGGCGCTGCAGGGGCTCGATTCGCTGCTGTCGATCGTCCAGATGCCGAGCGGCATCCCCGTCGCCACCGTCGCGATCGGCGGCGGGCGCAACGCCGGGCTGCTGGCGCTGCGCATTCTTGGGGTGGGCGCGCCGGACCTAGTCGACCGGATGCAGGCCTTCCAGACGCGGCTGGCGGCCGAGGTGCGGGCCCGCGGCCGGAAGCTTCGCGCGGGGCTGGACGCGTCTCCCGCTCCGTGAGCGACGCGCTGCTGGCCAACCTGCTCTCGCCGGCGGTCCTGTTCTTCGTGCTGGGCCTCGTGGCCGCGCTGGTCCGCAGCGAGCTGAAGTTCCCCGAGGCCCTGTACTCGGCGCTGACGATCTACTTGCTGGTCGCGATCGGCTTTAAGGGTGGGGTCGCGCTCGCCGAGGCGAGCATCGGCCGGGTTTGGCTGCCCGCGCTGGCGGCGATCGGGCTCGGTGCCTTCATCCCGCTCTGGACCTACCCGGTGCTGCGCTGGGGCGGGCGACTGCCGCCGGTGGACGCGGCGGCGATCGCGGCGCACTACGGCTCGGTGAGCGCGGTCACCTTCCTCGCGGCGACCAATTACCTGGCCGCGATCGGCCAGACCTACGAGAGCTACGCCGTCGCGCTGCTGGCGGTGATGGAATCGCCCGCGATCCTCGTGGGCGTCGTGCTGGGCAAGCGGGCGGGCGCCGCACGGGGCGGGCCGTCGGTACCGCTTGGCTTGGTGGTGCGCGAGGCGCTGTTCGGTCGCAGCATATTCCTGCTCCTCGGCGCGCTCGTGGTCGGTGCGCTGTGCGGCTCCGCGGGAATGGAGAAGGTCGGGCCGTTCTTCGTCACGCCGTTCCAAGGCGTGCTCGCGCTATTCCTGCTGGAGATGGGCATCGTGGCGGGCCGGCGCCTCGAGGACCTGCGGCGAGTGGGCCCTTTTTTGCTTGGCTTCGGGATCGTGGCGCCGGCGCTGAACGGCGCGCTCGGCGTGGCGGTGGGGACCGCCGCCGGGCTCTCCGCGGGTGGCGCGATGCTGCTAGGGGTGCTGGCCGCCAGCGCGTCCTACATCGCGGCGCCGGCGGCGGTGCGCCTCGCCCTGCCGGAGGCCAACCCGACATTGTCGCTCACCGCGGCCCTCGCGATTACCTTCCCCTTTAACCTCACCCTAGGCATCCCGCTGTGCGACGCGTTCGCGCGGTGGCTGCAACCCTGACGCCGATGAACCTGCACCCGATGAAGCTCGTCACCATCGTCTGCGAGGCCTACGCCGCGGACGCGGTCCTGCGGCTGCTGGCCGAGGTGGGCGCGAGCGGGCACACCTCGTTCCCGGTCGAGGGCAGCGGCGCGCGCGGGCGCCGACTGGCGGACATCCCGGAGTACGCGAACACCCAGTTCGAGGTGATCGTGCGGGCCGAGGTCGCCACCCTACTGTTGCAGCGTCTCGGGGCGGAACTATTCCCGCGCTACGCGATGGTGGCGTTCGAGTCGGACGTGCGGGTGCTGCGGGCGGACAAGTTCTAGCCCGCCCCGGAGCGTGCCCCGCGGCGCCGCCTAAAAGCTGCCGCGCAGGCCGATCGCCATCTGGATGCCGTACTCCTGTTCCGCGTAAAGGCGGGCGTGGGTCGGGGTCAGGTCGCCGTAACGGAGAAAACGGTTGGGCGCGTTGAGGATGTTGTTGGCGCTGGCCACGAAGGAGAGCGTTCGCGTCAGTTGGTAGGTGCCGTTCACGTCGAGCACGGTGCGGGCCTCGATGTACTCGTAGCCGTTGGGGCCGAAGGCCGCCTGCGGGAGCCGCTTGTCTAGTCCGCGGTGATTCCAACGGGCGGTGAAGGTCACGCGGCGGGCGGCGAAGGTGAAGCCCCAGTTGCCGCTCGTCGGGATGAAGCTCGAGAAGGACGCGCCCGGGTTGCCCTTGAGCTTCAGCTTGGTGGCGTTGCCGAAGAGGGTGAAGTAGGAGCCCCAGCGGCCGAGGGCGCGGAGGTTTTGGCGGAAGTTCACCTCCGCCCCTGTGATGCGCGCGTCGCCAGAGTTGAACTTGGTGTTAATGTTCCAGTCGAGGTAGCGCTCGGGCAGGCCCAACTCCGCGAGCAGTTCGGGGGTGGCGCGGCGCGAGGCGGCGCCGAAGAAGTCGCGCAGCTCCTTGAGGAATACCCCCGCCGAGAGCAGTCCGCCACCGTCGGTGTAGCGCTCGACCGAGAGGTCGAAGTTATCCGCTGACCAAGGCATCAGCGCGGGATTGCGGATGTTTAGCGTGCCGCGGAACTGGCCCGGGCGGAGCTCGTCGTCCTCGTCTGGATCGAGCGCGCTGGTGTTCGCCACCGTCCGCGGGATGATGTCGGCGAAGTTGGGCCGGCCGTAGGTTTGCGCCCAGGCCGCACGCACGAGGAGGTTCTCGGTGGCGTTGAAGGTGGCGTGGATGCTGGGGTAGATCCCGTCATATTCCTTCTGGGTGAAGGACGCGCGGTACTCGCGGACCAGGAGGCTCTCAGCGAGCGAACCGGCTGCGCCCGCCTCGGGCCGGCGCAAACGCTGGCCGGCCGCGTTGCGCACGAAGGAGCCGTCGGGGTTGCGCTGCCAGACCCGCTCGGTGTCGACCAGGCCGCCGATGCCGCGGTCAAGCGTGCGCTCGTAGCGGATGCCCCCGAGGAGCCGGAGCCGGCCGGAGAGCAGCCGGGTGTCGGCCTGCACGTAACCGGCCTGGACCGTCTCCCGGATGTTCTCGTTGTTGTCGATGTGCGAGTTCCGGTCGGACACGCGCTGCGCGTCCGTCTGTTGGTAGAGGAGCGGGTTCAGCTGGTAGGCGCGGAAGGCGCGGCTCGGGGACATCCACACGATCGGCGGCATCCCGTAGCCCGGGTCCACGTTGCGGTAGCGCTGCATCAGGTAGGGCTCGATCGGCGCGGTGGCGCCGGAGACGCCGTCGGGGCCGGTGAAAGTCCAAGTCTCGTTGCGCAGGTTGGAGTCGAGCATCAGGCGCTTTTCCAGCACGCCGACCTGGAGCGCGGCGGGTACCGGCAGAAAGCCGAGGGTGCGGCGGACGTTGAGGAAGCCCTGGTTGGTGTAGCTGCGGTTGTAGAGGTTGGCGTTGTTCGCGGTGTTGCCGCGGAGGTTCGCCGGGTTGTTCCAGTCGACCGGCTGGTCGTTGTTGTCGAACACCTCGATGCGCCCGGGGAGCGCGGCGCCGGGGGCGAGGTTGAGGAAGCTGACCCGCACGGGCACGCGCTGGATGGCGCTCGCCTGGAGGAAGAAGCCGGCGTCGAAGTAGCGGCGCTTGGTCGCGGAGGCCGAGCGGCTCACGCCGGCCTCGACCCGCCAGCGGCCGTCGTCGTGGCGGTAGCCGACGTTGCTGGTGTCGGTGATCTGGTTGATCAGCTGGTTGGTGCCGTTGTTGTTGAGCCCGCCCCGGCCGGTGGCGCCGAGGGTGCGGGAGTTGTCCCACGCGAGCGGCCGCCCGCCGGTCACCGTGGCGGCGGGATTGGTGCCGGTGGTCCAAGTGTAGGTCAGGGAGCCGATTCGGGTGTCGGTGCGGCTGGCCACGTGGCCCACGGAAAGAACCCCGTTGTCGCCGACTTTCCAGTCCGCCTTCACGCTGAGGGTATTGCGCGTGAGGTCGCGGGGGCCGTCGAGGAAGGCCAAGGAGCTCAGTACCGGGTTGGCGTAGTTCAGCGGCGTGCCCGTGGGGCTGCCGGGCGGAACCAAGGAGGTCCAGGTCTGGAGGGTGCGGTGCTGCTCGTTGAAGGAGCGTGAGTGGTTGGCGGCGAGGACGACGCCGAAGCGCTTGGTCACGGGCCAAGTGAAGTCGAGGCTGGCGCCCGGGAAGATCTTGTAGCCGAGCTTGTCGCCGTGGGAGTGGGGCGTCTTGCGCAGGTCGAGGTTCTCGTGGTTGCCGATCAGGTTGAGCGAGTAACGCAGCTGGCGGCCGCTGCGCTCGAAGGCGCTCTTGCTCACGAGGTTGATCGAGCCCGCGAGGGAGTCGGCCGGGTTGGCGGGGGTGGGGACCTTGGACACCTCCATCCGCGCGATGTCGTTGAGGGCCATCGAGCGCACGTCGACCGAGCGGGTGGCGGTGGTCCAGATGTTGGAGGCGGGCGCGCCGTCGTTGGTGATGGCGGTCATCCCGCCGCCGATGCCGCGGATGGAGACGCCCGAGACGTCGGCCAAGTCGCTCTCCACGGTTACGCCGGGGAGGAACTTCATAAACTCGCCGACGGAGCCGCCGAGGACGTCGCCGAGCGCGTCCGTCGAGAGCACATTTTTGATGTTCGGGGCGAAGCGCTGCTCGTTGGTCGCGATTGCCTGGGCGTCGGTCTCGCGCTGCTGGGCGACCACGAACGCGTCGAGGCGCACGGTGGCGTCCCCCTGCTGGCCGTAGCGGGCGACGGAGGTGAGGTTGAAATCCTGCTGCACGGCGCCGCCGGCGGGCACGAGCACCTGGGCCGTCGCAGGATCGAGGCCGGTGAAGAAGACCTCGAGGGTCGCGGGGCCGGCGGGCAGTTCCGCGAGGCGGTAACTGCCGTCTTTGTCGGTGAAGGCGGTCGCGCTGGCGCCGCGGACGGTGACGCGGGCGTTGGTTAGATACTGTCCCGTGCCCACGTTGAGCACGCGGCCGGCGACGGTGCCGGTGGCGGAGGCCGGCGCGGCCGCGGCGAGCGGCGCGCCGAGCAAGGCGACTAGGACGAGGGCACGGGCGAGGCGCGGGAGTAGGGCGGAGAGGTCCATAGTGCTGGGGTGGTGCGGAGGAGACGGGTGATGGGAGAGAGCACGGCAGGCGGGCGGAGCGCAATCCGGGATCCGTCGGGCTCCGCGCGCCACCGGAACGGCTGGCCTCGCGCCCCGGTGCAGCCCACGCTCCGGGGATGCACCCCCTCCGGCTCACCCTGCTCGCCCTGCTCTGCGCCCCCGCGTTCGCCGCGGAGGGCTTCACGCCCCTGTTCAACGGCCGCGACCTCGACGGCTGGGACGGCGAGCCGGGACTCTGGCGCGTCGAGGACGGCGTGATCGTGGGCACGAGCGAGCCGGGCAAGCCGCGCACCAACTCGTTCCTCATCTGGAAGGGCACGGTGCGCGACTTCGAGCTGCGCGCTACGGTGAAGGTCGTCGGCGACAATAACTCGGGCATCCAGTACCGCAGCCGCCGCCTGCCGGAGGTCACTCCGTGGACGATCGCCGGCTACCAGTGCGACGTGCACCCGGTGGACGTTCACACGGCGATGACCTACGAGGAGCGCGGACGCGGAATCTTCGGTTATAACGGGATGGACGTGGTGATGGATCCCACTGGCCAGCGCTGGCAGGTGGGCGAGCGCCCGCGGGTGACGGCCGACCTGGCCCAGTGGAATGAGTTCACGGTGATCGCCCGGGGCAACCGGCTCGAGCATCGCGTCAACGGCCGCACGACCTCGGTGTTCGTCGACCACGACGAGAAGAACCGGGCGCTGGAGGGGCTGATCGCGATCCAGCTCCACGCCGGGGTGCCGCACCGCACCTACGTGAAGCAGGTGCTGCTCAAGGAGCTCCCGCCGGCCCCGGTCGCGGCCTTCGACGTCGCCGCGCTGCCCGCGGGGGCGCGGAAGATCGATAAGCCGAAGGTCGTCAGCGCGCAGGGCCGCAACCCACCGCCGAAGAAGAAGGCGCAGCCCTGAGGCGGCCGGGGGCGCCGCCCCCGGCCGGGCCCGTCCGACGGATCAGGGCAGCTCGTACAGCTCGATCAGCGCGGTTCCGGTCCCAGAGCCGTCGGCGGCCGTGACCTGCGCGGTGTAGGCGCCGGGCGCTAGGGTCAGGATCACCGCGGCGTCACGGCTGCCGGGGGGCAGCGCGAACGCGCCGGCCTCCCGCGCCGCGCTGGTCGTCAGCGCGGCCTCCGCCGCCACGGCCGACCAATTGTCGTTCTCGCCGAGGAGCTCCGCCTGCCGGAAGACCCGCAGGCGAGGATCCGCCAGCACGCCGCCCACCCCGAAGGCCGTCAGCCCGGGTCCGATGCCCCGCACCAGCAGGCGCTTGGGCGCGTTGCCGGTGACAACGAACCCTCCGATCAGGGCGCCTTCGCCGGCGGTGACCTCGCCGCGCGTGGAGATATTTAGCAGCCGCTGGTACTCCGCGCCCGGGTTGGGGCTGGCGTCGTAGATTTCTGCGAGGGCAACCCCGGTCCCGCCGCCGTCGGAGACGTGCGCGGTGTAGGCGCCCGGCTCGAGATTGACCAGCAGCGCCGCATCGCGGCTGCCGGGCGTCAGGCCGAAGGCGCCCAAGCGCCCGAAGGCGGCCCCGGCCTCCGCGTTCCAGTCGTCGTTCTCGGCCACGAGGGTCGTCCCGCGGTAGACCCGCAGCCGCGGGTTGGCCAACGCGCCGCCGACCCCGAAGCCCGTCAGCGCCGGGCCGATGCCGCGGATCAGCAGCTGCTTCGACCGCTCACCGCCGATCACAAATCCGGTGATCAGCACGCCGTCGGCCCCGCTGATCCGGACGCGTGAGGAGAGATTCACGAGGCGGTCGGTGCGCGCCGTGGTGGTGAGCAGTCCGGCGAAGGGCGTCGTCTGCCCCGCCACGTTGATCGCGCCCGCGACGGTCGTCGTCGGCGCGTCGACCGCGCCGCGGATGGTGGCCGCGCCCGCGTTGGTCGTCGCCTGCAGGTTGAACGTGCCGTCGGCCCCGAGGGTGGTCAGGCCGCCCGCCGTCACCGTCGGGGTGGCCGCGAGCACGAGCACTTGGTTGTTGCTGCCGACCACGGAGTAGGTCGCGCCCGCGGTCCCGGCCAGCGTGCTGGAACGGTAGAAGCCGGCTGCGTCGGCGGATGGGCCGGTCACCGGCAGGACCGGCGCGTCGAAGGTCAGGCCACCCGGCTCGATGGTGCCCGTGAGGCGTCCGCCGACCAAGGTGCCGCGGATGCGGACCGTGACCGGGGCGGCAGCCGCGGGTGGAACTCCGTCGCGGCCCGCTGCCGGCAGGTCCGCGATGTAGCTGTCCTCAAAGGAGCCATCGGGATTCAGCTGGAAGTCCGTCGCCCGGTTCAGACCTAGGCCTGGCACCACCAGCAACAGCGAGCCTCGATTCGTGCCCGGCGGCAGGGTCGCCCCGATCTCGCCGACCCGCGGTCCCGAGGAACCAGAGTTGGCGGAGGCTACCGTGCCGAGGAACACGTTCACCCGCGCGGCTGAGACCGCGAAGGAGATGGTCACGTCCGGCGCCGGGTCGTAGCGGGAATCACCCGGCTGCGAGGCCCGCACGAGTACACGGCCGGCGTCGCCGCGCAGGGTAAGCCGGTTGCCGGACAGGATCCCGGGCCCGGAGACGAGGGAGTAGGTGACCGGGAGGCCCGAGGAGGCGGTCGCGGCGAGGGTCACGGGCGGATTGTTCGCCAACTGGTCCGCCGGCGTGGGGAACGCGATCGTCTGCGCCAGCTTGCCCGCCACGGTGACCGAGGCGGAGGCGGATGCCTCCTCGTGGTTGGCGTCGCCGGCCTGGCGCGCGGTGACGACGGCGGTGCCCGGCGACTGGAAGGTCAGGAGACCCTGGCTGAGGGTCGCGGGACCGGTCACCGAAAGCGTCACCGGGAGCCCGCTGCTCGCGGTCGCGGAGACGGCCGCCGGAGCGGCGAGGGTCGCGCTGGTGGGCGCCGTCAGCGTGAGGGTCTGGCGGGCCTTGATAATCACCAGCGTCTCTGTGAGCTGCCCGGTGTGGTTCGGATCCGCGGCGGTGACGGTCACCGTGTAGCGGCCAGCGTTCACCGGCGTGACCAGCCCCTGGCCGCCCACCGCGGCGTACGCGATACCGAAGGGCACTTGGGAGAAGGCCGTGGCGGTGACGCGTCGCGCGGTGCCGTTGTAGCTCTGCTCCAGCCCCGCCAGCGTGAAGACGACCCAGCGCCGGGAGATGGTGGCGGTCAGGGCGGGCGGCGTGAGGGTGTAGCCCGCCGCATCCGTGCCGCCGAGCGAGAGGCCGCTCACGGTGACCGCCTTGCCCTCGCCCGCGTTCGCGTCCGCGAAGGCGCCGGTCGCGCCGGCCGAGACGAGCGTCACGGTCTCCCCCGCCAACACGCCCGTCAGCTGGGCCGTCGCGAAGTTGAGGGTGGCGACCGTGGAACCATCGTAAATCTTGTCGAGGGCCCTTGCGTTCGCGACGGTCAGCGTCTTCGCGGTGATGCTCGCGGTGGTCGTGGGCTGCGTGAGGCTGTAGTTGCCGGCATCGGTGCCGGCGAGAGTCAGGCCGGCGACGGTCACCGTCTTGCCTGTGCCGACCGTCTTGTCGGCGAAGGTCGCGGTGGCGCCGGACGTCACCAGCGTCGCGGTGTCGGTGACGATCACGCCGCTGAGCGCCGCGGCGCCGAAGGCGGGCGTCGCCGTGGTGTTGCCATCGTAGGCCTTGTTCGCGGCGGTCACGCCGGTGACGGTCAGCGCCTTGGCGGTGATGTTCGCGGTGGTGGTGCTGACGGAGGAGAGCGTGTAGTTCGCGGCCTGGGTGCCGGCGAGCGTCGCGCCCGCGAGGGTCACGGTCTTGCTCGTACCCTTTTCCTTGGTGCCGAAGGTCGCGGTGCCGCCGGTGAGCTGGACGTCGTCGCCGCCCACGACGCCGGTGAGGTTGCGGGCCGTGACGGTGGCCGTGAGGGTGCCGTCGTAGACCTTGTCCGAGGCGGTGAACGTGCCGGTGAGCGGCGCCGCGGTGATCGAGAGCGTCGCGTTCGCGCCCGCGGTGAAGGTGTAGTTGTCGGCGGCGAGGGTCCCGGCCGCGGCCGTGATGGCGTGGGTCGAATTCGCGGCCGCCGCGGCGGTCGCGGTCCCGGCGTAGGTGAGCGCGGGTGCGCCGCTGAGGGCGGCGGGCGTCAGCGCGCGGAGGGCCGCCTCGGTCTCGCCGTTGACGAAGCCGGTGAGGGTGTAGGTCGCCGTGGGGTTGGCGGCGCCGTAGGCGCGGCTCTTGGCGTCCGCGGTGACCGTGAGCGCGACCGGGGTGACCGTCAGGGTGCCCTTCACGTAGGAGATCGCGTAATTGGCGGCGGTGAAGGTGCCGCCGGTGGCCGCGCTCGGGGTCAGGTCGTACCCGCCCGTCCGGTCGGTCGCGGCGGTGCCGCCGGCCGCGGTGAGGGTAACCGAGCCGATGGTCTCGCCGCTGACGAGGCCGGTGCTGGTGAAGGCCGTCGCCAGCGCGCCGTAACTCTTGGTGGCGCCGTAGACCTTGGTGTCGTTGTCCGCCGTGATGGTCAGGGCGGCCGGGGTGATGTTCGCCGTCAGCGCGCTGGCCACGCCCGCGTAGTTACCCGCGTCCGCGCCGCCGATGCTGAGTCCGCTGAGATCCGCGGTCACGACGATCCCGTTGGCGACGCCCGCCGTGGCGAAGGTGCCCGCGGAGACGCTGCCGGTGACGGTGACGTCCTCTCCCGCGACGAGATCTAGGGTAGGCGTCCCCGAGATGGCGGCGGCGGTGGTGCCAGTGTAGGTCTTATTCGCCGCGGTGAGGCCCTTGACGGTGAGTTTCCGCAGCCCGGCGAAGAACGTGTCCGCCGCCAGGGTCTGCGCCGAGAAGGCGCCGGTGTAGGTGACACCGTGGAGGGTGCCGGCCACCCCACTCGTGCGCCAGGTCCAGTTCAGGCCGTCGTCGCTGGTGCGGATGCGGCCGCCGGCCCCAACGGTCACGACGCGGGTGGAGCTCCAGACCATCCCTTCGATCCACGCCGGCGCGTTGCCGGCCACGGGGGCTGACCAGGTCACGCCGCCGTCCGTACTGCGCAGGAACTTTCCGGTGTTGGAAATCACCTCGAAGGCCGAGCCCGTCCAGACGATGCCATCAAGCCGTTCCGCGGTGCCCGAGCTCCGGGCCACCCAGGTCGCGCCGTCCACGCTGGTGAGGATGCTGCCGCCAGCGCCGACCGCCGCGAACCGGGTGCCATCGTGGGCCACCCCGCGCAGGGCGCCCACCGTTTCTCCGAGGACCGCCTCGGTCCACGTGATGGCGTCCGGGCTGGTGAAAATGCGCCCGGTCGTCTGGCCGCCCACCGCCACCACCAGCGTGGCGCTCGCCGCCACCCCGCGCAGACCCTCGGGGATGCTGCTCGCGATGGAGGTCCAAGTGATGCCATCCGGGCTGGTGAGCACGGTCCCGGCCTGCCCGACCACGACGAGCGTGCCCGCCTGCACCGCGGCGGCCCGCAGCCGGGCCGTCGTGCCCGACACGCGGGGCGTCCACGTGGCGCCGTCCGGACTGGTCAGGATCGCTCCACCCTCACCCACGGCCACCAGCAGCGGCTGGGCCTCAAGCGACGGGGAGGCCAGCACCGCGGCAAGCAGCGCAAGGGCAAGGGCGAGTACCCCGCGGGGACGCGGGAGAACCGGTCGGCGGAGCAAGGGCTGGGCGGAGGCGACGGGCGGGGCGGCGTGCATGGCGATTAGATCCCAGTTGGATTCCCTCAAACGGGTAGAGACGGCCGTCGAAAAAGACCAGCCTGCTTCACGCACACCGGAATGCACCGGGCTCTCTGCCTGCTTGCCTCCGGCAGGCCGATGCGACTTGCTCGTCTCACGTCGGCCCCCGCCGCGTTACCCCCGCCCCCCGTGAAGACCCCGCCCGGTTTCCTCTGTCGCCTCGCGCGCGCCTGCGCGGGCCTTGCGTTCGCCGCGCCCGCCGTCGCCGCGGACCCCGCCGGGATCGAGTTCTTCGAGAAGCAGATCCGGCCGCTCCTCGCCTCGCGCTGCCTCGAGTGCCACGCCGCCGAACACAAGATCAAGGCCGGCCTCCGTCTCGACCATCCCGCCGGCTGGTTGGTCGGCGGCGACTCTGGCCCCGCCGTGCTGCCGGGCCGCCCGGACGAAAGCCCCCTGATCAAGGCGATCCGTTACACTAAGCTCGAGTTCGAGGCGATGCCGCCCCGCTCCGCGCTCCCCCGCGAGGAGGTCGCCCTGCTCGAGGAATGGGTCCGCCGTGGAGCCCCCGCGCCCGACGAGGCTGCCCCAGTCCCCGGCGCCGCCCCGGCCCGGCGAGCGATGACGGTCGAGGAAGGCCGCCGCTTCTGGAGCTTCGTGCCCCCGGTGTCCGCCCCCGTGCCCGCCCCCGCCGCCGCGGGCTGGGCCCGCACCGACCTCGACCGCTTCATCGCCGCCCGCTGGCCGGAGAAGGATCTTGCCCCCGCGCCCGACGCCGATCCCGCCGCCCTCCTGCGCCGCGCCTCCTTTGACCTGCTCGGCCTCCCGCCTACCCCGGAGCAGACGGCCGCGTTTGTCCGCGACCCCGGCCCGGCCGCCTTCGCCCGCCAGGTTGACGCGATGCTCGCCTCCCCGCAGTTCGGCGAACGCTGGGGCCGGCGGTGGCTCGACGTCGCCCGCTTCGCCGAATCCAGCGGCGGCGGGCGCACCCTCCTGTTCAAGGACGCCTGGCGCTACCGCGACTACGTCATCGACGCGGTCAACCGAGACCTCCCGTTCGATGCGTTCATCCGCGAGCAACTCGCTGGCGACCTCCTTCCCGCGGCCGACCCCGCCGAACGTGCCCGCCGCCTCACCGCTACCGCCTTCCTCGCCCTCGGCCCCACCAATTACGAGGAGCAGAACAAGGACCAGCTGCGGATGGACATCATCGACGAGCAGCTCGACACGCTGGGTAAGGCCTTCCTCGGGATGACCCTCAGCTGCGCCCGCTGCCACGACCACAAGTTCGACCCGGTCACGCTCCGCGACTACTACGGCCTCGCCGGCATCCTCCGCGGGACGCACACGCTGCACAACTATACCGACAACGTGGCTCGCTGGGTCGATACGGCGCTCCCGCTCCCGCCCGAGGAGGAACGCGCGGTCGCGGAGCACGAGGCGCGCGTGGCCGCCCTCGAGAAGAAGGCTGCACGGCTGCGCGCTGCCGCCCGCGCCCCGGCCGTCAAGAATCCGCGCCACGTCGCCCTCGCCGAGCTGCCGGGCCTCGTCCTCGACGAGGGCCAAGCCCGCGTCGTCGGCGCTTGGAAGTCCTCCCGTACCACCCCGGGCTACGTCGGCGAGGGCTACCTCACCGATGAGAACGAGGGCAAGGGCGCGAAGACCATCTCCTTCACGCCCGCGTTGCCGCATTCCGGACGCTACGAGGTGCGACTCGCCTACACCTCCGCCGCCAATCGGGCTTCCAACGTGCCCGTCACCATCCTCCACGCCGACGGCGAGGCCACGGTCACCGTCAACCAGCGCACCGCCCCCCCCAGTGGAGAGCGCCTGTTGTCGCTGGGCCAGTTCCGTTTCGAAAAGGACGGCCAAGGTTATGTGCTGATCTCCAACGAGGGCACCGACGGCTTCGTGATCGTGGATGCCCTACAGCTGCTGCCCCTCGACGCGCGCGGGGAGGGATCGGCGGCCCCGGTGGCTCGCGCGGACCCCGCAGCCGAAGAGCGCGCCGCCGAGCTGCGCCGGGTGGAGGCCGAACTGAAACAGCTGGCCGCGTCCGGCCCGCGGCGGCCGCTGGCGATGAGCGTGCGCGAGGCCGCCGGTGAGATCGGCGACACCGAGATCCGCGTGCGCGGGATCGCGCGCAACCTCGGGCCGAAGGTCCCGCGCGGCTTCCTCGCCGTGGCCGACCGCGGCGAGACCCCGCGCTTCCGGCCCGACGAGAGCGGGCGCCGCGAGTTGGCGGACTGGATTGCAGACCCGGGCAATCCGTTGACCGCCCGCGTGACCGTCAACCGCGTCTGGGCTTGGCTGCTGGGGGAAGGGCTGGTCCGGACGGTGGACAACTTCGGCACGACGGGCGACGCGCCGACGCACCCAGAACTGCTCGATCATCTTGCGCTGCGGTTCACCGCAAACGGCTGGTCCGTGAAGGCGCTCGTGCGTGAGATTATGCTCTCCCGCGTCTACCAGCTCTCGTCCGTCCCACCCCCGGGCGCGGCGGAACGCGACCCGGCCAACCGGCTGCTCTCCCACGCGCGGCGGCGGCGCCTTGAAGCAGAGGAGATCCGCGATGCGCTGCTGCTGGCCGCGGGCCGGCTCGACCCCGCCCTGGGCGGGCCGAATTTCGGCACGACGCCGCCGACCAGTGAGTACGGGTTCGTCTTCGCCGACCTCCGCCGGGGCGTCTACACGCCCGCGTTTCGCAACCGGCGCCCGGACCTTTTCGAGGCCTTCGACTTCGCCGACATCAACGCGCCGCTCGCTCGCCGCCATACGACTACCGTGGCCCCTCAGGCGCTGTTCCTGCTCAATCACCCATTCGTGATCGAGCAGGCGCGGCACGCGGCGGGACGCTTGGCGCGCGAGACGCCCGACGCGCAGGACGACGAGCGTTTCGCGCACGCCTGCCGGATTATCCTCGGTCGGTCCCCGCGGCCGAGCGAGCTGGCGCTGGCGCGTGACTTCCTCGCCGGTGTCCCGGCGGGCGAGCCGTCCGCCGCGGCTTGGGCGCAGGTTGTCCAGGCCCTCTTTGCTAGTGCGGATTTCCGCTACCTCGAATGACCCCGCCGATGAACCCTCCCTTCCCCCTTTCCCGCCGGCAGGCCCTCAGCCGGGTCGCTTGCGGCTTCGGTTTCCTCGCTCTCGCCGGCCTCGCGGCCCAGACCACGGCCCGCGCCGCCAATCCCCTCGCGGCCCGCCCCGGCCACCACCGCCCGCGCGCCAAACGGGTCATTTTCCTCTTTATGGGTGGGGGCGTGAGCCACCTCGACAGCTTTGATTACAAGCCCGCCCTCTACGCCAACGACGGACGGATGCTTGAGTTCCTCGACCAGCGCGCGATCGCCAAGACCGGCGCCGGCGCGACCGGCCGCGTGATGAAGCCGCTTTGGGAGTTTCGCCAGCGCGGCCAAAGCGGCCGCTGGGTTTCGGAACTCTTCCCGCACCTCGCCCGCCACGCAGACGACTACTGTGTCGTCCGCTCGATGCACACCGAGGGCGTCGCTCACGGCCCCGCCACGCTGTTCCTCCACACCGGCGCCACCAACCAGCTGCGCCCCTCGATGGGCTCCTGGGTGACCTACGGCCTCGGCGCGGAGAGCGAGAATCTTCCCGCGTTTGTCTCCCTCAGCCCGACCCTCGCCAACGGCGGGCCCCGCAATTACGGCAGCGGCTTCCTCCCCGCCGTGTTTCAGGGCACCGCCCTCGGACGTTCCGGCCAGAAGGCCGCCGAGGCCGCCTTCCGCCACGTCCGCCACCCGGATCTCCCCGCCTCCGCCCAGCTCCGCCAGTTCGAGCTGATCCGCGCCCTTAACGGCGAGCAGCTCCGCGCCCGCCCCGGCGATCGCGAACTCGAGGCGCTCGCCCATTCCTACGAACTTGCCTGGCGCCTCCAGACCCACGCCCCCGACGCGCTCGACCTCTCCCGCGAATCCCCCGCCACGCTCGCCCTTTACGGGATCGGCCAGGAACCCACCGACGACTATGGCCGCCAGTGCCTGATGGCCCGCCGCCTCGCCGAGGCCGGTGTTCGCTACATTCAGGTCAATTACTCCGACAACACCAACAACCCCGCTTGGGACCAGCACTCCAATATGCCCAAGCACTTGGACCACGCCGTCCGCGTCGACAAGCCGGTCGCCGGCCTGCTCGCGGACCTGAAGGCGCGCGGGCTCCTCGAGGACACGATCGTTTGGTGGGGCAGCGAGTTCGGCCGCACGCCCTACGCCGAGCGCAACGGCACCGGCCGCGATCATAACCCGACCGGTTTCTCGGTCCTCCTCGCCGGCGGCGGCTTCAAGCCGGGCTTCGCCTACGGCGAGACCGACGAATTCGGCCACTTCGCGGTCGAGAACAAGGTCCATATGCACGACCTGCACGCGACCATCCTCCACCAGCTGGGATTGAACCACGAGCAGCTCACGTTCCGCCACGACGGCCGCGATTACCGGCTCACGGACGTCCACGGCCGCGTCGTCCACGACCTCCTCGCCTGACCCGCCCCCTTATGCGCCTCGCCCGGCTCCTGCCCGCTCTGCTCCTCGCCGCCGCGCCCCTCGCCGCGGCCTCCCCGCACGACCAGTCCGGGGTGCCGCTCGAGGTCGACGCCCCGCGCCCCGGCCTGGCCAAGATCGTGCTCCTCGCCGGGGCGCCCAGCAGCAAGCCGATGGCCCACGAGTACTTCGCGGGCTGCGCGTTGCTGCTGGAATGGCTGCGCCTCCAGCCCGGCGTCTGGCCTGTCCTCGCCCGCGGCTGGCCCGCCGACGAGCGCGTCCTCGAGGGCGCCCGCGCCGTGGTCTATTTCGGTGACGGCGGCGGCAAGCAGCCCTTCGCGGAGCCGCGGCGCTGGGCCACCCTCCGCCGCCTGCTCGACGGCGGCGCCGGTCTCGTGCTGCTCCACCAGGCGATGGACTTCCCGGCGGGCCCGGATGGCGCCGCGATCCGCGGCTGGCTCGGCGCGGTGTACCACAGCGACATCGGCAGCCGCGGTCATTGGGATATGAAGTTCACCGACATCCCGGCCCACGAGGTGACGCGCGGCGTGCGGCCCTTCGCCGCGCCCGCGGATGGCTGGCTCTACAACCTGCACTTCGCGCCCGCCGGGGTGACCCCGCTGCTGCGCGGGGCGGTGCCGGACAAGTCCCGCTCCACCGCCGACGCCAAGCGTCATTTGGGCCGGGCGGAGGTCATCGCGTGGGCGCACCAGCGTCCCGAGGGCGGCCGCGGTTTCGGTTTTACCGGCGCGGACCTGCACCGTAGCTGGACCTACCCGAGCCAGCGCACGCTCGTGCTCAACGGCATCCTCTGGAGTGCGGGCTTGCCCGTGCCCGCCGGCGGGGTGCAGGTGGACCTCGATCCCGCGGCGCTCCAGCGCAACCTCGACGATAAGCCGGTGCCCGCCCCCGCGAAGCGGCCGGCGAAGGCCCCCGCGAAGGCCGCGGCGAAGGCTAGCTCGCCCTGAGTCAGTTAGCCGGTCATCCGCCTCCGCCCGTGGGTCCCGTTCCCCGCCGCCGCTTCCTCGCGGGTTCGCTGCTCGCGGTGGCTGCCCGCGCCGGGTCCGTCCCGGGTCCCCTGCGCGTCGGGCAGATCGGGACCGCCCACGCCCACGCCGCGGGCAAGCTCGCCACGCTCCGGCGGTACCCGGAGCACTTCGAGGTGGTCGGCGTCGTCGAACCGGATCCCGCGCGACGCGCGGCGGTCGCGCGCCAGGCCGCGTACCGCGACCTGCCGTGGCTCTCGGAGGAGGCGCTGCTCGCGACGCCGGGTCTGCGGGCCGTGGCGGTCGAGACCGCCGTCGAGGAGCTCGTGTCGACGGCGCGGCGCTGCGTCGCGGCGGGGTTGCACGTGCACCTCGACAAACCGGCCGGCTCCGTGCTGCCGGCGTTTCGGGAACTGCTCGCGGCGGCTGGCGCGCGGGGCCTCACCGTCCAGCTCGGCTATATGTTTCGCTACAACCCGGGTTTTGTCTTCCTGCGCCGCGCGGTGCGCGAGGGCTGGCTGGGGGACATCACCGAGATTTCCGGTGGCATCGGCAAGCTGGCCGACGCGACGGTGCGGCGGGAGGCCGGGCGCTTCGCGGGCGGCGGGATGTTCGAGCTGGGCTGCCACCTCATCGACCAGGTTGTCTCCCTGCTGGGCGCGCCCGCGGCGGTGAGTGGCCACTCCCGCCGGCTGGGGCCGCCGGGCGACCCTTTCGCGGACAACCAGCTCGCGGTCCTTGAGTACCCGCGGGCGCTGGCGACCATCCGGTGCAACCATACCGATCCGCTAGG
>NEUZ01000003.1 GCA_002304435.1 Opitutia bacterium Tous-C8FEB | reverse complement strand
AAAGGGCTGCCAGGGCGTGATGTGCGGCCACATCCACACCGCGGCGGACAAACGCATCGGCGACATCCATTACCTTAATTCCGGCGACTGGGTGGAGTCGCTCACCGCGATCGTCGAGCATTGGGACGGCCGTTTTGAGCTGCTGGATTTTGCCTCTTTTGTGCGGCGTTTCCCCCTGCCGGATCGTGATAGCATCGAGCCGGGGGCGGAACTCGCCGAGGCCTGACCTCGCGGCGAGGCGCGAGTGACAATTGCGTTACGGCGGGTTTCGGCCTCGTTCCTCGTCGCCGCCCCCAGTTAACCCTTTGCCGTGAGTCCCGCCCGCAAGTCCGCCCCCCGCCTCCGTCACCCGGTCCGCGCCGAGCCTGCCGTCCCGGCCGGCGATCCCGCCCGCTTCGGCAATCGCGAACAGAGCTGGCTGGCGTTCAACCAGCGGGTGCTGGACCAAGCGCGCCACCCCGCCAACCCGCTGCTGGAGCGGGTCAAGTTTCTCGCGATCGCCAGCTCCAACCTGGATGAGTTCTTCGAAATCCGGGTGGCGGGGCTGCGGCAGCAGGCGGACTCGGAGACCGCGCCGCTGAGCCTCGACGGGCTAACGCCGCGCGAGCAGCTCCGGCGGGTCCGGGTCGCGGTTGGCGCGATGGTGGCGGCGCAGCACCGCTGCTGGCAGGAGGAGCTGGTCCCGTCGCTTGCGGCGGAGCGGCTCTTGTTCCGATCCACCCACCAACTCGACGCGGCGGAGCTCGCTTGGGTCCACCGTCATTTTCGGGAACAGGTGCAACCGGTGCTCACGCCGCTCGCGGTCGATCAGGCGCATCCCTTCCCGCTGCTGGGCAACAAGACCCTGAGCCTGCTGGTACTGCTGCGACAGGAGGAGGATGCCGCCGCGGAGCCGGTGCTCAGCATCGTGCCGGTTCCGCGCAGCCTGCCGCGGATCCTCCGCCTTTGTCCCGGGGAGCCCGGTCCCGAGCGCTTTCTGTTTCTGAGCGAGATCCTCAAACTCTGCGTGGGAGAGCTCTTCCCCGGCTACCAGGTGCTCGGGGCCCACGCGTTCCGCGTCACCCGCAACAGTGACCTCTACATCGACGAGGAGGAGGCGGAAAATCTGCTCAAAAAGATCGAGGACGAGCTGCGCAACCTGCGCCGCGGCGCCGCGGTGCGTCTCGAGGTCGAGCAGGGCGTGGACGCTTGGGCGCTCGCCGAGCTCGTGCGCCACCTCGGCCTGCCGGAAGACGCCGTCTACGACCAGCCGGCCCCCTTGAATTTTCTGCGGCTGATGGCACTCCACGACCTCGTTGATCGGCCGGACCTGAAGTACCCGCCCTTCGCCGCCGCAGACTGCGCGGCGCTGGCCGGCGGGCGCCCGGTCTTCGATGCCGTCCGCGAGCGCGACCTTCTGCTGCACCACCCGTACGACAGTTTCGCGCCGGTGGTGGCCTTCGTGCAGGAGGCGGCGCGCGACCCGGAAGTACTCGCGATCAAGCAGACGCTCTACCGGACCAGCGGCGATTCCCCGATCATTGAGGCGCTGATCGAGGCCTCCCTCGCGGGGAAGCAGGTGACCGCGCTGGTGGAGCTGATGGCGCGGTTCGACGAGGCCAACAATATCAAGTGGGCCCGCGAGCTGGAGGAGGCGGGGGTCCACGTTGTCTACGGCGTGGTGGGGCACAAGACGCACTGCAAGTGCTGCCTCGTGGTCCGCCGCGAGGGCGGGCAGCTCCGGCGCTACGTGCATTTGGGCACGGGCAACTACAACCCGCGCACGGCGCGCCTCTACACGGACCTCAGTCTGCTCACGGCGCGGGAAAACCTCACCGCTGAGGTGGCGCAGCTCTTTAACTCGCTCACGGGCCTCGGTCGGGCGCCGGAGTTCCACCACCTGCTGGTGGCACCGTTCAATCTGCACGCGCGGATTATCGAGCTGATCGCGGCGGAGATGGCGCACGCTCGGGCCGGCCGCCCGGGGCGCATTATCGCCAAAATGAACAAACTGGTGGACCCGCACGCGATCGAGGCCCTGTACGCGGCCTCCCAAGCTGGCGTGCAGATCGACCTTATCGTCCGTTCCACCTGCTGCCTTGTGCCGGGGGTCAAGGGGCTCAGCGAAAATATCCGGGTCCGCAATCTGGTTGGGCGTTTTCTCGAGCACGCCCGGATTTTCGTCTTCGGGCAGGGGGGCTCGCCGGTGGTGTACGCCGGGAGTGCCGACTGGATGCCGCGCAACTTCTTCCGACGCGTCGAGGCGGTGTTTCCCGTGGAGGATCCCGCCCTGCGACAGCGCATTTTGGACGAGATTCTCGCCGCCGAGCTCCGCGACACGGCGGATGCGGCGGCTCTTCAGCCGGATGGCTCCTACGTCCCCGTGGCCTCCGCGGAGGGCGCGGAGCTGTTCCAGGCCCAGCGCCAGTTTATGGCGCAGGCGCAGGCGCGAACGGTGGCCGGGGTGCCCTGACCGAGGGCGCAATCAGGGTTGCCGGGCGGCGCGGCGTCGTTCCCGCGGCAGGGTTTCCTCCAGCAAGTTCGGCTGGCCCGCCCGCTTCCGCAGGGTAAACGCGTCGTAGAGGCGGTTGGTGGCGGTGCGCGCCTCGTAGCGAAGCGCGTCTCCGTCGACCGTGATCAGCTGGAACAGCTGGGTGTCCTCGGCGAACCGCACCGCCCAGGCGTCGCCGGGCGACAGGTCGTACATCTTGGGGCCGCTGACCGAGACGACATAGACCGTGCCGATCGCGGGATCGTAGGCCTGGCGGTAGCCCTTGGGCAGATTGACCTCGGCTCCGGTGCGTCCCGGCGCCACGTCCCCGCTGCGTGCATAGGTGTGATCGTGGCCCGTGAGCACGAGGTCGACCTTGAACTCGTCGAAGACGGGCTTCCAGAGCTCCCGCAGCTTCGCGTTATCGCGGTTCCGGGCGGGCGAGAAGATCGGGTGGTGGAAGGTGAGGATGGTCCAGCGCTGCGGGTTGTTGCGCAGCACCTCGCGCAGCCACGGCACCTGTTCGGCCGGAAGGTCGTTGGAGTTCAGCGAGACGATGCGCGCGCCTTGGTAATCGAGGTAGTACACGGTCTCGGTCAGGGTGGGCAGTTCGCGGGGACCGTTTTCCGGCAGGGTGAACTGCGGCCGCCAGTTGCGGCTGAGGATGCGGGGGGCCGACGCGTCCTTCTCGTCGAGCTTCGCGTACTCGTGGTTGCCCGGCGTGGGGACAACCGGGATGGTGGCGTTGACCCAGCCCGGGGCCCCCAGCCATTCGCCCCACTGGGCATCGTTGTGGGCCTTGTCGATCAGGTCGCCCGCGTGGAGGGTGAAGGCTGCCCGCGGCGCCTCCTGAAACGCCTCGCGGAAGACCCGCGACCAATGGGTGCGGACGTCGTTTTGGGCGTCACCGAAATAGATGAACGTGAAGCGCGCGGGACCCGCGGCTGCGGTGCGGAAGTGGAACCACTCGCTCCAGTTCACGCCGTCGCCCACGCGGTAGGTGTAAAGGGTGCTCGGCGCTAGTCCGGTGAACTCGGCCGAGTGGGCGAGGGCGGGACCGAGGCTGGACTCGTAGCGCTCGGACCGCACCGGCACGGGGATTCCCTTCAACTCTTTGCCGGAGTCGAGAGCCCGGGTCACCTCGGCGGTTGCGCGGGTCACGGAAAGGTCGGTCCGCCACGTGACTGCCATCGAGGAGGCCGGGTCGCCGCGCCAGGTCAGCACGATGCGATCCGGGAGCGGCCGGGGCGCGTGCGCCTCCTTCTCCGGGAAGACGGCGGGGGCGGGCTGCGCGCTGGCGACGTGGCCGGCGACGATCGAGCAGAAGGCGAGGGCGGGGAGGATTTTCATCGCGGGGCGGAGGAAGAGCGGACGGGGAAGGGAATTGAGAATTGGTGAAAGGCGGGGTCGGGAAGCAAGCGGGTGGAGGTTACGATCTCGCGACGAGTGGTGTCGTAGGTGATGACCTGGATCTCCTCCCGCGCCGGCAGGAAGCGGTAGAGCCGCAGGGGCCCGGAGGACGTGTAGTCGGACATCAGCGCGTGCACGGGGCGGCCCCCTTGGCCCGGGTTGGTCAGGCGCGAGGACACGGTGCGGCTTTGGTCCCCGGAGAAGATCAGCCGCACGTTGTCGTGTCTGGAGTAGAGCTTGTTCCAGATCTGGGCGGGAGAGTTTCCGCGGGGGCCGTGGATCTTCGTCCAGCGCATCCGTCCCTTCGGATCCGCGAAGTAACCCTCGTTGGTGGCCGGCTTCTCGATCGGCCCGAGATCCATATGCGTCGTGATCAGAGCGTGGCGGTCCCGATGCCGGGTGAGCACCTCGCCCGCCCACGCCAACACCTCATCGGGCGAATTGCACTCGAGGCTGAGGTGTACGAAATCGATTCCGCCGGCGGAGAACAACTGGTGGCTGTTGACGTTGTCGGCGGAGACCCGCTGGTCGGGACGCCCGTGGGTGTAGCTGCCGGCGTACCAGGGGAAGGACGAGAAGCGGGCGCGCGGGAAGTGGCGTTGGAACAGGGAGGCGTCCCCCTGCGCGGTCATATCGTGATTGCCGACCGTGAGACTATAAGGGACTAGGCCGTGGATCACGTCGAGGCAGTCGCGGGCCACCTGCCATTGGTCCTCGTGGTTCACGTCCACGATATCCCCCACGTGCGAGACGAAGACGATGTTCTGCGCGCTAAGGTTCTCGCGGATCCAGTGGGTATGGTTCCGGAAGACCGGATTCGTCACCGGATCGGTGCTTTCGGGCGTGGCCTTGGCGCCGCGTCCCCGGTAGCCCTGCGTGTCCGGAATCACCACGACGGTGAAGCTCCCGGGCGGAGGGGGCTCGAGGGCCACGGTGCGGCCGGAGAAACCCAGGGTGCAGAGACAGGCAAGGAGGAGCGGGAGACGTGGACGGGGCATATTGAGGGAAGGGAATCGGGAGCGCGGCGCCGGTTCAGAATTCGCGGGTGACGCCGAAGTTGAACGAGAGATCGTAGTAGCGCACGCCAGTCGGGTTGGAGGGATTCCCCTGGAAGGCGATTTTGGGCGCGTCGGTGAGATTCTTCGCGTTGAAGTACGCGGAGAGCCGGCGGCTAAACCGATACTTGGCGGAGAAGTCCAGCGTCGCGCGGTCCTGCTCGTACACGTCAAGCGCCGGACGGGCGCCGACGCCGCTCAGATAATCGCCGCGGAAGTTGTGAAAGACGCGCAGGTCAAGGCCCTGGCGAACATAGGAGAGGTTGAAGTTGCCGGTGCGTCGGGCGGTGCCGCGAAAGGTGAGGTTAGCGCCCGGTCGGTTGGGATAACGCCCCACGGAGTCGATCCACGTGCCGTTGGCGCCGACGGCCAGTCCGCTTAGGGCGCCGGGGAGGAAGGTCAGGCGCTGCTGCCAATCCAGCTCTAGGCCCTCCACGGTGCCGCCTTGGCCCATCTCGGTGCGGGTCAGGCGGTAGCCATCGTATTCGCCCCCGGTTACCGTGGAGGCGGTGCTGAAGTAGAAGCCGCGGATCCGCTTTCGGAACACGCTCGCGGAGATCACGCCGAGCGGCCTCAGGTAGTATTCGGCGCTCAGATCGAGATTTTCCGCCTCCGTCACGCGCAGGTCCGGGTTGCCCTCGCTGATCGTCCGCGCCTCATCGTCCACCCGCCGCGAGGGCAGGAGGGCGGTGGGGCTGGGCCGGGCGACACTCCGGTGGACGGAGAGCCGCAGCACTAGGGCGGGCGTAGCTCCGTAATTCAAGTGCAAGCCGGGCAGCAGGTTGGTGTAGCTCGCCGAGTTTTGCGTTACCCGACTGGAGGTTAGGATCCCGCGCGGGGTGTCCAGCTGGCGCGCCTTGCCGCCGAAGCGGGTGTCCTCGAGGCGGGCGCCGGTGACGACGCTCAGGCGGCCGAGGGTGGCCCCGCCCATCAGGTAGCCGGCGGTGATCTCCTCGGTGGTCGCCCGCCGGTTGGACTCGATCAGGATGGCGGACGCGTTTTCATCTCGCCGGAAATCGCCCCGGCGAGTCCAGAACGCCTCGAGGAAAGAACTCATTTTCGGGTAGACGGCGGCCATCCCCGTCGGCCCGCCGCTCTGCCGGAAGAATCGGTCGTTCACGTAGGTCTCGGATAATTCCGCCGGGGTCCGCGGGCCGGTGTAGGTCCAGTTGCCCAGCTCGGTGTCCCCGCCGAAGACCCAGCTCCGGAGCTTCACCCGCGCCCCGGTCTTGAGGTAGGCGGCGAAGGGCAGGCCGTCGAGGGCACGGCGGACGTTGGTGTCGAAGGTGAACTCTTGGTCCCGCGAGGGATGCTGCGTGCGGGCGATCGAGCGGTGGGCGAGCCGGGAGGCGTCCGCGAGGCGGATCCCGTTGTCGACGCGGAAGACGGGGAACTCGCGTACGCGGCGGTCGTAGGAAAGATCGGTGCCGTTGAAGGAGAAGACCGGCGTGAAGGTCTCCTCGTAGTGATTGGTCGCGCGGCCATAGGTGACCCGGGCGTCGAGGGTCCAGCGCCCCTGCCGGCTCTCCAGCCCGGCCGCGAGTTGGCCGCTGGTGCTGACGGGCTCGCGGTACTGGCGGTCGGTGTCGACCCGGCCATTGCGAGAGCTGGCGGAATCCGGGGTGATCGCGGTCCGGGTGCCGGGCCGGTAAATCGTGCGGTAATCCTCAAGGTAACGGGTGTCGTTGCTGTACAACCCCCGGAACCAGAGGGTGCTGGTCTCACCCAGCTTGTAGTCCACGCTCCCGGTGTACTTGAGCTTCCAGGAATCGTCCTCGATCCGATCCTGCAGCGTGTACGTGGAGATGTTGAAGTTGTCGGCCGCGTCGACCTGGTAGCTGATGCTGGAGGTGTGGTAGCCGCGGTCGGAACGGTAGTGGTTCAGGGAGGAGTAGATCCCGAGGCGTCCCCCGGGCCCGAAGCGGTCGGAGTACTCTAGGTTGAACTGCTGATCCCAGTTCCGCTGCTGGCGGTTGTAGGCGCCGCCGAGATTGAGCTTCAGCAGGCGCTCGCTCAGGTCGAAGGCGCGGCGGGAGACGAGGTTGATGCTGCCGCCGATCGCGTCGCCCTCCATGTCCGGGGTCACTGATTTCATCAGCTCCACGCGCGCGAGGCTCTCGGCGGGGTAACCGCTCACCCCGTCCGCCCGGTCGTTGTTCGTGTTGCCGATCCGCACCCCGTCAAAGGTGATGGAGTTGAACTCCGGTCCTAGGCCGCGGATCACCGGCCGGCTGGGCTGGTGGGTGCTGATTTCCAGATAAAGCCCCGGCAGGGCCATCAGGACTTCCCCGACCTCGCCGAGCCGCGAATTGGCGAGTGCGTCCTGCGAGACGACCTTCCGGATGTTCTCGGCGTTGCGCTGCACATTGAGGGCCTGCGCCTGGCCCTCGGCCTGCGCCGTCACCATCAGCCGCTCCATCGCCACCACCTCCGAACCCAGCCGGAGGGTCACGGCCGTGGTCCCACCCGTCGTCACCGCCACGGTGGCTTCCCCGGGCGAGTTGCCGGCGGAACGCGCGGTAAGCCGCCACGCGCCCGCGGGTACCCCGCCGAAGTAGAAGCTCCCGCGGCTGTCCGTGACCTCCGGGCGGCTGGTACCGGAGAGTATGACTACGGCGCCCTCCACGAAGTTGCCCGTGGCTTCGTTCACCACGGTGCCGCGGATCGCCCCGAGCGAGCCGGTTTGGGCGGGCAGGCGCGTCGAAGCGTACAGGCCAAGCAGGAGCAAGACGGTGAGCGTGGCGAACGAGGAGGACATCCGAGGATGTTGCCACAGCAATGAGGACGGACGATGGCGCCAGCGTTACGTCGCGGTGAATTACCCCGGCGGGGATCGGCCACGGAAAAGAAAGAAGCCGCCGGAGACCGGCGGCTTCAGGTGGAGTGGAGCGGGAGGGGCAGTCCCGTCGGTCCGCTCAGAAGCGGAACGAGATCCCGGTCGTCGCCCGCCAAGAGTAGGTGGTGTAGTCCTCCGGGTTGTCCGGCCGGCCGAGGCCTTGGTAGGAGATCTGGGGTTCGTCCGTGAGGTTGTTCACGTTTAGGAACAGCCGCGTGCGGCGGTTCAACTGGTAGCTGGACTCCCAGTTAAGGGATTCGTACGCGCCGAAGTAGTCATCGAAGAGGTTGTTGCCGTCGAGACCCTCGAGAAAGTCAGAGCGGTAGGTGTAGGACAAGCGGGCCCGGAAACCGCCTCCGGAGTACTCCAGCGCCGCATTGTAGATGCGATCGCTAAAGCCGTAGGTCGGGAGCTTTTCGTTCAATCGGCCCGGGTATTTGCCGTCGCTCTTCGTCAGAGTAGCCGATAGCGAGACGCCGAGGCCGTTCAGCGGGGCAGGGAGGAAGAGCAGGCGCTGGCGAGCGATGAGTTCAAGGCCGTAGTTCACCGCGCCGAGCGCGTTGTCCGTGGTGGTGTAAACGCGCGCGCCGTTCGGATCCGGGATCGGGTATCCGGCTGCATCCGTGTTGGTAAAGCGCAGGGAGGAGCGGTAATAGAAGCCCTTCATTTTCTTGTAGAAGACGCCGGCCGAATAGAGGCCGCCCTTGGGAGTGTAGTACTCCAGTTGGACGTCGAGGTTGTGCGCGGTCGAGGGCGCGAGGTTCGGGTTCCCGCCGGAGATGTTACCGGTGTTGGTGTCGAGGTTCAGTCCCTGCACTAGGGAATTCACGTCCGGTCGGCTGTAGCTACGGTTGTAGCTCTCGCGCAGAATCAGATTCTTCGCGAGTTCGTGGCGCAGGTGGAGCCCAGGGAGCCACATCGTGTAGTCCCGCTGCGCTGAGACGGCCGTAGGCGATCCGGGCGCGTTGCTATTGTGGCGGTAGGTGAGGGACTCGAAGGTGTTGTGCTCCATCCGGACCCCGGTGATGAGCGTGGTCCGGCCAAAGCGTACCGTCCCCATCGCGTAGGCGGCGGAGACGTCTTCCTGCGCGCGGTAGTCGTTGACCACGTCGTTCTGGAGGGCGCTGTTCACCTGCAGCGCAAAGAGCTGCGGGCTGGAGCGCCGGAGGGCGTCGAGCTTGGCCAAGTCCGGGTACTGGTAGATCGGGAGGGCGCCGAAGGCCTTCTCCTCCGTGCGGCGCAGGATCGAAGCGTAGGGGAAGCCGGCGGCGTTGCTTCCGGTCTGGTAGACAATCGACGCCTGGTCCTGCTCCTTGACGTTCGAGCGGAACTTACCGCCGAACTTGAACGCGCCGGCGAGGCCGTCCGAGGTGAACTTCCGCTCCACGTCGAGGCGCAGGCTGGAGGCCTTCTCCGCGGCGTCGCGCGGGGAGTAGGTGAGGTCACCGCGATTGATGGAGGTGACGTCGTAGGGATCCTTGCCGTTGAGGATGGTGTACACGGGCTTCCAGCGGACGGTTTGGTCGTAGCCGAACTGGTAGCCCTGGTTGCGGATCACGTAGGCGAGGGACTTGTCCCGGTTGGAGTCGTTGTTGGAGCGGAACAGGTCCAGGCTGATCGTGGTGGCCCCAACCTGGTGCTGGCCGCCGAGCGAAGCGCCGTAGACGTCGTTCTCCGCGAAACTCAGGTCATTCTGGTACCGCAGTTCCGTCAGCACCGTCGGCAGGCTGCGCCCCGTGTTGTAGGTGGCCTCGGCGATGCTCTTGGTGCCGGTTGCGGAATTAAAGTTGTGGTTCGCGTTGATGTAGTAGCGGGCGCGGGGCTTTTCCGAATCCGTCTCCTGATGGCGGTAAAAGGGACGGAAGTAGACCGTGGTGGCGGGACCCACGCGGTAGTCGAGCGACAGGTTGGCGCTGAGCGCCGAGGTGGTCCGGTAGTTCGTCTGGGGTGCCGCGTTGGTATGGAAGTAGAGCGGAGCGGTTAGGCGAAGAGCTGGCTCGAACTGGGGCTGCAGCACCGCGTAGTCCTTGTCCAAGTTGTCGTAATCCCGGGAAGTCTCGGACCAAGCGAGGTTCACGCCGACCCCGAGGTTCTTCTGCCCGCCGCCTACACTGAGGAGGTCGAGGTAGTTTACGGAGACGTTGCCGTTCCACTTGTCTCGCTTGTCGTAGTAAAGGCCGCCCAGGTTAAGCTCGACCGCGCGCCCCTCGCGCTGGAAGGCGGAACGGGAGATCACGTTGATGATGCCACCGAGGGCGTCACCGTCGCGGTCGGGCGTGGCCGCCTTGATGACCTCGATATTGGCGACCGCGTCGGCGTTCAGCTGGCCCACGGAGAAGGCGCGGGAATTCGCCGAGGAGGGCATCCGGTTGCCGTCGACTTGGACGGAATTGTACTTCGCCTCGAGGCCGCGGATGTTGACGCCGGAGGGCTCGCCGTCCTCGCCCTCGTTGACGCTGAGGCCGGGCAGCTGCTGCAGCGTGAAGCCGAGGTTGCCCCCGAGGTTGGTGCTGAAGGTCTCTTCGGAGACAATGTTCACCAGCCCGCTGGCAGTCTTCTGCTGGTTGATGGCGAGGGCCTGGCCGCGCACCGATTCCGCGACGGTGAAGGCCTCCATCTGCAGGGTGCGGCTTTCGAGGCGCAGCTCGACCTCCACCGTGGTCCCGCCGGTGAGGGCGACGTTGCGGCGGAGCGGATCGAGGCCGACGTACTCGACCTCGAGCGCGCGGTTGCCGGCGGGCAGCCCGGCGAGGCGGAAGCGTCCGTTGGCGTCGCTGTAGGCCACGGCGGAGGTGCCTTCCACGCGGATCACGGCCCCCTGGAGGGAGTAGCCGGTGCGGGCGTCGGCGACGCGGCCGGCGACGGCGGCGTTGTCCTGGGCGGAGGCGAGGGCGGGCAGCAGCAGCGCGGCGAAGATTCCCAGCGCGCGGGCGAGGCCGCGGCGGGAACCGCGGGGGGAGGGATGGTTTTGCATAGGCCGCGGGAGAATGCCCGGGCTGGATGGCGATCCCGCGTCGACCCGGTTACTGTCTCGCAAAGTTACGGTGCATCCGACGCGAGGCCCGCGGAATTCACCTGACCGCCACACCTGGCCCTTTCGTGTGGCGGTGCGGTCACGCGGGCGTGAATTTCAGGCGGCGGCGCCGGAATCGCTTTGCCCGTGGGAACGGACTCGCTGAGCTCCCGCCCGTCAGTGGTTTGTTCCAGGGTCAGGTGTCATAATGCCGGCCGCCCCAGGGGTGGGGCGGCCGGTCCTGGACCGGTGCCCGTTACAGACGCGTCACGCTCCGTTTAAGAGTAGGTCACGGCGCCGGTTGGGGTTTGCGGGTGCCGGGCCACGCGCGATGAAGGCGTCTCGATGCCCTCGCTTCCCTCCCTCCTCCCGCGCCCGCTGACCGCGGTCGCTTGCCTACTCCTCTCCGCCGCCACGCTCTCCGCGGCTGCGCCCGCCCCGGCCCGCGGCGAGGCCGATCCGATCCAGCTCCAGCGCGTCCTCGTCACCGGCTCCAACATCCAGCGGGTGGATTCCGAGCGCTCCGTCCCCGTGAGCGTGATCGATCAGGCGGCGATGGAGGTGCGTGGCGCGCTGCTGCCGGTTGATCTGCTCACGTCTCTCCCCTCGGTGGTGAACCTGCCGGAGAACGAGACCCGGCTGGGTTCATCCGGGGCGCGCGGAGACAATGCCAACCTGAACCTGCGCAACCTTGGCGCCACGGCGACGCTGATTCTGGTGAACGGGCGCCGGATGGCGATCAACCCGATGACCGCGGGGCTCTCGCAGGCGGTGAACGTCAACCAGCTCCCGACCCGCGGGGTCGAGCGCATCGAGGTGCTGCGCGACGGCGCCTCCGCGATCTATGGCTCCGATGCCGTTGGCGGGGTCATCAACTATGTCCTGCGCCGCGACTATCAGGGCGCGGAGACGACCCTACGCTTCGGCCTGCCCGAGGCAGGAGGCGGGGAAAGCGTGCAGGCCACGCTGACGTTTGGGACGCCGTTCGCCGGTGGGCGAGGGCGCCTGTTCGCCACTGTCGAGAGCTTGTACCGCGACGCGATATTCCTCAACGAGCGGGACTTCAGCCGCACGGCGAACAGTTCCGCGCGCGCCGAGCGCCCGTTCAACTTGCCCGGCGGACCCTTTGATGCCCGCTCCGCCCGTGGCTACTGGCCGACCTTTCGGGTGGGCACCGCCACCGCGGCAAACTACTTCCGGCCGGTCAATGGTACCCCGGTGCTCACGACGGCGGCGCCGAGCCGGGCGACCGATTCCGAGTTCTTCCTTGATCTTAATCAGTTCGGAATGGCCGCTCCCCGGGTCCGGCGCGGCAACACCTTCGTCTCGGCCGAGCTCGACGTCGTGCCCGGGATCACGGCCTTCGCTGACTTCTCGTACTACAAGTCGCGCTCGACGATGCGCCGGCAGCCGCTCGCGCTCAACGCCCCGACCTCGGACCAGCTGGCGGTGATGGCGATCGACAATCCCTACAACCCCTACGGGTCGCGCTTCTACCATCCGACGGGCGCGGCGAACGCCGATGGCTCTCCCCGTCTCACGGGCGCGCCGCGCACGGTCAGTTTCACCGCGATGACCCTCGCCGGCCTCGCCGCCGAGACCGTAAACACCCGCGCGGACGTTGTGCGCGTCGCCGCCGGCCTGCGCGGGCGGCTGGGAGGCGGCTGGACCTGGGAGGGCTCGGGCTTCTTCAACGAGGTCGCCGGGGTCGACGAGGCGAACCCCGATGTGCGGGAGAGCCGTCTGCAGGCCGCGCTGCAGCGCACCGACGCCTCGGCCTACAACCCCTTTGGGTACACCTTCCGTGTTCAGGGCAACGCCGTGGTCGCCGACCGGCCCTACGTCAATCCCGCCTCCGTGGTGGACTCGTTCTCCGCGGTCTACGTGCGCGAGGCCTGGAGCTCGATCACCAGCGGTGACCTGCGCGCGACCGGCCGCCTGTTCCGCCTCCGGGGCGCGGACGTGATGGCCGCCTTCGGGGCCGAGTTCCGCGCCGAAGACCTGAAGGACCTGCGCCCGCCGTTCAGCGGCGAGAATCCCGAGGGCTCGGGCCTAGATCCCACCAACAACGACTTCCTGCTCCACCCCCCGCGGCCCGACGTGCGCGGCGACCGCCGGATCAGTAGCTTCTATGGCGAGGTCGTGGTCCCGCTGGTCGATCGCGCGCGGCCCCTGCCCCTCGTCCAATCGCTCGAGCTCACCGCCTCCGCGCGGCACGAACGCTACAGCGACTTCGGCCGTACGACCAAGCCGAAGGTGGGGCTCAACTGGCGTCCGCTCCCGGCGGTGATGCTCCGCGCCTCCTACAACGAGGGCTTTATGGCGCCCAGCCTAGCGGCCCTGTTCACCAGCCCGCGCTGGACCATCTCGGCGGGTGCCGGCGACGTCGACACGTACCGCAACCCGCTCCTCAACGAGGGACCCTACGTTCAGCGCACGTACTTCGGCGGCAACCCACGGCTGCGGGCGCAGGAGTCCGAGGGCCGCACCTGGGGAATCGTTCTCGATGTACCCGCGTTCCCGGGACTGAGCGTCACCGCCGACCACTGGAGCATCCGGCGCACGAACCTGCTTGGCCAGCGAAGCGCCGCGCAGATTCGTGACAGCGACACAGGCCTGATCCGCGCCTACACCCGGGCGCAGCTGGCGGCGGGCGTTCCCGCCGCGGCGATCGACCTCGGTAGCGGCACCCCCGCCTACAAGGGCGACCCCGACGTCGTCCGCTTCGCGCTCACGCCCGAGGACCGGGCCGCCTTCGCCGCCTACAATGCGGCCAACCCCGGTAACCCGCAGGCGGCCGCGGGACGGATCTTCTCCCTCAATCGCCCATTCCTGAACCTTTCCTCGAGCGCGCACGAGGGCTGGGATCTCGGGGTTAACTACGTGATCCCGCGGCTGCCCTTCGGGCAGGTCACCCTCAATTCGGATTGGGCCTACCTTGCGAAGTCCGAGTCGACCCTCGCCCCGGCCAATCTGCCCCCGACGGTTAACAACGGGCTTTACGGCGGCGGCGCCGCCCGCTGGCGTGGCACGACCAACGTCGCGTGGCGTCGCGGAGATTGGGCGGGCTCCTTCGGAGCCTATTACGTCGGCCGGACCCACGATGCCGGCGCCACCACTACGGCCGCAGTCTATGATTCTCTTGGCCGCCCTAGTTACCTGGAGCCGTTTACCAGCGCCGACCGGACGGTGTATCGCCGCGTCATCGAGCCGACACTAAGCTTCAACGTTCTGGTCAGCCGCCGGCTCGGCGCGGGTGCGCCCGCCGCGCTCCGGGGCGTGCAGATCCGGGTGGGCGTGGTCAACCTGACCGACGTGGAGCCGCCCCTCGCGACGTCCGAGGGCTTCAGCTACGATGCTTCTGTCAACCAGGCGCTGCTGCCGGGCCGCACCTGGACGCTGGAGTTCGCGCGGCGCTTCTGAGCGCGGGGTTCACCGGCGCAGTTGCAGCTTAGCGAGGTTGAAGTCGGGCTGGGCCCGGGTCGCGGCCGCGTGGGCGGCGGCGGCCCGGGCCGGTTCTCCGACCTGAGCCCAGAGATTGCCGAGACGGTGATGGATCAGCGCGACCGTCGACGCGTCGGCGTCCGACGGCAGCGGGAGCTCAAGGCAACGTTCGAGCGCCGCGATGCCCTCCCGCTGGCGCGTCCGCCCGAGGTCGGCGCAACGGCCGAACTGGTAGAGCGCGAGGGGATCGTCCGGGTTGACCTTCAGGAAGGGCTCGAATTCCGCGAAAGCCGCCTCGGGGCGTTCCGCCAGCAGCGCGAGGGTTGCGCGCGCAATCCGGCCTTCGGCCTCGTCCAGTTCTGCCAGCGCGGCCGCTTGTCGGCGGGCCTCGTCCCGGTCGCCGCCAGCGAGGCGGGGGGCGACCGCGTGGAAGCCGAGGAGGCTCCACTGGTACGCAGGCTGCCGGGGCTCCAGGCGGGCCGCGCGCTCGTAGGCGGCGAGGCAGCGGCGGGCGAGGCCCGGTTTGCGCCACAGCGGGGCGGTGGTCGCCGCGAGCCCGTAGGCGTCGCCCAGCGCGTTGTGCAGCCGGGCGTCGCCGGGATCGGCGGCGACCGCGCGCTCCAGCCGGGTCAGGGCCTCACCGGCATCGTCGAACCAGAGCGCGAGGCGTCCGAGGTGAAACTCAAGGTCGGGATCCGCAGGCCGGCTGATCTCGGCGGCGCGGAGCAGGCGCCGGGCCTCGGCGTAACGACCGGCCTGGTAGCAATCGAGCCCACGGGCGAGGTCAGTGGTGGCGCGCGCCGTGGTGCCGGCCAGCGCGGCGCCAAAAGCCAGCAGCGCCCAGCGGCGGATGCCGTGTGCGGAGGTCATAGGGAAGTGCGCTTGAGGGCGCGGTGTAGCGAGCGAGCGGAGGCCGGCGCGTCGGGGCAATCCGCGGGCGTGACAAGCCGGTGAAATATCCGGGGGAAAAATGGGGAGATTGTAACTCCACCGCCGCCGGTTTGTGACCTGCACCCGGCACGCTGGCTTCCGATGCGTATCCTTCCCCCGCTCCTGTCTCTGATCAGCCTCACTGTCCCGCTGGCTCTGGCCGCGGCCGCCGAACCCGCCCGGGTCGCCTTCCTCGGCGGTCAGACGTTCGTCAATCACGGCCTCGTCGGCGTGGGCCGCATCCCGGCGGCCCAGCGGGACCGCTTCGGGGAGACCTTCGGCTCCTTTTCCGCCTTCGCGTTCCAGCCGGGCACGTGGCGGCGCGAGCGCGACGGATCCTACCGCGGGATCCTCTTCGGCCAGCCCGACCGAGGGTACAACGGCGCGGGCACCACGAACTACATCCCTCGGTTCAACCGTCTCGCGGTCACCTTCCGCCCCGCCCCGGCCGGCGCCAGCAGCCAGGACCAGGTGCTCCTCGAGCTGGTGGACTCGGTCCGCTACACCGAGGCCGATGGCCGGCCCTTCACTTCCCTCGATCCCGTGAGCGCCGGCACCGGCAGCCGGCCTGGTTTCCCCGCGCTGCCCCAGGCCTTCAACGGCCGTCTCTCCCTCGACGCCGAGGGCATCGTGGTCAACTCGGACGGTTCGCTCTGGGTCAGCGACGAGTATGGCCCCTACGTCTTCCGCTTCAGTGCCGAGGGTCGTCTCCTCTCCGCGCTGCGCCCGCCGGAGGCGCTGATCCCCAAGCGGGGCGGCGCGGACTCCTTCGCCTCCAACAATCCCGGGACGGGTCAGCCGGTTCCTTCGCCCGCCGACCCGGTCACTGGCCGCCAAAACAACCAAGGGTTGGAGGGCCTCGCGCTTTCCCCGGACGGCAAGACGCTGTTCACGCTCCTCCAGTCCGCTACCCGTCAGGACGGCGGCACCGGTGGATCGGGTCCCCGCCGCCACACCCGGCTGTTGTCCTATGACGTGACCGGAGCGGAACCCCGGCTGACCGGCCATCACGTGCTGGCCCTGCCCACCTTCCTCGTCGGCACCGCGACCCGGGTCGCCGCGCAAAGCGAGATCTTCGCGCTGAACAATCACCAGATCCTCGTCCTCGCGCGGGACGGTAATGGGCGCGGGCTGGCTAACCCCGTTTCTGCCTACCGCTCGATTTTGGTCTACGACCTGCGTGGGGCGACGAACCTCGTCGGGACCCCCTACGAGACTGCCGGCACGCCGGTGGCGCCCGGCGGGAATCTCGTGGCGGGGATCGTGCCGGCGAGCTCGACGGTCCTCGTTGATCTCAACGAGGCGGGGCAACTTGCGCGCTTCGGCCTGAACAATGGCCCGGTCGACAACGCGAACACGCTTTCCGAGAAATGGGAGGCCCTCGCCCTGGTGCCCGCCCTCGATCCGGCCGCTCCGGACGACTGGTTCCTGTTTGTCGGCAACGACAACGACTTCATCACGACGGCCGGCTTCCAGGATGGTGGCGCCTACGCGGAGCGCTTCGACAACGACAATATGGTGCTCGTTTACCGGCTTTCCCTGCCCACGCGGCTGGCGAACTCTTCCAGTCGGGGCACGGCCGGCGTGGGCGAAGCCGCCCACATCCACGGCTTCGTCGTTACCGGCGCGCGGCCGCGGCCGGTGCTGATCCGCGCCGTGGGCCCCTCGCTCGCCGCCTACGGCGTGGCCGGAGCGCTCGCCGACCCGCAGCTTGCGGTGCACGACGCGGCCGGCCGGCGCGTCGCGCTGAATGACAACTGGACGGAGGCGGATGCCCCGGCCCTGCGGGTCGCGGCCACGCGCGCGGGCGCCTTCCCCCTCACTGAGGGGAGCCGCGACGCGGCGGTGATCGCGCAACTCGATCCCGGTGCCTACACGGTCACGGCCTCCGCCGCGACCGGCGCGGGCGGGCTCGTGCTCGTTGAGGTCTACGAACTGCCCTGATCATCCGAAGATGTCCCGCTCCCTCCCCGTTCCCTTTCCCGTGCGTTCCTCCCGGCTCCTCGTCTCGCTCCTCGTCGCGCCCCTGCTTTCCGCGGCGGTGCCTCCCGCCGAGCCCGAGCGGCTCGCCTCGGTCGTGGTCACCGGCACGCGGCAGATCGGCCGCTCGGCCACGGAGTCGCTGGCGCCGATCGACGTGGTCCCGGCCGCGGTGATCCGGAGCTCCGCGTCCTCGGAGTTGACTGACGCGCTCACCCAGGCGGTGCCCTCGTTCAACGTGCAGCGGCTCACGATCGGGGAGGGGCTCGCCTTCGTGCGCCCCGCGCGGCTGCGGGGCCTGTCCCCGGACCAGACGCTGGTGCTCGTGAACGGTCGTCGGCGGCACCGCTCAGCGTTCATCAGTCCCTCCGGCTATCAGGCGGCGGATCTGGGGCAGATCCCCTCGTTTCTGCTGCAACGGGTCGAGGTGCTGCGGGATGGCGCCTCCGCCCAGTACGGCTCGGACGCCATTGCCGGGGTGATCAACCTGGTGCTCAAGGACAGCCTAGGCTTCGAGGGCTACGGTCAGGTCGCGCAGTACTTCGGGGGTGACGGGCTCAACCGGCAGGCCGGTTTGCATTACGGTTTTCCCGTCGGCCGCGGCGGGGTGGTCTCCTTCGGCTACGAGGCGACGAACGCGGAGCGCACCTCACGCTCGGTGCAGCGCGCGGACGCGCTCGCCTACGTCCGGGCGCACCCGGAGCGGGCCCGGTTGGTGCCGGATCCGGTGCAGCGTTGGGGCCAGCCCGACCGCCGCGCCCAGCGGCTCGCGGTGAACGCCCGCAATGATGTCGCGCCTGGGGTGACGGCCTACGGGCACCTACTGCTGGGCTTCAGCGATGGCCTGGACGACTTCAATTGGCGCAATCCGGACACCAACGCCGCGTTCCGCCGTTCCGCCTTCCAGAACGCTCCGTCCTCCCTCCAGCCCACTTATTCTCTGCTCGAGTCCTTCCCGGGCGGGTTCACGCCCTACTTCGGCACCCGAGATCTTGACTGGTCGGCCGTAGCCGGCGTGCGGGGCACCGTGGGCGGCGAGTGGCGCTGGGATGTCGCGGCGGGCGTCGGCCGCAACCGTCTCGACTACTTCCTGCGCAACACCATCAACGCCTCGTTCGGCGCCCTCTCGCCCCGCGAGTTCGACGCCGGTGGGCTGCGCCAGCGCGAGCAGAACCTCAATGTCGATGTGGTCTACCAGCCTCGGGCGTGGGAGCTCGCCGCTCCGACCACTCTTGCGGTGGGCGCGGAGGTCCGCCGCGAGGAGTTCCGGATCCGGCCCGGCGATCGTTTCTCCTGGGATGTTGGTCCGCTCGCGGATCTTCCAGTCGGCGCCAACGGGTTCCCCGGCTGGAGCCCGAGTCAGGTCGTCGACGCCGCGCGGTCCAGCCACGCCGCCTACGCGGATCTAGAATTGAAGCCGGTGCGCGGACTCTCGCTGGCCGCAGCCGCCCGCGTGGAACGCTTCGCCGATTTCGGATCCACTCTCGATGGCAAGCTTGCGGCGCGCGTGGAGCCGGTGGCCGGCGTCGCTGTCCGCGGCACCGTGAGCACGGGCTTCCACGCGCCGACGCCGGGGCTCTCCAACTACACGCGAACCAGCCAGGGCCTGCTTCCCGGAACCTCCACGCTCTTCACTTCCGGGCAGATTGGGGTCACCAACCCCGTAGCTCAGTTCCTCGGCGCCAAGCCGCTCACCCCCGAAAAGTCCCGGCAGGGTTCCGCGGGGCTGGTGTGGTCGCTCGCCGGCCTGACGGTCACCGCGGACGTTTACCGCATCGACGTTCGCGACCGCCTGAACATCTCCCAAGGCTTCACCCTGACCGCCGCCCAGCGCGCCCAGCTGGTCGCCACCGGCGTCACCGACGCGGCGAACCTGAACCTAGTGAACTTCCTCACCAATGCCTTCGACACGCGGACAGAGGGCCTCGACGTCACCGTTTCCCGCGGGTGGCGGATCGATCCCACCCTCCGGTTGACGGCCACGGCTGCTTTCAACCGCAACCAGACCACGGCCGTGCGTTTCGACCCGCGGATCATCTCACGTGACGGGCGCCTCAACCTCGAGCGGCGCATTCCGGGCCGCGGCGGCAACTTGGTTGTGGCGCTGGAGCACGCCCGCTGGTCGGGCCAGTTTCGGGTCCGCCACTTCGGCCCGTGGATCGATGCCCAGTCCAACTCGACGATCGTGCAGGAGTTCGGCGCTCAGACGCTCCTCGACCTCTCCGTGACCCTAAAGCTGCCGCGCCGCGCCAGCGTGGTCCTCGGTGCGGAGAACGTCCTCGACCGTTACCCGGACAAGGCGTTGTTCAACGCCGCGAACGGCCTGCTCTATTCCCGTAACTCGCCCTACGACGCGGACGGCGGGCGCTGGTACGTGCGGCTCAACCAAGGCTTCTGAAGCTGGTGCCTCTGCCCCGGCGCGCATTTCTGGCCGGCGGACTGGGCGGGCTCGCCCTCTCCCCGGTCGTCCGGGGCGTGGGGCGGCGCCCGGACGACGAGGCGGCCTGGGCCGATGTGTCGGCCGCGTGGGATCCTACCCCGGGGCAGTTGAACCTCGAGAGCGGCGGCGTGCAGGCCCCGACGCGCGCGGTGGACGAGGCCTTTCTCCGGACCTGGGACGCCGCCCGTCGCCTGCCGCCGGTGCACCTACTCCGCGAGCAGTTACCGCGGCTGGAGGAGGTGCGGTCCGCTTTGGCCGCCGCCGCCGGTTTCCCGGCTGAGGAGGTGGCGTTGGTGCGCAACACGACGGAGGCGCTCCAGAACGTGCTGCTAGGTTGGCCGCTGGCCCGCGGCGAACGGGTGCTGACCTCCACGCAGGATTACTGGCGCTTACAGGAGGGGCTCGATCAGCGGGTCGAACGGGACGGCATCGGGATCGACCGGATCCGGCTTCCGGTACCCTTGCCTCCGGATGGGGAAGTGGTGGCCCGCTGGCTGGGGGCCGTGCGCCCGCAGACCCGCCTGGCCTTGGTTTGCGAGGTGGTAAATCTCACCGGCCAAGTGCTTCCGGTCGCGGCGCTCACGGCGGCCTTGCAAGCCCGCGGGGTCGCCGTGGTCGTCGATGGTGCTCACGGTTTCGCCCACTTGGATTCTTCGCCGGCCGATCTCGGCGCAGATGCCTACGGGACTTCGCTGCACAAGTGGCTGGGCGCCCCGTTCGGGACCGGCTTCCTCCGGCTGCGCCGGGATCGGGTGGCGGGTGTCTGGCCCTTGTTTCCCAGCGCGGCCCGTAGGCGCGACGACATTCGCAAGTTCGAGAGCCTCGGAACGATCGCGGCCGCGCCCTTCCTTGGGATCCTGCCGGCCTTGGATTGGTGGCGGCGGGTGGGGCCATCCGCCAAGCTGGCCCGACTCCGCTTCCTCCGCGACCATTGGCTCGCCGCGGTCGCCGACGACCCCCGCGTTCGGCGGTTGACGCGCGTTGAAGACAACGGCGCAGGAGCGATCGCCACCCTGTCGCTGCCCGGGCGCGACCCGCGGCCGGTCGCCGAGGAACTGCGCCGCGGAGAAGGCATTTTGGTCCGGGCGATCGTGCACCCCGAATTCTCCGGGCTAAGGGTGACACCCAACCTTCACAATTCCGTCGCGGACCTGGATCGTTTTGTGGCGGCCCTGCGCCGTTGCCTGCACGATTGACCTCCGCGCGGGCCCTGCGACCGCACGCGGTGGTCGCCCGCCTAGGGCCGGGCGCGAAGACGGGCCTCGAGCGCGTGCCACCGTTCGCCGATCCAACCGGAATTGACCCCGCGCCGGGCCAGCGCGGTTTCCAGCAACGCGTGGAGTTCGGGTGCGGCCTCCTCGAGCGGGGCCCGGTCCGCGCAGCGCCGGGCGAGAGCCCGCCAGCGTGCCGCCAGCCGGGTGGTGGCGAAGAGGCCGTTCTCGGCGGCGGCTTCCGCGAGGGTGAATAGGGTCCGGGCCTCGGCCCGCAAGGCGCCGGGAAGAGGCGAGGGGAGACGGGAGGGCACGCGGCGACCCTGCCGGCGCGTCCGGTCACGGCAAGAATCGGGGTGCGGGCACACGTTAAGATTACGTGACGGCCCCGGCGCTTGCGCGGCGTCGGAAACCGTGAATGCGTGGGGCGTGACCCTCCCTCTCCGCATCCTCCCGGGACTGCTCGTGCTCGCATTGGCCGTGGGTTGCACCCGCTCGCCTGCGCCCGACCCGCTGGCCACCAACCTGCCGCTGGCCCCGAGGGTGGTCTCGGCGCCCGTGCCGCACGACGCTGACGATCCGGCCATCTGGATCAACCCGGAGGATCCCGCGCGCAGTCTGGTGCTCGGCACCGACAAAGATTCGGCCGGCGGGCTTTACGCCTTCGACCTCGCCGGCCGGATCGTGGCCCGCGTGGCCCCGCTCGCGCGGCCCAACAATGTCGATGTCCTTCGGGGCGTCCGCCTGGGCGGAGGCGCGGTCGACGTGGCCTTGGTCACGGAGCGCGAGGCCGGCCGGCTGAGGGTCTTCCGCCTGCCGGACCTCGCGCCACTCGACGGCGGCGGGTTACCCGTGATGGAGGGAGATCCGTCGCGGTCCCCGATGGGCGTGGCCGGGTACCGCCGAGCGCGCGACGGCACGACGTTCGTCTTCGTCGGCGGCAAGGACGGCCCGGCCGACGGCTACCTCCTGCAGTATCGCCTGGAGGAGGCGGCGCCGGGTCGGGTGCGCGCCACCCGAGTACGGGCGTTCGGCGCCTACAGCGGGCGCAAGGAGATTGAGGCCATCGCGGTCGATACCGAGCGGGGTTGGGTCTACTACAGCGACGAGGGCGTCGGGGTGCGCAAGTACGCCGCGGATCCGGATGCGCCGGAGGGGAACGCAGAGCTAGCGCTGCTCGGAGCGACGGGCTTTGCCGGGGACCACGAGGGGATCGCGATCCGGTCGGGGGACGGGACCGAGGGCGCGATCATTGTCTCGAACCAGCAGGCGTGGACCTTTCGGGTCTTTGCGCCCGAGGGGCCCCCGGGGCGCCTGCACGACCATCGCCAATGGGGCAGCGTGCGGCTTTCGACCCGTGAGACCGATGGCTGTGAGATCTCCCAAGCGCCGCTACCGGGGTTTCCCGGCGGCCTGTTTGTCGCGATGTCCGACAATCGCACGTTTCACTACTACGCCTGGGATGACTTGCGGGCGGCACTGGGCCGGGAAGTCCCGTAACCCGCTCGCCACCGGCGTGACGGAACGGTGGCGAAACGGTGACTTCCGGATGGCCGGGCCGGTTTCGGGTTGAGGGGGCGTCTGGGTTGCCCGTCCGTGGCGGCAATGCCTCTGCCGCGCTTCGCCCCGCCCCAGACTTGGTATTCGCTGCTGCACGCCGCCCCCCTGCGCTCGCTGCACACTCTAGTGCGGACCGTGGAGGACCGGCGGGTGCGGGCGGGCGCGCTGCCCTTCCGGCCGGCGGTGGAACCGTCCGCGGCGTCTTGTGGCGGCACCGCGCCCCGGGCCGAGATCCGGCGGGAAGCGGGTCGGGGTAGCGTCCCCACCATCGTGCTCGGCGGCTTCGTCCCCGACGCGGGGGAGCAGATCTTCCTGCTCCGGCGCTTCCTACTCTCTTCCGGGGACGTCTATTCCATCCACTATCCGGCCGACGGGTTCTCGCTCCCGCTGCTCCTCGCGCAACTGGATGACCTGCTCGAGGACCTAAAGCGGCGCGGGCAGCGCCCCGTCGTGTTCGCGGTGAGTTTCGGCGCGGGTCTGGCGCTGGAATGGTTGCGACGGGCGCGGGCGCGAGGCGTCACGCTCCCGTTGGGCGGCGTGGTGCTGGTGAGTCCCGTCGCCTGCGTGGAGGACGTGGTGCCTCCCGGTACCGGAAAGCCGGGAACCCTGATCGGCCGGGCCCTGAAGCCGTTCCTGCAGGAGGCGGCTAGCCCTGGCGCCGCGGCGGTTGAGCGCGCGCGGGTGCTGTTCGCGCGGATGTTCGAGGCGGGGGCCCAGAACAAGCTCGCGCTCCGCCGGCTGATGACCGCGCGCGAGCTGCATCGCCTGCACGAGGGCGTCTTAGGCACGATTCGGGGCATCACTGACGAGGGCGCTTGTGCTCGGGTGCAGGCGATGAGGGAGATGTGTTCCCCGACCGGCTATTTCACGCCAGGTCTGCTCCCGCTCAGCACGGCCCCGGCCCTCGTGCTGTTCGCGGAGCGGGAGGAGGGGATGCTCGACGCGGCGGCGCCCTCGCTGTTCGCGTTCCGCCACGCGCACCGCGCTTATTTTCCGGACGGCAACGTGCGGGAGGTTCGGGCCGCGCCCGGCCAGCCTCCAGTGCAGCACGCTTCGCTGGTCTTCCACGTGTTCGAGTTCCTGCCGCCGCTGCAGGCCTTTTACGCTCGGTTGCGCGCGCAGCGGTGGCCGCTCGCGGCATGAGTGCCGCGGCCTCCGAACTGCCCCGCCGGCCGTGGTGGCGGGGACTGCTCGCCGCGGGAGCTGGCATCGCCGGGGAACGTTTGCGCGCTCGTCTGGCCTCGCCCGATGCCGCGCGGGTGGGGCAGGTTGAGGCCTGGAGTGGACTGTGTCGCGGCTGGGCGGGCACGGCCTTCGGCCGGGAGTACGGCCTGCGGCCCGGGATGACCCCGGCCGCGTGGCGTGCCCTCCCGCCGCGGCGTTACGAAGAATTCCTGCCGTGGATCGAGCGGATGAAGGCCGGGGAGGCTGACGTGCTCTGGCGCGGGCGGTGCCCTTACTTCGCGGTCTCGTCCGGCACCACCGCCGGCCGCACAAAGTACCTGCCCGTCACCGCGGAGATGCTGGTTCATTTCCGACGTACCGGCTTGTTCTCGCTGCTCTTCCACGCGGGGCGCGTGGGCCACGCGGATGTCTTCCGTGGCCGCCACCTGTTTCTGGGCGGCTCCACTGTCCTCACGCCGCTGCCCGCGGCCGGCGGCCCCCCGATCCTGTGCGGAGACCTAAGCGGCATCACGGCCCTCAACCTCCCGGGTTGGGTGGAGCGCCACCTGTATGAGCCGGGGCGGGAGATCGCGCTCGTCGCGGACTGGCCGGCGAAGCTCGACGCGATCGTGGCGCGCACGCGCGCGCGGGATCTCACATTGGTCGCGGGCATCCCGAGTTGGCTCCTCATTTTGGCGGAGAAGGTGCTGGCCGCGACCGGACGATCCGTGCTGCGCGAGGTGTGGCCTCGCCTGGAGTGCATTGTCCACGGCGGCGTACCCCTGGGCCCGTTCGCCCGCCAACTCGCCGCGGTCGCCGGTCCGGGGGTCCACTTCCACGAGGTCTACCCGGCCTCGGAAGGGTTCATTGCGGCCCAGGACACCGAGCCCGTGGCGGGTCTCCGGCTGCTGGCGGACGCGGGGATTTACCACGAATTCCTGCCCCTCGCGGATTACGACGAGTCGCGGCTGGGCGAACTCGCAGGTCGCATCGTGCCGCTGGCCGAGGTCTCGCCTGGCGTCGATTATGTCCTTCTTTTGTCCACTCCGGCGGGCCTCTGCCGCTACGTGATCGGGGACGTCGTCCGCTTCGTCACGGTCGACCCGCCGCGGCTGGTCTACCGCGGGCGCACCCGCCTGCAGTTGAGCGCGTTTGGCGAGCACGTGATCGAGCACGAGGTCACGGAGACGCTCGCCGAGGCGGCCGGAGTGCTGGGACTAGACGTGGCGAACTTCCACGTGGCACCGCGTTTTACCGGAGAAGGGGGCGCGGGGCGCCGGGGCCGACACGAATGGCTCCTCGAGCTCGCTGCGCCCCGGCCGGGTCTGCAGGCGGACCAGTTGACTTCCTTACTGGACGCCGGGCTGCAGCGGCGGAATGAGGATTACGAGGCGAAGCGGAAGGGAGGCGGCCTAGAGAGTCCGGAAGTTCGGCTGGTGCCGGACGGCACCTTTGCGGGCTGGCTCCAGCGCCGGGGGAAGTGGGGCGGGCAGAACAAGATGCCGCGCTGCCGGAGTGACCGGGAAATCGCCGACGCCCTGCTGGAGGGACGCTGAGTCCGGTGGCCGGCGAGTGGCTGCGGAGGGCGCGGCGGCGTTCGTTCGCCGCGGGACAGCAAAAAGGCCGGCCCTGGCGGGGCCGGCCTTTTTTCAAGCGTGACTCACAGGCGCCAGCGGACGCCGAAGTTTGCGGAGAGACCGTACTCCTCGAATTGCGCGAATCGGGAGGAGGTCTTCCCGAAGTAGACGCGGAACGGCTCGTCCGTGAGGTTGAGCGCCTCGGCGTAGATTTCCCAGTTCCGGTTCAGGCGGTAGCTCGCGGAGAGGTCGAGCTGGCGGTGATCGTCCACCCAGCGGTCCGTGGTGGCGTCGCCGCCGAGGGGTTCATCCTCGCGGAGCCGCGGCGTGCGGAAGTTTAGCGCGAGGCGCAGGAACAGGCCGCCGCGCTCGAAGGTCAGGGCGGCGTTGCCGATCTCGCGGGACTGGCCGATGAATTCGATGCGCTCGCCGGGCCGGGTCGGGTAGGTCGCCTCGCTATTGCTGCGGGTGTAGTTGGCCATGAAGCCAAGTCCGTTGAAGGGCGCGGGCAGGCTGCGGAATTGCTGCTGCCAGGCGAGCTCGAGGCCCTCGATGTGCCCCTTGGGACCATTGACGAAAGTCGTGAGGGTGTAGCCGGTAGCGGGGTCGCCGCCCGGCAGCTCCCGCTGGTAGGTGAAGTTCGAGATGTTCTTCCGGAAGACGGCGGCCGAGACGAGCCCGAGGGAAGGTAGGTAGCGCTCGACGGAGGCGTCCCAGTTGACCGACTCCAGCGGGAGCAGGCGGGGGTTGCCCTCGGTGACGCGGCGGGCGGTGTCGTTCACGCTCCGGCGTAGGGCGCTGTCGTCGAAGGAGGGTCGGGCGAGGGAGTTGCTCCAAGAGGCGCGGACGACGGTCTGGCGGTCGAGGTCGTAGCGCAGATGCAGCCCGGGGAGGAGATTCTCGTAGCTGCGACCGCGGCGTGCGGCGCGCACGGTCGTGCCCGTGAGCTCATTGCCGCGATTTTCGTAGCGGGTCCGCTCGAGGCGCGCGCCCGCCAGCACGTTCAGGCGACCCACGGTCGTGCCGCCCATCAGGTAGGCGGCGGTGATGTCCTCGGTCGACTCCCAGTCATCCTGCACGCTCTCCAGCAGGAGGCGGGTAGGAGTGAAGCCAGCGCGGTTGCCATAGAAGGCCTGCAGCACCTTGGGGGTACTGGCGCGGTATCCCGAGGAGAAGAACGGGTAATCATCAGGGGTCTGCCCCTCGCGCATTGCCGCGAAGGTGAAAGAGGCGGGCACGGCGTGGTCGACGGTCTCGTTGGCCGCCGACTTATCCTTCTCCCGCAGCTGTAGGCCGAACTTTACGTAAGCCGGTGCTTCGGCGAGGCGCAGGTTGCGGCGTGCGTTCACGCCCACGTTGAGCTCGGACTCGTCGCCGGGGGAGTTCACCACTCGGAAGCGGCTGATCTCGCTGTACTGGGACGGGTCGGACACGATCGCCGTCGGGGCGCTGAAGGAGGGGGCATACATCCCCGGGCCGAACGAGTAGGACCAAGTGCTGTTGCGGTTCGGTTTGCGGAAACGGACGGTCACTTCGTCGGGCCGCTGCTCCTCGCCTTTGGACCATCCCAGCCGGCCATCGAGCTGCCAGTTGCCTGCGGTGCGTTCGAAGCCTGTCACGAGTGCGAGGATCTGCTGATCTTTTTGGCGGTAACGCATATCGTGCCGCTCCCGCCGAACGCCGGAGATCGTCGCGCCGGTGTCACTCAAGTTGCTCACGGTGCCCTCCGCGAACGGGAGCGTGTAAACATAGCGGATCTCGTGGTCGTTGAACTGGGAAAAGGTGCCGCGGACGTAGAGGCTGGTCTGGGCGTCGGGCCGGAATTCCAGCGCGGAGGAGGCGCCGTAGCGCGTGCGGGTGATCTCGTACTCGCGAAACGCAATGCCGACTAGGAACGGCGCGCGGGTGCCGGCGGGTGCGCCCGGAACCGCCCGCAGTTCGTAACCACCGTCCTCCTCGAAGTTGTTGGTGGCAAAGCGGCGCGCCTGCCAGGTTGGCGAGAAGATGAAGCCCCACTTGCCGTCCGCGGAACGGTCCCCGTAAGTCGCGCTGAACTTGCTGCTGAAGCGCTCGGCGAGGTGATTGTACTGGCCCTGCGCCGTCGCCTGCAGTTGGCGGCCGTCGGCATCGAAGGCACTGCGGGTGCGCACGTTGATGCTCCCGCCCAACCCGTCCGCGTCCATATCCGGGGTCGGGACCTTGGTGACCTCCACCGTTGCCAGCGAATCCGTCGGCAGGACATCGAGGGCCACGACCCGGTCGCCGCGTTCGGGGGTGGCCAGCGACACACCGTTGAGCCGCACGCTGTTGAGGTCGGGACGGATGCCGCGGACCACGATGAAGCGGCCTTCGCCTTGGTCCCGATAGAGCGCGAGACCGGGGATGCGCTGCATCGTCTCGGCGACGTTCTGGTCGGCGAAGCGGCCGATCTCGTCCGAGGCGATTATGCTGGTGAGGGTGTCGGCGGCGCGCTGCTGGTTGAGCGCCCGGGCCGAGCCAACCGCGCTACCCGTGATCACGAACTTGTCCATCGCGACCACGTCCGCTCCGAAGGCGACGTCAACGCGGGCGGTGGCGCCGGCGCTGACGGTCACGTTGCGGGTCAATTCCGCGTAGCCGACGTAGCTGAAGATCAGGGTGCGGTTGCCCGCGGGTACGGCCGGCAGGCTGTAATCACCCGTGGCGTCAGCGAAGGTCGTCAGGCCGGTCTCGGACACGGTCACCCGGGCGCCCGCGAGCGCGAGCCGGTTGCCCGCGTCGGTGATCCGGCCGGCGACGCCGCCGGAGCCTTGGGCTGCGAGATTTAAGGCGAGAAGAGGAAGGAGCGCGGCGGCGAGGAGCCCGCTCACGCGAGTAGGTGCGTTAAGCATAAAAATGGAGAGGTGAGAGTGTCGGAAGGGTTGAGCGAGGCGCCACTGAGGAGGTCAATGGCCGCCGCGCACCGACGCGGAGACGTGTCCGAAGCGTAACGGGAATGTCACGTACGTCACAGGCGGGTTACGCCGGGCGCGGAGGACCTCTCACTTGATCCGCAAGGCGTGCTGGTCCTTGCGAGGGCCGGATCTTCGTCCAGTCGTAACGAATTCGACGCGGATTTGTAACAATGAGCCTGCATATTCCGACGATGATCCTTATCCCGATTTCCCTTGCGGCTGCCCCAGCGGCAGCCGTCGGCGCGGATCGGGGCGCTGCCAGAGAGGTGCTCCGAGGTCTACCCAGGCCGCGGGGGCTTGACGTCATTTTAGGAGCGAGCAGCGCGGGGCCGGCGCTAGCCACAGGTTCAGTTGCAACTCGATCATTCTAATGAAGGTGTCCCGTCTCCTCTTCGCCTTGATCCTGTTGGCCGCGCCCGCCCTGCGCGGGGAAAAACTGGTCATCAAGGGATCCGACACCCTGGGTGCGAAGCTCGTGCCGACTTTGGCCGAGGAGTACAAGGCGACTCGGCCGGGGGTCGCATTTGAGATCGCGGCCGAGGGCTCCACCACCGGGATCTCGGCCATCATCGAGGGCACGGCCCAACTCGGGATGAGTTCCCGGGAGGCGAAGGCCACCGAGATCTCCGCCGCCGCCGCTCGGGGGGTGCGCCTCAACGGGATCGTGGTGGCGTTCGACGGCCTCGCCGTGATCGTCAATGCGCGCAACCCCATCGCCCGCCTCAACCCGCGGCAGGTCGAGCAGATCTTCACGGGGGACGTCACGGATTGGTCCGCCGCGGGCGGCCGTCCGGGGAAAATCTCCGTCTACACCCGCAACACGTCCTCAGGGACATATTCAGACTGGAAGGACCTCGCGATGCGCAAGCGCGACTACGCCCGCTCCTCCCAGAAGCTCGCCGGCAATGAGCAGATCGTGGCGGAAGTGGCCCGGAACCCGAATGGCATCGGCTACGTCGGCCTCGCTTACCTCAAGGCGGCCGGGATCAAGGTGTTGCCCATCAACGGCGTGGCGCCCACGCGCGAGAACATCCTAGACAAGAAGTATGCCTACGCCCGCCCGACCTTTTTCTATTGCAACGGGGAGCCGGCGGGCGAGGCCGCACGGTTTGTCGAGTTCACCCTTGGCACCAGGGGGCAGGCAATCGCCGACCGGCTCGGCTTCGTCCCGGTGCGGTGACCTGGCCCATGCCTGCGCCAGACTCCCGCCCTCATTTGCTGGCCCGCCGCCGGCTGCGCTTCCTCGGCCTGACGCCCGACGACGCGATTCGCGCGTTCTTCGGGGGCAACGCCGTGGTGGCGGTGATCGTCCTCGCGCTGATCTCATACTTCCTGGTGCGCGAGGGCGCGGGCTTCTTCGGCCAGAACCGCCGTAACCTGGAGGTTTACCGGCTGGCCGGACTGGAATTCGTCGACCACCTCCGAGCGCAGGAGGAGGGGCACACGGCCCTCACCCGCCGTTTGTCGGAACTGCGACTCCAGGCTTTCGATCGCCTGAGTCGCGGCGGCGCGGACGCCGAGGCGGCCGAGCGCGCGCTGGTTGGTTTCGACGCCTATGCCGACCGCTTTGGCGTGGCGATCGACCCGCTGCGCGCTCTCGGGAGCGAGCTCGGCGACGTGGCCACCGCGATTAAGACGAAGTTTGTGGTAAATGAGGACCGCAAGGAAGAGCGCCGCCAGCTGAGCGCGGAGGGCCGGACCGCAGAGGCCGAGCGGGTCGAGGTGATGCCCATTGACTTCGCCGCTGCGGTCAAGCCGTTGCTGGCGGCACGCGACCGGCACCGGGAGGTCAATCGCGCCTTGGCTGCTGAATTGACTTCTCTGCTAGTCGCCGCGCCCGCCCCGCCGGTGCCCGAGCTCCGGGAGTCGTTGGAGCGCTTCGGCGCGGAGGTGCGCGCCTATGTCTCGGAACTTCCAGCGATCGAGCGCCGGCTCGAGACTTGGGATCAGTCTCGTCCCGTTTCACTAGGGGAAGCGTTGCGCGCCTTCCTTTTCGGCCGCCAGTGGCTGACGGCCAGCTTCTGGCAGGATTGGTATGGCCTGCTGCCTCTGCTCACCGGATCCCTGCTGGTCGCTGGGGTCGCTCTCATCCTGGCGGTGCCACTGGGCGTGGGCGCGGCTATCTACGTGAACCAGTTCGCCTCCACGCGGGAGCAGCGGGTGGTCAAACCGGCGATCGAGTTCATCTCGGCCTTCCCCTCGGTGGTGCTTGGTTTTTTCGGCATCGCGGTGCTCGGGGAGTTCCTGCGACAGGTGTCCCACGTGCCGTGGCTGGACTGGGTTCCCGGATTCCCCTTCAGCGAACGGCTGAACGTGCTGACGGCGGGCTGTCTGCTCGCGTTGATCGCCGTCCCGACGATTTTCACGCTCGCGGAGGACGCGCTGAACAATGTGCCGCGCGCCCTGCCCGAGGCCTCCCTTGCCCTAGGCGCGTCCCGGCTCCAGACCACTCTCCGGATCGTCTTCCCGGCTGCGCTGTCCGGCATCATCTCCGCGGTGCTGCTCGGGCTGGGACGGGTGATCGGCGAGACAATGGTCGTGCTACTCTGCGCGGGCAACCGCATCGCGATCCCGGACTTTACTCAGGGCCTCGGCGTGATGGTCGAGCCGGTGCACACGATGACCGGCATCATCGCCCAAGAGATGGGCGAGGTAGTCCGCGGCAGCATCCATTACCGCGCCCTCTTCATGGTCGGCCTCGTGCTCTTCCTACTTTCTCTGGGCATCAACTTTCTCGCCCAGCGCATTCTGCGGCGCTACCGGCTGGCCCCCGCCTGAGCCAATGAACGCCCATCCTACTCCCTTCGCGCCCCGGTCTCGTCAGCGTCGCCTGCGGGAGGGCCTCGTAATCGCGATTTTCCGCGCCGCTACCTACGCGGTGCTGCTCGCGGGCGGGGGCGTCTTCGCCGACATCCTCATCAAGGGCAGCCGGACCGTCTTCCAGGCCGAGGCCCCTTTCATCAACACCACCTTCCTCTTCTCGGCGCCGGAATCCCTGCACGTGTTCGAATGGGAGGGACGGCGGCGGGAGATGGGCGACCGTGAGTTCCGCGCCTTCCGGGAGCGCGAGCCGGGCGCCGCGGACGTGCGGGCCGAGAGCTTCGTGTACTCGGCGGGCGGCATCTGGCCCTGCATCGCGGGAACCCTCCTGCTGGTGGCCGGGGCGATGACCCTCGCGCTGGCGGTCGGCGTGAGCTCCGCCGTCTACCTGAGCGAGTACGCGCGGGACGGCCGGTTCATTCGCTTCGTGCGGCTGGCGATCCTGAATCTCGCCGGCGTGCCCTCGATCGTCTTCGGCCTCTTCGGCTTCGGGATGTTCGTCATCTTCTTCGGGTGGAACGTGTCGCTGCTGGCTGGCTGGTTCACCCTCGCGTTCATGGTGCTCCCGGTCGTGATCACCGCTAGCGAGGAGGCCCTCAAGGCCGTCCCGCAGGGACTGCGGGCCGCCGCGCTCGCCCTCGGCGCGACCCGCTGGCAGACGATCCGTACCGCCGTGCTGCCTTACGCGCTGCCCGGCATCCTGACCTCCTCCATCCTCGGCATCGCCCGGGTGGCCGGCGAGACCGCGCCGATCATGTTCACCGCGGCCTACGTCGTGCGCGACCGGCTGCCCTGGGAGGTGGAGCGCGCGGTCGATTTCCTGTTCCAGGGGGTGATGGCGCTCCCGTACCACATCTACGTGGTGAGCTCCAAGATCCCGCAGAACGAGTACACCGAGCGCGTGCAGTACGGGACGGCGTTCGTCTTCCTGCTGCTGGTTGCCCTCGTCGCGGCCGCTTCCATCCTCCTCCGTAACCGCCTGCGCTCCCGCCTGCGCTGGTGACGCCGACCCTGCGCCCGATGCCCAAAACCGCCGCCTCTTCGTCCCCGATCGTCGAGATCCGCGACCTCGATTTCTGCTACGGGCCCGTCCAAGCCCTGCACGCGGTCAATCTTGCGATCCCCGCCCGTCAGGTCACCGCCCTCATCGGGCCTTCCGGCTGCGGTAAGTCGACGCTGCTACGCTGCCTGAACCGGATGAACGACCTGATCGAGGGGGCCCGCGTCGTGCGGGGCTCCATCCGCATCCACGGGATCGACATCCACGCTCCGGAAGTGGACGTCATCGAGCTACGTAAACACGTCGGGATGGTCTTCCAGAAGTCGAACCCGTTCCCCAAGTCGATCTACGAGAATATCGCCTACGGGCTCCGGCTCCAAGGCGTGCGGGACCGCGCCCGGCTCGACGCGGTGGTAGAGCAGTCGCTGCGCGGAGCCGCCCTGTGGGACGAGGTCAAGGACCGGCTCCACCAGAGCGCGCTAGGCCTCTCGGGCGGACAGCAGCAGCGCCTCTGCATCGCGCGCACCATCGCCGTCGAGCCCGAGATCATCCTGATGGACGAGCCGTGCTCCGCCTTGGACCCGGTGGCTACCGCCAAGATCGAGGAGCTGATTCAGGAGCTCCGGGCTCGCTACTCCATCGTAATCGTTACCCACAACATGCAGCAGGCCGCCCGCTGCTCTGACCAGACTGCGTTCTTTTACCTCGGGCGCCTTATCGAACACGCCCCCACCCGCGACATCTTCACCAACCCGGCGAACTCTCAGACCGAGGCCTACGTCTCCGGTCGCTTCGGCTGAGCCCGCCATCCCCGTCCCCATGACCCACTACGCTGAGGAACTCTCGCGGCTGAAGGACAGCCTGCTCGCGATGGCCAGTCACGCCGAGTCCGCCGTTTCCCGTGCCATGCGCTCCCTCGTCGAGCGGGACGACGCCCTCGCGCAGGCGGTGATCGACGACGACAACATCCTCGATCAGTTCGAGATCGAGATCGATGACACCGCGATTCACCTCCTCGCCAAGGCCCCGCTCGCCACCGAACTGCGGCTGATCACCGAAGGGATGAAAATCTCCCAAAACCTTGAGCGCGTCGGGGATGAGGCGGTGACGATCGCGCGGCGGGCGATCGAGTTGAACACCGAGCCGCAGCTCAAGCCGTACGTGGATCTCCCCCGGATGGCGACGATGTCCCTCGAGATGCTCCGCGGCGCGATCACCGCCTTCGTCCAGCGCGACGCGGCCAGCGCGCGACGCGTGATCCCGCGCGACCGCGAGGTCGACGAGCTCAACCGTCAGCTGCACCGCGAGCTCTCCAGCTTTATGGTTGAGCGTCCCCAAACTATCACCCGCTGCCTGAAGCTAATGGTCATCTCCAAGGCGATCGAGCGCATTGCCGATCACGCCACCAACATCGCCGAGGAGGTCGTCTACCTCTATGAGGCAAAGGATATCCGCCATGCCGACCGCAAACGCGACTAAACCTAAGATTCTGGTCGTCGACGACGAGCCGGACGCCCTCGAGGTCCTCGGCTTCAAGCTCAAGGAGGCCGGCTACCTGCCGCTGCTCGCGCGCGACGGCGCCCGGGCCCTGACCCTCGCCCGCGAGGAGCAGCCCGCCGTCATCCTTCTCGACCTGATGCTGCCCGAGGTCGATGGCCTCGAGGTCTGCAAGCTGCTGCGCCGCGACCCGCGCACCGCCACCATCCCGGTCATTATGCTCACCGCTCGCGCGGCCGAGATGGACCGCGTGATCGGCCTTGAGCTGGGGGCGGACGACTACGTCACCAAGCCGTTCAGTCCCCGGGAGCTGATGCTGCGCGTCCGGCGCCTGCTTGAACGTTCCCGCGCGGGTGCGACGGAGGCCGAGCGGATGCGGTTCGGCCGGCTCGAGATCGATGTGCCGCGCCACGAGGTGCGACTCTCCGGCCGCTTGGTCGAGCTGACGGCCACGGAGTTCCGGCTGCTCGAGGTGCTCGCCCAACGCCGAGGGCGCGTCCAAAGTCGAGAGCGACTGCTGCAGGACGTCTGGGGCTACGAGAACCCGATCGATAGCCGCACCGTGGACACCCATATGCGGCGGCTGCGGGAGAAACTGGGCTCGGAAGCCGAGCTGCTGGAGACCATCCGCGGGGTCGGCTACCGGTTCCGCGGCACGGAATGAGCCTTGTCGCGGTCCTGCTCGCGCTCGGCTGGCTCGGCACCGCCGCGGCCGCGTGGCACCTCCGGACCCGCGCGGTCCGCGCCGCGGAGGCCCACGCGCGGCAGCTGGAGGAACAGCGCCGGCAACGCGAGGCGGAGTTCCACGCGCAGGCGACCCGGACCGAGGCCCTCTTTGACCGGATGGTCGAGGGCATTCTGGTCGTCGGCCAGGACGGCCGGCTCCGCCTGGCCAACCGTGCCGCGGCGGCGATGTTCCAGTTCGAGGCCGGCGCCGCCGGCCGCACCGTGCTCGAGGCCACCCGTCACCACGAGGTCGCCGCGATCGTCGCGCGGTTGGCCAGCGAGCCGGAGGTCCTGAACCACGAGCTCCGCATCGACGGCGTGACGGAGACCCGGTGGCTGCAGGTCAACGCGCTGGCGCTGCGCACGCCCGAAGGGGAGGGGGAGGGGGCGATTCTGGTCTTCCACGACCTCACCCGCCTGCGTCGTCTGGAGGGCGTGCGCCAGGAGTTCGTCGCCAACGTCAGCCACGAGCTGCGCACGCCACTTTCGCTGATCAAGAGCGCCACGGAGACGCTCATCGACGGCGGGCGGCAGGATCCGCAGGTCACCGCCCGCTTTCTCGAGATCATCGAGAAGCACGCCAACCGTCTGACGCTGCTGCTTGACGACCTCCTGCTGCTCGCGCGGCTTGATTCCGGACGCATCGACTTGGACCTGCGGCCCGTGCCCCTGGCGGCGGCGGCGCAGGAGGCGATCGACGATGCCGCCATCCTCGCGCGGGGGCGCGGCGTCACGCTCGTGCAGTCCGTGCCCGATGCCCTCACCGCGCAGGCCGACGCCCACCGCCTGAGACAGGCCCTGGCTAACCTGATCGACAACGCGATCAAGTACGGCCGCGAGGGTGGCACGGTCGAGGTCCGTGGCCGGGAACTCGGCGCGGGCCAAGTCGAGATTTCGGTGCGCGACGACGGCCCGGGCATCGCCGGCGAAGCCCTTGAGCGGGTCTTCGAGAGATTCTACCGCGCGGACAAGGCCCGCGCCCGCGAGCAGGGCGGCACGGGTCTCGGCCTTGCGATCGTGAAGAACGTGGTTCAGGCCCACGGGGGCGACGTGCGCGTAGAGAGCACCCCGGGGCGCGGCACGGAATTCTTCATTCGACTACCGGCGGCGCGCGAGTGAGGCCGCCCGCCGGTGTTGCGTGGGGCCGCGCGAGACTTCACGCTCCCGGGGAATGTCCCGCCTGCTTTACCCCAATTTGCGGTTCCTTCTCGTCTTGCTGACCGTCGAGGTCGCAGGCGCGCCCGCTCCCGCGGCACCGGGCTCACGGCCCAATCTCCTAGTCTTCATCTCGGACGACGAGAGCTGGTTGGAACGGGGCATCTACGGCTGGAACCGCGTGCCTACACCGCACTTCGACCGAGTCGCCCGGGCGGGTGCGCTCTTTAACCGTGGTTATGCTTCCGCGCCCTCCTGCGCCCCGGCCCGGGCGGCGCTCCTCACGGGCCGCAACTTCTGGGAATTGGAGCAGGGCGCCTTCATCCAGGCGTGGGTGCCGGCCAAGTTCCGCTGTCTGCCGGAACTGCTCGCTGCCGCCGGGTACCACACGGGTTTCACCGGTAAGGGATGGGGCCCCGGGATTCTCGGCGCCCCGTCGGACCGCACCGGCAATCCCGCGGGCAAGGCGTTCAACGCGCGCCGTCGCCCCGCGCCCGGGCCGGGTATCAGCATCACGGATTACGCCGGCAACCTAGAGTCGTTCCTCGAGGCGCGCCCGACGGGTGAGCCCTTCTGGTTCTGGGTCGGAGTCACCGAACCGCACTCTCCCTGGGCGGAGGACAATCACCGCCGACTGGCCGCCGAAACGGGCATCACCCCGGAGCAGTTGCCCGTTCCTGGCTTCCTCCCTGACACGCCGGGACTCCGGCGCGCCCGTGCCGATATGATGCAGGAGCTGCGTCAGGCGGACGACGACCTCGGGCGGGTTCTCGCGGTGCTGGAACGGCGCGGCGAGCTCGATAACACTCTGGTGATTGTGACCGCCGACAACGGCACCGGGATGGCGCGGGCCAAGACCAACGTGCACGATTGGGGCATCCACGTCCCGCTGGCGATCGCCTGGCCGCGCGGGATGGCTGGCGGCCGGGTGATCGACGACTTTGTCAACTTCATCGACCTCGCGCCCACGATGCTCGAGGCGGCGGGGGTAGCCGTGCCCGCGGAGATGACCGGTCGCTCGTTGGTGCCCGTGCTGGTCTCCGGACGCTCCGGGCGCGTGGATCCCGCGCGCGGCTGGACCGCGGCCGGCTTGGAGTGGCACGGCGAGGAGCCGGAACTGAGCCTCGCGGCTCGGACGATCCGCGACGAGCGCTACCAGTACATCGTGAACTACTCCGCCACCCCCCGGTACCGCCCCGACCCGCGGGAGCGGCGGGCGGACGCCGAGTACACCGCTTCCGCGGCCACGGTCGACGAGCTCGGGCTAATCGCGCGGCATCCCGATCATCCGGCCGTCCGCGCCTTCACCGAGCTTTATCTCGCGCCGCGCCCTCGGGAGGAACTCTATGATGTGCAGGAGGATCCGTGGCAGCTGCGCAATCTTGCTGCGGTACCGGCCCTCGCCGCGGTGAAGGCGCGGCTGCGCGCCCAGTTGGAGGAGTACCAGCGCCGGACGGGGGACCCCCGGATCACCGGCGAACTCGGCGTCTTCGACGCGACCCGCGCTTTCGTGCTGGAGCGGAAGTTCGGCGCGGAGGGATACGGCCAGCGTAAAGTCCGCAAAAAGTAAGGGACGCGTCGGCGGCGGCCGGGCGCCGGCGGGGCGGAATTGCGCTTGCCCCGGGCGGGGCCACGCGCGAGTTTGTTTGTTCGCGGCAGTCAGTCGGTTGGGTTGGCGTCACGCCGCGGGCTCCCGCCAGCCCCCAATGTCAGTGCAACCATCAACCCATCCGGGTCCGCCTCGCGGCGGATCCGAACCCGTCGGATGGCCGCCCCTGGAGCAAGCGGCTGGCCGGCGTCATTGCCTATGAGTTCTGTAATGCAAGAGCTGCTCGCCCAGTCGTCGTTCGACAAGCTGCGGGAGGGCGGGATCGTCCCGGGTGTCATCACCGAAATCCGGCAAAATGAGGTGGTCGTCGACATCGGCGGCAAATCCGAGGGCGTCATCTCCGCCAACGAGTTCATCGACATCGGTGAGCTCCAGATCGGCGCCACCATCGAGGTGATGGTCGAGAAGCTCGAGGACAAGTCCGGCGCGCCGGTTCTGTCCTACGACAAGGCCGAACAGAAGAAGAACTGGGACAACATCCTCACGAAGTTCCCGGAGGGCTCCGTCGCCGTCGGTCGCGTCAAGGCCAAGGTCAAGGGCGGCCTCATCATCTCCATCGGCGTCGACGCCTTTATGCCGGCGTCGCACATCGACATCCAGCCCCCCAAGAATCTGGACCAGTACGTCGGCCAGACCTACGACTTTAAGGTCCTCAAGATCAACCTGGAGCGGAAGAACATCGTCCTCTCGCGCCGCGAGCTCATCGAGCAGCAGCGCGCCGAGAAGCGCCGGGCGCTGCTCGACAGCATCCAGCCCGGCCAGGTCCGCAAGGGCGTGGTCAAGAACATCACGGACTTCGGCGCCTTCATCGACCTCGACGGGATGGACGGCCTGCTGCACATCACCGATATGTCGTGGGGCCGCATCTCCCACCCGAGCGAGATGCTCAAGCAGGGCGAGGAGGTCCAGGTGATGATTATCGAGGTCAACCGCGAGAAGGAGCGCGTCTCCCTCGGCCTCAAGCAGACCACCAAGAATCCGTGGGACGAAATCGACCGCAAGTTCCCGGTCGGCGCGAAGGTCCACGGCAAGGTGGTCAACCTGGTGCCTTACGGTGCCTTCATCGAGATCGAGCCGGGCGTCGAGGGCCTCGTCCACATCACCGAGATGTCCTGGACCAAGCGCATCACCAAGCCCTCCGAGTTGCTCAAGGTGGGTCAAGAACTCGATGCCGTGGTGCTGGGCATCCAGAAGGAGGAGCAGAAAATCTCCCTCGGCCTGCGCCAGCTGGAGCCCAACCCGTGGGATATGGTGCGCCACAACTACCCGATCGGCGCCCGCGTCCGCGGCAAGGTGCGCAATATGACCACCTACGGCGCCTTCATCGAGCTCGAGGAGGGGATCGACGGTATGGTCCACGTCTCCGACATGAGCTGGACCCGCAAGGTCAACCATCCGTCCGAGGTGCTGAAGAAGGGCGACGAGGTCGACGCCATCGTGCTCGACGTCGACGCCCAGCAGCAGCGCATCAGCCTCGGGATGAAGCAGCTCGGGAATGACCCGTGGAGCGACATCGACGCCTTCTTCAAGATCGGCGACGTCGTCAAGGGCACCGTCACCAAGATCACCTCCTTCGGCGCCTTCGTGGAGCTCAAGGACGGCATCGATGGCCTAGTGCACATCTCCCAGATCAGCGAGGAGCGCATCGATAAGGTAAAAGACGTCCTCAAGCCCGGCCAGGAGGTCACCGCCCGCGTGGTCAAGATCGACCGCGAGGAGCGTCGCCTCGGCCTCTCCATCAAGGCGGCCAACTACTCGGACGCGGAGCTGGCGGCGGAGACCTCGGCGTACGAGGCCCTCAACCGCAGCGCTTCGAATGATATGATGAACCTCGGCGACATCCTCGACGAGGCCCGCAAGAAGGAGTGACGGGCCTCTGGCCTTTAGTCTCCCGGCCGCCCGCGCTCGCGGGCGGCCTTTTTTTGTCCTCAATTCCGACCGGCGGCCGGACCCTCCGGGAATCGGCCGGCGGCGCGTTCCACCTGCGCCAGTCGCTGGATGTGAGCCATAAAATCGGGATCTTCCCCGGGGAGCAGCTGGGGCAGGGCCTCGCGGAACTCCGCCCGGCGCAGCCACTCCCGCATATAATCTTCCCAAGACTGCCAGAGGCGCGCGGTCTGCTTGTCCATCCGCTCCTCGTAGACGAGCAGGTAAGCGCGTTCAAACAGGGAGACTAGAATCCCAAAGATCACGAAACGCCTTTCCTTCTGCTCCTGGGTGAGCTCGAGGGACGAGACCTCGCGCTGCAGAAGGTGCAGGTCGGAATTCTCGAGCACTAGCTTGAGGAACTCGCGGTACTCGTCGGAGAGGCGCTGGAAAATCTCTTCTTGGTCGTTCTGCCGCTCCCGGCGTCGCTCAAACACGAAGACGGCGATGGCCAAAGGTAGGCCGATCACCGTCACGAGGTAGCTCAGCAGCTCCCACGTCTGTAACGTGTCCATAGGCGAACGCTGGCAGGCCTCCGGGGCGAAGGCGAGCCCGGCGGGGCTCACGGCTTGCCAGCGAGGGGGAGCGCCGGTTCAGATGCCGGGATGAAGCGCCGCCAACTCCGCGGCTTCGACCTGAAGCAGATCCAAGACGTGGCGCACCTTATCGGCGTGGACGAGGTGGGCCGCGGCGCGTTCGCGGGCCCGGTGGTGGCGGCCGCGGTCGGCGTCACGCGGGTTTTCCTCGAGGGCCGTTGGGCCATCGGCCGGGGCGGGCGGGTCAACGACTCCAAGCTGCTCACGGCCGCCGAGCGCGAGGAGCTCTGGACGGATTTTTCCGCCCTGGCGGCCGAAGGCGCGATCGTGCTCCGGCTGGGCGTGGCGTCGGTGGAGGAGATCGCCCAGCACAACATCCTCGGAGCCACTAAGCTGGCGATGCGCCGGGCGCTCGAGGCCTGGCAGCCCCCCGAGGCCTTCGCGGCGGATCGGGATGAGCCCGACCTGTTCTCCAGTTTCGAGGAGCGGCGCTCGTTCGCGCCGCCGGTCTCGGCTCGGATCCTCATCGACGGCCTGCGGCTGCGCGGCTTCCCCTATCCCCACGTCGCCTTCGTGCGTGGGGACGCTCGCTCCCTCTGTATTGCGATGGCCTCCGTGGCCGCAAAGGTCACCCGGGATCGTTTGATGGTGGAGCTGGACGGCCGCCATCCCGGTTACGGGTTCGCCCAGCATAAGGGCTATGGCACCGAGCATCACCGTGAGGCGGTCCTACGGCTGGGCCGGTGTCCGGAGCATCGGGAGGCCTTCTTGCGCAAGCTCCTCGCGGAGCGCTCCGATCCTGCACAGATGAGTTTCCTCGAACCGGAGTCCTGAGCCGCCTCGCCACGCACCATGGCTGTTAAGAAAAACTCCTCGCTCGACCGCGTCCTGGGTCGGCTCGACACGCTCGATTCGATCAACCTCGCCAATCTGGTGCAGCGCCTCGCACGCGAGCGCGCGGTCTTCGAGGAGATCTTCAACACGCTGCAGGAGGGGATCCTCGTCATCCGTGACGATGGGGCGATCGAGTATGCCAACGCTGCGGCAGAGCGCCTGATCGGGTTGGGCGGTCAGGAAGTTGCTGGCCAGACGCTGTGGCGAGTGGTTCCCGGGCTGCGCAGTTCCCTCGGGGCCGCGTTCGAGCCGGGCGGTGACGAGTCTGCCGCGCCGGTCGCGGCGCGAGAGTTTGAGCTGACCTATCCCGAGCCGCGGGTGGTCCGCCTTTATATGGTGCCGTTCCGCGGGGCCGGGGCCCGCGCGGCGCGCCGGTTCGCGGTCATCCTCACGGACGTCACCAAGGAGCGGGCGACCACCGAGGAACGGATCGAGAACGAGCGCACCTCCTCGATCCTCCTCCTCGCGGCGGGGGTCGCGCACGAGCTAGGCAACCCACTGAATTCCCTGACGATCCACCTGCAGCTGCTGGAGCGTCGGATTCGCAAACTGGATGACGCCCGGGGGAAGGATCGCGAGGCGCTCGCGGAGTCCGTGGCCGTCTGTCGCTCCGAGGTGGGCCGGCTAGACGGCATCATCAGCAATTTTCTCGAGGCGATCCGCCCGCGCCCGCCAGACCTCGCGGAGACCGACCTCGCGGAGATCTTGGCCGAGGTGCTGCGTTTCCAGCACCGGGAGCTGGCAGACCGGGGCATCGCGGTGGAGGTCGAGGCGACCGGCCTGCCCCTCGTCCTCGCAGATCGGAACCAGATTAAGCAGGTGATCTTCAACGTGACCAAGAACGCGGTCGAGGCGATGCAGCCGGGCGGGCGCTTGCGCATCCGCGCGCGGACTGACGACGACCACGTCCTGCTCGTCTTTGCGGACTGCGGCAGCGGGATCAAGCCGGAGGATCTGGTGCGCCTGTTCGAGCCCTACCATACCACCAAGCCGGGCGGCAACGGGTTAGGCCTGATGATCGCGCAGCGCATTATGCGCGATCACGGTGGCCAGATCGCGATCGAGAGCCAAGAGGGTCGGGGCACCAGCGTAACCCTGCAGTTCCCGCGGAAGGACCGGAGGGTCCGGATGCTGGGCGCCTGATCAGCGCTTCATCTGCTCGAAATCCTGGCGGAGCGATCGGGCGAGTACGTTCTTCACCACTAGGATCTGCCTCTCCTTCCGGCCGCCGCTGCGCAATGCCAGCACCAGCGGAATCTCGTCACTGGTGACACCCAGTTGCGAGATCATAGGCTCGAGGACGCCGCTCGCCCCCGGCGCGATGGTCAGTTTGGGCGGGCGGACCGCGAAGTTCCCGAGATCAGAATTCACATCCGTAACCTCGATTTCCAACGGGGTTTCGCCCCGGTTCTCAAAGGCGACCTTCAGGGTCACAGGGGGCATTGGGCTGCCGGCCGCCCGGCGGGCGCGGGCTTGGCGGATGTAATCCTGCATCGCCTCCTTCTGATCTTCCTCCGAGTCACCGGCTCCGCCGAGGTAGTAGACTTCGCTGAAGGCACCGGCATCATCCCGGCGGCGGCGGCCCGGTTCGTCGAACGCGCCTTCGGGGGCCCCGGGCCGGCCCCGCGCGGTGCGCACGCCGCGATCAAAGCCCCGGCTCACCGTAGCGACGGCGGCGAGTTTGCCGTCCAGAAAGGCGGTTTCACCCCGCATTGCCACCGGGCGCTCCGCGGCCCCGCCGCGGGCGGCCTCCTCCAGCATCAGGTCCCGGGGGGCGGGGCCGGAGCCGCAGGCGGCGAGCAGGAGGGTAGCGCAACCAAGGAGCAGGGGGCGGGACAGAATTCGGTGCGGCATAGGGAACGCGGGGTTACGGAGGCGAAGGAACCGGGGGATGGCAAGGTTGCGCCTTGCCTGCGCGCATCTTTCCGGCGATTCCGGCGTCTGGCTGCGGGCAGGTATGCAGCACGCATGGATCCATCCTCATCCGCGGCACTGGTCGAGTTGGTGCGTCGGGCCCAGCGGGGCGACGAGGTCGCGCAGCGTGAGCTCATCTTGGCGTACCAGCACCGCGTGGCCGGCTTTGTCTTCGCGATGACCAACCGGAGCGACGTCGTCGAGGACCTCTGCCAGCAGATCTTCATCAAGATGATCCGCGCGGTGGACCGCTTGCAGGCGCCGGCCCAGTTCGAATCGTGGCTTTTCCGCTTGGCGCGCAACACGTGCATCGACCAGCTGCGGCGGCAGCGCCTCCGGCGGATCTTCCTGCCGTTCGCGGAGGAGCACGAGAACATCCCGGAACCCCCCGGGGCGGTGGACTCCGAGGAACTCGACGCGCTCCGGCACGCCCTCGCCCAGCTCCGCCCCCAAGACCGGGCTCTGCTTGCCCTCGTGCAGGAGGGCCGCAGCCACGCAGAGATTTCCGAAATTCTCGGCACGAGTGTTGCTGCCGTGAAGGCGCGCCTTCACCGTGCGCGCGAGCAACTCAGAGAGCACTACCAGCCGTGAATACGAACCCTGAGCAAGATGCCTGGTCCCGCCTTCGCGCCCACGCCGCCGAACGGCTAGACGTGAGCTTCGCGGAGCGCGTGCTGCGTTCGGCCCACGGCTGCCCCCCGCGGGCCTGGCACCGGCTGCGCGACGCCGCGGCGGATTGCCTGCGGCCGGGCTTCGCCGACCGGGTGCTGGCCGCCGCCCGGAATCGCCTCGAGATGCCCTCGTATGGTAGCCAGCTGGCGCTTAGCGCGCTCACCGCCGCCGCCTGCCTCGCGGCGGTCATTCTTTTCCACCATCACGAGCTGGCCGCGGCGGACGCCCGTAACCTGGCCGAGTGGAGCCAGATCGTGGCGGCGGCGCAGGACCTAGACGCGGGAGCGCGATGAACCAGCGCCTGTTCGTCGCCCTCATCACGGTGGCCGTCTTCATCGCCGGCTACGTCGCCCGCTGGGTCACCGAACCCGGTCCGGCGGTCCCACCGGCGCCCGTCGCGCTCGCGCAGGAGTTCGCGCGTCCGGCCCCCTCCTCCGGGGAGCGCCGTGGGGAGCGCCAGCTAGACCGCGCGCGCCTTGTCGCGGAGATCCACAAACTGCGGCCGCAGATCGAGGCCTACAGTGCCCGGATGCAGGAGATTGACGCCGAGTTCGACCGCGAGTTCGCCTCGTTGCTGCCTCCTGCCCAGCGCGAGAAGTACCTCGCATCCCAGCGCCGCTACGCCGAGCGCGACGTCAAGCGCGCGGCGAAACGCGAGCCGCTCTCCAACGAGGAGATCCAGCGGGAACAGGAGCGCTCGCTCACCTGGGTCTACTTCAAGGTCACGGTGACTCCGCGGCTGGAGATGCTGACCCGGGACTACGGGCTCGATGAGACCCAGCAGGCGGCCGCCCGCTCGCTGCTCACCCTGCGGCGCAGCAAGTTCCTCGCGCTCTTCGATTCTACGCCCCACCTCAGCATCCGGCTCAGTGGGCTCGCCCCGCTCATCGAGCGGGTGGCCGCGCCCGCGCCGCCGCGCTGAGGCGCGCTTTGGGGTTGGTGCCGCGCTCCGCCCTACGCAAGCTGCGGTTATGTCCAAGTCACCCCTCGCCGGCCTCAACCTGCTCCTGCTCGAGGATGACGCCCTGCTGCGGCGGCGCCTGACCGCCTTCTTCGAGCGCGAGCAGGCGGAGGTGACGGCCGTGACCTCGGTGGCGGCCGCCCGGCAAGCGCTGAGCACCCTTGCGTTCGAGGCTGCCCTGATCGACGTGAATCTGCCGGACGGCCGGGGCATCGACCTGCTGCGGGAGAAGGCCTTCCCGCCAACGACGTCCGTGGTCGTGATGACGGCGGAGGGCGGGGTGGCCGGCGCCGTGGAGGCGCTTCAAGCGGGGGCGGCCGATTATCTGGTCAAGCCTTTCGACCCGGCCGAGGTCCCATTGCGTTTCGCCGCGGCGCGCCGGAGCCGGCAGAGCCGCCGAGTAGAGGAGTTCCGGCGCGGGCAAGAGACCGAGCTGGTCTTCGGCGCGAGCCTCGCCGGCCTGCACGAGCAGCTCCTGAGGATCACGGCGGCGGACCGCCGCCTCGGGGAACACCTGCCTCCGGTGCTGATCGAGGGTGAGACCGGCACGGGCAAGACGGCGGTTGCGCGCTGGATTCACCGGCACGGCCCCCGCGCCGAGGCTCCGTTGGTCGAGCTCAACTGTTCCGCGCTGCCGGAGGCACTCGCGGAGGCGGAGTTGTTCGGTCACGAGCGAGGTGCCTTCACGGACGCCAAGGCGGCACGCATTGGCCTGATGGAGGCCGCGGACGGCGGCAGCCTCTTCCTCGACGAGTTGCCCAGCCTCGCGCTCCCGCTGCAGGCTAAGCTGCTCACCGCCCTTGAGGATCGGGCCCTCCGCCGGGTGGGAGCCTCCCGCCCCGTGCCGGTGGACGCGCGCATCATCGCCGCCACCAACGCCGATCTGGGCGCCCTCGTCGCGAGCGGCCGTTTCCGTGAGGACCTGCGCCAGCGACTTGATCTCTTCCGGGTACGCCTGCCCCCGCTGCGCGAACGCGGCGAGGACATCGTCATTCTCGCAGAGGAATTGCTGCGCCGCGTGGCCCGTCGATATGGCGTCAAGCCGGGCGGGATCCCCGCGGAAGGGCGCCGGCGGCTGATGGCTCATCATTGGCCGGGCAACGTGCGGGAGCTCGCACACGAGATCGAGCGGGCGGTGGTGTTCGGGGGTGATGCGGGGCTGAGTTTCCCGCACCTCGGTGCCGGGCCGGGGCAGGGAGACGGCCCGGGTGTCCTCGAGGCGCGTTGCTTCACCCAGGATTTTGTCTTTCCGGAAACCGGATTCTCCCTTGAACGGGCAATCGACGAGATCGTCCAGCGGGCGCTGCGACAGGCGGGCGGCAATGTTTCCGGAGCCGCCCGCTTACTCGGCGTTTCCCGGGACGTGGTACGTTATCGGCTAAAGACTGCTGCAGAAGAACGGGGGGCTGGGGAAAATTCCCCGCTGGAGGGGGGCTGAATGGGCCCTGATGACCAATCCAGTACGCGGTAGGTTTCCACAAGGGTTGTTCAAGACACTGTCAGACCGGTAGTAATACATTCAGTCCGGGTTGGCACGAGAGTTGCAATGGGGCGAGCCGTGATCGCTTTCCGTCTCCTCTCCCTCCGCTGCGGCGCCTTGGCGCTGTGTGCCCTGTTGGGGATGGATCAGTCGATGCGGGGCGCGGAGGCTGCGGCGGCCAAGGGCGGCTCCGGGGTCCCCGAGATGCAGCTCCTGCTGGAGCAGGTGAGGTCCCAGCGCGACCGGATGATTTCCGCGCACGAATCTTTGGCCCGCGAGTTGCGCGAAGCGGGGGAAGAGCAGCGCAAGGCGATCCTCGAGCGGATGCAGGAGCAGAAGCGCGAGTTCGAGGCCGCTCAAAGCGCCCTCCATAAGCAAATCCGCGAGGAACAGCGCCGGCAGCGGCAGGCTGTGACCGGCAAGCGGTAAATTTTGGCGTAATACTAGCGTAATATCAGTCAAAGGGCGGTTGCCTCCGGGCAGCCGCCCTTTTGTTATCCGGGAGGCGCCGCGTCAGTCCTAAGCTTGAAGCGGAACCCGCCGCCTTCACCCTCTCGTCCCAGCGTCCATTTTCGATGTCGTCCGCGACTCCTGTCCCCTTTTGGCTGGCCGCCTTCGTTTGCGCGCTCGCGGTCGGTCGGGCGGCATCGCGCCCGCCCGAACTGCCACCTTTGCTGGGGTGGAGCTGGTCCGCCTCGCTCGAGACGGGGGTCGGATACCGCGACAATCTGCTGCTCAGTTCCACGGCCGAGGAACGCAGCGGTTTTCTGCACGCCGCGGCCGAAGTTTTGCTCCTCCGGATGCCTGGTCGGGGCCTAGAATCCGCCTTTTTCCTCCAGACCGAGGGCCGCCGTTTCTGGTCTGGCCGCACCGTGCACTACGAAGCCTCGGCCTGGCTGCAGGGCGAGCCGGCGTGGCGCCCCGCGCGCGGTTGGAAATGGTCCCTGCCGGTGAGCGCGTACTACGACGACCGGGTCTTGGACGTCTCGGACACCGAGGTTGAGCGGCTCATCGCCGAGACGCGGCTGACGGGGCTCCTAGCTGGACCGCAAGTTCGCTGGGACTTTGCGGATCGATGGCACCTCGAGACGCAGGTGGCCGGCGACCGGGTGCGCCACGAAGATGGAGTCAACGATGCGGAGGTCATCCGGGGACTGTTCCGCATCGGCTGGCGCCCAGCGCCCTCGTGGGAGGCCAAGGTTTCGCTCTGGCAACGCGAGCGGGCCTACGCGCGCCGGATCCAGTATTCCGCGGCGGGTCGGCCCCTCCTCGGGACGCGGCTCCGGTTCGCCGAGACGGAAGGAGAGTTGAGCGTTTCCTTCCGCTGGGGTCCGGGGGAACGCTGGCGGACCACCGGCCGGATGGGCGGCCGGCGGCTGGGCGATAACGGCTCGGGTTATTTTGGTCACCGCGAGTGGCGAGGGGAGCAGCAGCTGGAATGGTCCGATGACCGGTGGAAGATCCGGGCTGAGGCGGGGCTGCGGGAGTTGCACTTTGGCGTGCAGACGGTGGGCCTAGGCATTGATCCGCCTGCGCGGTGGCGAACGGAACTCTCAGGCTCTCTCCGGGCCGAGCGCCACCTGACGGGGGACTGGGCGCTGATCGCCGTCGTTTCGCAGGAACGGGTACGTTCCAACGACCCGCTGGGGGCCTACCGGGTCAACGAAGGCTTGCTAGCCCTGCGCCGCGGCTGGGAGAGGTAAGTCCTCCCCGATGCCCGCCCCCGCTGTTCCGTTGCGCCGCTGGCCCGCCCCGATGCTGGGCGGGGCCCTGCTGACGATCCTGATCTTCGGGGCGGTGGTGGCGCTGGTGGCCGGCCAGATGCGGGTCGGCCTGCGCGAGCAGATCCTGCGGCGGGAGGCCGATGCCTTGGCGGCGGTGGCGGCCCTGCAACTGGACACCCGAGCGGCCGAGTATGGCGCCCTGCCACTGGCGGAGGTGCCCGGAGCCCTTCTGGTTACGGTGTTACAGGCAGCCAGGTATCGGGGCGTGGTCGCCGTGCGGGTTTTTGACGGACGAGGTAACTTGAACGCAGCCGACGGCATTGTCGGGGAACTCCCGCCTCCCTCGCCCGAGGATTGGCGCCGGGTGGTCGCCGGGGAGTCGTTTGCCCGGCTCAGCCCGGTCCCGTCCGGTGACGTACTGCTGGTTCCGCCGGAGGACTCTGGCCAAGTGCTGGAGGCGTGGGTGCCCTTGCGCCGCACCGGCGCCCCGGCGGTCGCGGGCGCGGCCCAGTTCTGGCTGGAGAGCGGCGCGGCCCGCCGGGAGCTCGAGGGGCACGACCGCCGACTCTGGGTGCAGGCGCTTGCCGGCTGGGGCGCGGGTTCGCTCGTTATCGGGTTGGGGCTCGCGTGGGCCTTTCGGCGCCTGACGGTGATGAATGCCCAGCTGCGCGCCCGCTCGGCGGATCTCGAGCGGGCGAACCGCGAGCTGATTCTCGCGGCAAAGACCTCGGCGCTCGGCAGCGTGACGGCCCATCTGATCCACGAGTTGAAGAACCCGCTGGCCGGCCTCGAGTTGTTCGTCGCGGGCCAAGCGGAGGCGGGGCGCGACGAGGACGGGCGGGAATTGGCGGAGGCATCGGCTCTGACTCGTCGTCTGCGTACGATGGTGAACGACGTCGTAGCGGTGCTGCGGGACGAGCAGTCCGCCGGGGCGTTTTTCCTGCCGGTCGAGGAGGTTCCGGCGCTCGCGCTGGCGAAGGTTCGCGCGGAGGCTAGCGCGCGCGGCGTATCGCTGGAGGCGAGCGGTGCGGGCGGGGTCGAGCTGGCGGGCCGTCGCGCGAATCTGGCCGTGCTGGTGCTGCGGAACTTGCTCCAGAACGCGATCGAGGCGCAGCCCGTGGGCGGGTGGGTGCGCCTGGAGACCTACGTGGGGGCGCGGGGGGCGGTGGCATTTCGGGTCTGTGACGGGGGAGCGGGGCTCCCGGAGCCCGTGCGCGTCCGGCTCTTCCAGCCTTGCGCGAGCGGCAAGCCGGGGGGCAGCGGGCTCGGTCTCGCCTTAAGCCACCAACTGGCGCTCCAGGCCGGGGGCAGCCTCGAATTGGAGCGCAGCGATGACGCGGGGACGTGCTTCCGCCTTGTCTTGGCGGGGGAGGCGTGATTCGAGCGGGCCCTGCATCCGGCGCTTTCAGACCACATCTCCCGGGAGGCATTAAACCGGCTCCCTGCGGCGGCGCGACTGCTGGCCGCCGGCGTTGCTGCGCTGGTCCTGCTGCTGGCCCAGCCCGTTCGCGCGCAGGAGGGTACCCTCGAGTGGATGGTCTCACTGCAGGGCTACACCTCCTCGTCACCAGCCCTGAGCGCCGACGGCGGCGCCATCTACCTCGGGGTCTCCACGGCCACGGCCGGAAGGATCGTCGCCGTCACCCCGGCGGGCCGGGTGTTGTGGTCCGTGACGCGTGCGGACTGGGTCGATTCCACCCCGGCGGTGGGACCGGACGGGACGATCTACGTGGGTTCCCACGACGGCCGACTCTACGCGCTGCAACCGGCCAACGGCGCGATCCGCTGGTCCTACAACGCGGGCAGCTTCATTTCGAGTTCGCCCGCGATCGGCGCCGACGGCACCCTCTACTTCGGCTCCGGCAGCTTTCGCCTCCACGCCGTCGGTCCCGACGGGCGCGAGCGCTGGACCTTTCCGGTGGGCGACTGGATCGAGTCCTCTCCGGCGGTGGCGGTGGATGGCACGGTATACGTCGGGTGCCGGGACGGGTCCCTTTACGCGGTCACCCGGGAGGGTCGCGAGCGGTGGCGCTTCCGCACGGGCGGGCGCATCGACGGCTCCCCCGCGATCGGGGCCGACGGGACCGTCTACATCGGCTCGACGGACCAGCGGATGTACGCCGTGGCGCCGGATGGCGCGAAGCGCTGGGACTACTTCACCAACGGCGCGATCTTCTCCTCGCCCGTGCTGGGGGCCGACGGTTCGGTCTACTTCGCCTCCGATGACACCCGCTTCTATTCCCTCGCCCCGGAGGACGGGCGCCTGCGGTGGCGGGTAGACCTGAATTCGAGCAGTGCCTCCACTGCCGCGGTGCGCGGGGATGGCGCCATCATTTTAGCGGCCGACGACGGCGTGGTCCGCGCGCTGAAACCAGCCGACGGCGGCCTGCTCTGGCGTTTCGACACCCGGGCGGCACCGGGGGACTACATCGAGTCCTCGGTTCTGGTCGCGCCGGACGGCGCGCTGTATTTCGGCTCGCTGGACGGCCGGCTGTACAAGCTGCGGGGCAACGGCTCACCCCTTTCGACGTTCTCGGCGTGGCCCGCCTTCCGGCGGGATTCAGGCCGGACCGGGCGGGCTGCCCACGTGCGGGACGGAGGGGCACGATTACTCAACCTTGCGAGCCGCGCCGAGGTTCCCGACGGCAACGTGCTGATCGCGGGCTTCGTGGTCGAAGGTCGGGCGCCGCGCGCCTACCTCGTCCGCGGGGCCGGACCCGCGCTCGCGCCGTTCGGGGTCGCGAGCTTCCTCCCCGATCCGTTCCTCACGGTTTACTCGGGGGCGACGCCACTGCGCACAAACGATGACTGGGGGCAGGCCGGACCGGGGCCCTCCGTGGTCGACACGGCGGACGCGGTTGGAGCGTTCCCTTTTCCGGCCGATAGCCAGGATGCAGCGCTCGTGCTCGGACTGGGGGCCGGACTGTATACCGCGCACCTGCGGGACGTCGGAGGCCGGGGTGGGGTGGCGCTTTTCGAGGCTTACGACGCCCTGGGCGGCGATCCGGGCAACCGTCTGGTCAACCTTTCCCTCCGGGGCCCGGTCGGGCAGGATGATCGGGTGCTGATTCCAGGCTTTGTGCTGGGCGGCGACGCCCCGGCGCGGGTGCTGGTACGGGCGGCTGGGCCCGCTCTCGCCGCCTTCGGTGTAGCCCAGCCCCTTGAACGTCCGCAGATCGCCATCTATCGGGGTGACCGTCTGCTGCGCCTTAATCGGGGCTGGTCGGATGGCGGTGTCGCCTATGACCTGCGGGTGGCGGCAGAGTCCGCGGGGGCTTTCTCGTGGCCGGAGCGCAGTGCGGACGCGGCCCTGCTGCTGCTCTTGGAACCGGGGCCCTACACCCTTCAGGTTTCCGGCCTAGACGGATCCGTCGGCGAGGCCTTGGCCGAGGTCTACCTCCTGCGTTGAACCGGCGACCGGCGCCTCCGAGTCAGTTGCGGCTCCAGCCGCGCGGTCCGGAAACGTCTTGCCACGGCTGGCTCCCTGCGTGGAGGCTGAGCGCGCTGCGCAGTCAGCGCCGCTTCACTGCCAATGCGCGGGCGCCCGCCCGCTTTTCCCGTTATGGACGCACCCGATTCAAAGGACCAACCGCCCGCCGATTTCAATAAGCTGGACCTGAGCCAATTGCAGGGCTTCAGCTTCGGCACCCAGTGGTCGCAGGAGAAGCCTAGCTCCGCGGAGCGGGGCGGTGGTCGTGGGGGTGCCGACGATCGTCGTGATGCGGGTGCCCCTGATCGGCGTGACCGGCGTGGGTTCCGCCGTCCGGGTCCCTCGGCTGATAATGGCCCGCGCGAGGGCGGCCGGCCGGCGAGCGGCGGCGGCCCCGAGGACCGGCGTTCGCCCGGACCGGGTTTCAGGGATTCCCGTGGGCCGCGGCGTGAGTTCGCGGACCGTGGTCCCCGTGGCGCTGGTGGCTTCGGAGGCGGCTTTGGCGGACGTCCGATGCCGGAGCGCGGGCCCTACGAGAGCCCCTACTTCACGGCGACCTTCTATCCTGAGGACTCCAGTTTCGCGACCTTGGCGCAGACGATTCGGAAGTCCTGTCGCACGGTGGAACTGTTCGAGATTGCCCGCACGGTGGTCGCCAAAAACGACCGTTTCATCGTGGTGCTCGCCCCCCGGACGGGGGCCGATCGCCCCGCCGCTGGAGCGGAGGCGGCCGCGGCCCCCCGTCCCGTGGTGCACGTCTCGGTCCCAGATGGGTTACCGTTCGAGTCCGACGAGGCGGCTGTTGCCCACGTGCTGGCCCGGCATCTGGACTCCTTCTTCACCAAGGCGGAGGTCGAGGTGGATCCCCCCAAAGGAAATTTCTTGGTCATCAATCGCTGCGGGCTGACGGGTGAGCTCCTTGGGCCCCCGAATTACCACCGCTACGGCCAGATCTTGCAGCAGCACTACGCGGCCAAGGTCGGCTCCCGGATGCCCTTCGAGGCCTTCAAGAGCCGCATTGAGACGGTCCGCGATCCGGAGATCGTCAAGCAGTGGCTCGACCAGATGCGGCGCACGGTACGTTACACGTGGAAGGTCGCCGCTCCGGCTCCCGCTCCTGCCACCCCGGCCCCTGAGGCGGCGCCCGAGACCGCGCCGGCGTCCGCGGAGTCCCCCGCGCCGGAGGCTCCGGTGCTCGCGGCCGAAGTGCCTGCTGGGCCCGCCTTCGATACACTCGAAGATGCCCGTTTGCACCTGCTGACGCAGGCCCGGGACAAGGTGGTGCGGACCTCGGAGTCGGTGCGCTTCAAGGGTCAACTCATCGAGACCCTGCCTCCCGGGGAGATTCGTCGTGCCGTTGAAGGGGCCCTCGAACGGCAGCGCCGTTTCCCCCTCGACACCGCGAACGCGCTGCGGGGCCGCCTCCGCCGCGAGCACTTCACGATCTTCAAGAAGGGCTCGAAAGGCATTTCCTATGTCTGCGCGGTGAAGCGCCGGTTCCGGGTTCCGGGCCAGACCTTCGCCGACAGCATCGGCGCCCTGATCGCCTTCATCGAGGCCAACCCGATGGTGCGGGCTGGGGAGCTGCCCGGAAAGTTCCTTGGCCTCGCGCCCGTCGCCGCGCCCATCCCCGTCGAGGGTGTCGAGGCGGCGCCCGCCGTTCCGTCCGCGGAGGACCGCGCCCGCGTGGCTCGCCTGCAGGGCGATTTACTGTGGCTGGTGCGCGAGGGCTATGTGACCGAGTTCATCGACGGCCGGCTCTTCGCCCCGCCGCCGATGGTCGAGGCGCGTAAGAAGGAGATCGAGGCGGAGGATCACGATCCCGAGAACTTCCCAGAGGTCGCGCCCGTCGCGGCGGTGCCCGAGGAGGGCGAGGCTGCGCCCGCACTGGTCGAGGGCGGCGCCCCGGAGGTGACGGAAGCCGCGCCGGCGGAGTCAGCTCCTCCGTCCGAGGAAACGCCTCCCACTGCTCAGGCCTGAGTGGCCTGCTTCGCCGCGTCCGCGCGGCGGAGCAGCAGGTGGTGGCTCTGATCCGGCTGGATCCGTAGCTCCAGATGCAGGGAGTTTGGGGGGATCGCTTCCGCGATTCGCTCGGGCCATTCCACCGCCAGAATCCACGGCGGGGAGAGAAACTCGTCGAGTAGGAGCTCCTCGAATTCCCGCGCGGAACCGAGCCGGTAGGCGTCGAGGTGCACGAGGTTGACCGTTCCCCGATGGAGGGTGAAGAGGTTGAAGGTAGGGCTCGTCACTGGCACGGTGATGCCGAGCCCACGGGCCAGACCCTGCACGAAGGTCGTCTTGCCGACCCCGAGGTCCCCGTGCAGCGCCAGCACCGTTCCCGAGGGCAGCGCCCGCGCGAACTCCGCCGCCAGGGCGCGCGTGGCGGCCGGGTCGCGGGTGGTGATCCCCTCACGGAGCTGGTCGAAGATGCTCATAGCCGGAAGCGGGCAATGAATCCGGCGCGGTGCGGCTGCCCGGGTTCCTGACGAATTTTCCAATCACGGTCAGCGGTAGGGTGGGGAAACGCCGCCGCCACGCCCCTTGCAGGGCGGGAAGATCTGCCCGGGAGCCGATCGCGCAGAGAAGCTCGTAGTCCTCTCCGTCGCCCAGCGCGGCCGCGAGGGTGCAGCCGCGCCGCCGAGGAACAGTCCCGAGGTCGAGCGCGGCCCGGGCGCCGCGGGGCGTCAGCGCGGCCAGATCCTTCGCCAGCCCATCGCTCACATCCATCATCGCACGGATCTCGGGTCGTCGGGCGAGCCACCGGCCCTCGGCGAGCCGGGGCGTGAAGCGGTGGTGGTGCCCCGAGGCGAGGCTGCCGCCAAGCCGGCCGGTGACGGCGATCCAGTCGCCGGGGCGTGCGCCCTGCCGGGTGAGCACGCGGGTGCCAGTCGACTCGCCCAGCAGGGTGAGGCTCGCGATCAGGGCGCCCGGGGCCTCCGCGACGTCACCTCCGACTAGCGCGACCCCGTGGCGCCGGGCGGTGATGGCGAGCCCGCGGTGAAACTCCCTCAGCCAGCGGACCCGGGTGGAGCGATCGAGGCAGAGGGAAACGACGGCGGCCCGAGGCCTGCCCCCCATCGCCGCGATATCGCTGAGGTTGCGCTTGAGCAGCTTGGCGCCTACCGCCGCCGGCGGTACCGCGGCGTCGAAATGGCGGCCGAAGATTACGGGGTCCACTGTGATGAGCTGCTGATGCCGGGACGGCGGCAGCACGGCGCAATCATCCCCGATACCCGCGGGGGCGGGTGGGCAGGCATTGCCCAGCCAGCGCCGGATGGCGGCGATTAGGCCGCCCTCACCAATGGCTTCGACGCGGTCGCGCGGGCCGGGAGCGAAGGGGTGCACGTGGCTCAGGGGCCCAGCCCGGTGAAGAGCACGAGCAGGGTGTTGAGGTTGAAGCAGGCGTGCGCCACCACGGCCGTGCCAAGTTGTCCCGTGCGCTCGTAGGCGAGCGAGAAGAACACCGCCAGCACGAGCAGCGGCAGCGCGCTGGAGAGGCCCTCAAGGGTGGACCAGTTGACGTGGAGCGCCGCGAAGAAAATGGCCGGCAGAAGGAGCGCCGCCCAGCGCGGCCAGCGGGTCCGCAGGTAGCGGAAAACGCCCCCGCGGAAGACCAGCTCCTCGGTGAGCGGGGCGATTAGGACGGCGAGGATTACCATCGCGGCGAGCAGGACGGGTGACTCGATCTCGGTGAGGATGCGGATGAGGTCCTGCCGCGCCGTGGGCAGGCCAACCGCGCGCAGCGCTAACTCCCAGAGGTGTGCCGTCAGCAGCAACGGCGGCAGGGCGGCGAGGAAGACGGCCACGCCGGAGCGTAAGAGCATCCCGGCGGGCGCGCGCGCGTTTCCCGCGGAGGGCGCGAGGACGCGGTGGTGGAAGAAAACCCCGAGGAGCATCCCGAGCTGCGCCCCCGCGCCATTGGCGATCGTGGCGGCGTGCCCAGCCAACCCCGCTTGGCGGGCGAGAAGGCCGGCGAGCGCGGCGAGGAAGAAGGTGCTGAGTAGGATGCTTGCCGCAAAGGTGAGAAACTCAGGCCACGGCGCGTCCCACGCGCGTAGCTGGGGCGGCGCCGCGCGAGCGGCCGGGGCGAGCCCGTGCCGCCAGAGCACCACTAGGCCGGCTGCGACGCACCCCAACTCGAACACCAGCACTAGCGTCGCGAAGGCAGAAAGCGGGGGTGTCACGGGGCGTCGCTCGCGGGCGGGTCCGCCTCAGACGGTGATGCGCCCGTCTGCGTACACGACCTTGCCGCCAACGATCGTCTTGCGAACGCGGCCCCGGAGTTCGCGGCCCGACCACGGCGAGTTCGAGGACTTGCTCTGGCCGGCTTTGGCGTCGTAGCGCCACGTCTCCTCGGGGTCGAAAAGGCAGACATCGGCGGCCGCTCCCTCGGCCAGCGTACCGGCCGGGAGATCCACGATCCTAGCGGGGAGCCGGGTCATCAGGTCGACCACGCGGCTAAGTTTGAAGCGCGCCTGACGCACGAGCACGTCCAAGCAGACGGGCAGGGCCGTCTCGAGGCCGAGGATGCCGTTGGGGGCGTAATCGAATTCCTTGTCCTTCTCGTAGTCGGTGTGGGGCGCGTGGTCGGTGGCGATGATGTCGAGCGTCCCATCGCGCAGGCCGGCGATGAGGGCCTGGCGGTCCGCCTCGGTGCGGAGCGGCGGGTTCATCTTGAAGTGGGTGTCGTAGCCGCCGACCGCGTCCTCGGTGAGGGCGAGGTGGTGCGGCGTGGCTTCGGCCGTAACGCGCACGCCGCGGGCCTTGGCGCGGCGGATGTGGTCCACCGAGTAGCGCGACGAGATGTGCTGCAGGTGGATGTGGGCGCCGGTCTGCTCGGCGAGGATGATGTTGCGGGCGACGATGATGTCCTCCGCCGCGTGCGGCCAGCCGCGAAGACCGAGGCGGGTCGAGACCACGCCCTCGTTCATCACCGCGCCCTGGGTCATCGAGTAGTCCTGGCAGTGGTCCATCACCGGCAGGGAGAACATCCGCGCGTACTCCACGGCCCGGCGCATCAGGTCGTTCGACTGCACGCATTCGCCGTCGTCGGTGATTGCGACCACGCCGGCGCGCTTCAGGGACCCGATGGGTGCGAGGGTCTGGCCCTTCATCCCCACGGTGATGCAGCCGGTGGGGTGGACGCGCACGACGGCGTCCCGCGCGATGACGTCCTTCATCAGCTGGATGGTCCCGCTGTTGTCGGCCACCGGCGAGGTGTTCGGCATGCACACCACGGAGGTGAAGCCGCCGGCCGCCGCGGCGCGGGAGCCGGTGGCGATGGTCTCCTTGTGGGTCTGGCCAGGCTCCCGGAAGTGCACGTGCACGTCGACGAGGCCGGGGCAGGCCACGAGGCCGCGGGCGTCGATCCGGCGGGCGCGTTTCCGCGCGGCGGCGGAGAGCGGAGCGACGATCCGGCCTTGGTCAATAAAGAGGTCCCCGGGGGCGTCGCGGCGGGACGCGGGATCGATCACCCGGGCGTTTTGGATCCAGAGGGCGGGCATGACGTTTCCTAGGCGACGGGGCTGACCTGTTCCGGCTGGCCGCCGGCGCAGAGGTAGAGGACGGCCATGCGCACGGCGATACCGTTGGTCACCTGCTCGAGGATGACGCTGCGCTCGCCATCGGCGAGTTCGCTGTCGATCTCGACGCCGCGGTTGATGGGGCCCGGGTGCATGATGATCGCCTTCGGATTCAGCCAGGACGCGCGGGTCTTGTTGAGCCCGAACATCCCCGTGTACTCCCCGAGGGAGGGAAAGTGTCCTGCCGCCTGCCGCTCGTGCTGGATGCGCAGCAGCATCACGACCTCGGCGTCCGCGAGTGCTCCCCGGAGATCGTGGCTCACCTTGACGCCGAGCGGGGTGAACCAGGGCGGCACGAGGGTGGAGGGGCCGACGAGGGTGACGTCGGCGCCGAGCTTGGTGAGTGCGTGGATGTTGGAACGGGCGACCCGGCTGAAGAGGATGTCGCCCAGAATCACCACCTTGCGGCCCTTCAGCGAGCCTAGGTGTTCCTTCATCGTGAAGGTGTCGAGTAGCCCCTGGGTCGGGTGTTCGTGGGCCCCGTCGCCGGCGTTGATCACGGGGATGTCCAGGAAACGCGAAAGGTAGAGGGGCGATCCGGCGGCCGCGTGGCGGATCACGATCATGTCCGCCTGTAGGGCTTGGATATTCTCGGCGGTGTCCCGGAGCGTCTCGCCCTTGGTGGCGCTGCTGCTGGCACCGTCGAGCGAGATCACGTCGGCGCTGAGGCGCTTGGCGGCCATCTCGAACGCCATCCGCGTGCGCGTGCTGGGCTCGAGGAAGAGGTTGATGATGGTCTTGCCGCGCAGGGCCGGCACCTTGCGCATATTGCGGCTCAAGGTGCGTTTGAAGGCGGCGGCGGTAGCGTGAATCTGCTCCAATTCCGTGAGGGTGAGCTCCTCGACGGTGAGCAGGTGACGGCGTTGCCAAGACATAGGAGGGCGCGGGGAGTCAGCGGTTGGACGGCGCGATGCGGATCTCGTCCCGCCGCGGGTCGGCGGGATCGAGGCGGACGGAGACGCGCTGGTTCTCGGCGGCGGGCAGATGGAGCCCGCGGTGGTCCGCGGCAAAGGGAAGGCGGCGGCACCCACGGTCGACGAGGACCGCCAGTTCGACCGCCTCTGGTCTTCCGTGGTCGAAGATCTCGTTGAGGGCGGCCTTCACCGTGCGCCCCGTGAAGAGCACATCGTCGACGAGGATCACGGTCGCGCCCTGAACCTCGCCCGGGATGCGGCTGGAAGTGGTCTCCTTCGGGATCGGATGGGAGCCAAAGTCATCGCGGTGAAAGGCGATGTCGACGACGCCGGCGGTCAGGCCCAGGCGTTCGCCCAGACGGCGGGCGAGTTCGATCCCGCCGTTGGCGATGCCCAGCAGCACCAGTCCTCGCGGGTCGGGGTGGCGCGCTGTGATGGCGGCGGCCAGCCTACCTATCGCGGCGTGGACCTCCGCTGAGCCGATGATCTGAGAGGCAGACACGACGTCGTTGTGCAGCTCTCGGCAACGCGTGGGAAGGATTTTCTCTGACTCGCCGGAACCCAGATAGGTAACGCCGCGGGCGCCAGACGAGGGCTCAGATGAGCCCCAGCTTCATTTTCCCTTCCTCGGAGATCATCTGCTGATTCCAAGGCGGCTCCCAAGTGATGCGCACGTCCGCCGCGCTCACGCCGGGCACGAGCAGGATTTTGCCCTTCGCGTCCTCGGCAATCGCCGGTCCCATCCCGCAGCCGGGGGCGGTCAAGGTCATCGCCACGTCCACCCGGTAGCCGGGCTCGGGCTCGGAAACCTTCACGACCTCCATCGTGTAGACGAGGCCGAGGTCGACGATGTTCACCGGGATCTCCGGGTCATAAACCTGACGCAGCTGCGCCCAGATGGCCTCCGGGTCCGGCGCGCCGTCCGCGAGGGTGGCCGCGGACACCGCCGCGGCGGCGACCTGCTCGCCCAACGCGTCCCCGTCCCGCCCGTCGATGCGGAAGAGGCCGAAATCGGTCTGCACCGTGTAGCTTCCGCCGAGGGTTTGGTGGAGGAAGACGCGCGCGTGCTGCGGCAGGGTCTGCTTGTCCCCGGAGGGGATCTGCGTCGCGACGACGTCGCGGGAAAGCGTGCGCTCGCGGTTCATCGGGTGGCCTTCTCCCCCGAGAAGTTGTTCTGGATCAGCGCGCGGAGGGCCGCGTGGAGATCGTCCTGGCTGAGGCGGTTGAGCACCTCCTCGAAGAAACCGAAGGTCAGCAACTCGTCGGCGGCGCGCTTGGGAATGCCGCGGGTCTGCAGGTAGAACTCCTGTTCGGGGTCGATGCGGGAAGTGGTCGCGCCGTGGGTGCAGCGGACATCGTTCGCCTGGATCTCGAGGCCGGGCAGGGAATTCGCCTCCGCTTCGTCGCTCAGCATCAGGTTGCGGTTGCTCTGGTAGGCGTCGGTCTTCTGGGCGTCCGGGTCGACCACGATGAGTCCGGAGAAGATCGTGCGGGCCTTCTGCAGCAGCGCGTTCTTGTAGAGGAGGTCCGAGCGGGTGTTGGGCGCCTGGTGGATCTGCAGGGTCCGCTGGTCGAACTCCTGGTCGTCCCGCGCGACAGTCAGCGAAAGCATCTCCGAGTTGGCGCCGGGCGCCTGCAGTTGGGAGTGGGACTCGTGCCGGGCCTGGCGGGCGCCGAGGTGCAGGTTGAGCGACTGCACGCTGGCGTCGCGACGCACCACGGTGGAGTTGGACTGCAGCGCGAGGGCCTGGTGGCTCCAGTCCTGCTTGCCCACGTAGGTGATCCGGGCGCCGTGGCCGGCGTAGAGGTCGTTGGCCCCGACGGCCAACTGCCGCTCCGAGTCGTCCTGGGAGCCGAAGTAGTCGATGACCGTGACCCGCGCGCCCTCGTCGGCGACGACGAGCGTGTGGGGAAAGACGGCCGCGCGGTCGCCGAGCGCGAAGGAGAAGATGCCGATCGGCAGCTCGACCTCGACCCCGCGGGGGACGTGGATGAAGGCGCCGTCGACGAGGAACGCCTCGTGCAGGGCGGAAAACTTGCCCGAGCCGAGGCGGGCGGGCTGGGCGAGCAGGTGCTCGCGCACGACGTCACCGTGCTCGCGGAGGGCGTTCTGCAGCGTGTCGACCACCACGCCCCGGCGGCCGAGGTCGGGCGCGAGGATCTCGCGGGAGAAGAGGCGGCCGTTGGCGAAGATGAGCCGCGCCGCCTTGCTGATGCCGATGCTGGCGAAAGGCACCGCGCGGGCGGGGGCCGGGGGCGCGAAACCATCGAGCGTGAGGCCGGCGACGTTGCTGAAGCGCCACGCCTCGTCCGTGCGGACCGGGAGCGGGAGGGTGGCGAAGCGCTCGAAGGCGGCCCGCTTGCGGGCCAGCCACCAGTCGGGGAGCGGCGGCAGGGTTGCGAGGTGGGCCTCGAAGGCGGCGCGGGTGAAGGCGCCGACCGTCGGCGCGGGGGAGGCGGTCGTGGCGGTCATGGCGGGTTCTCGGGTCAGCCGACGCTGCCTTCCATCTCTAGGTCGATCAGCCGCTTCAGCTCGACGGAGTACTCCATCGGGAACTGCCGGGCGAGGTCGTTGATGAAGCCGTTGACCGCCAGGCTCATCGCCTGCCCCTCGGTGAGGCCGCGCTGCTGCATATAGAAGATCATATCCTCGCTGACCTTGGAGACGCTGGCCTCGTGCTGGATCGAATTGCGGTCACCGCGCACGGTGATGGCGGGGTAGGTGTCCGTGCGGCTGTTCGTGTTGATGAGCAGGGCGTCGCACTCGGTGTTGTTCCGGCAGCCGCGGAGGCGCTTCGGGATGTGCACCTGGCCGCGGTAGGTGGCCCGGCCCTGGCCCACGCTGATCGACTTGGAGACGACGTTGGAGGTCGTCTCATCCGCGGCGTGGATCATCTTCGCGCCGGTGTCCTGGTGCTGGCCGTCGTTGGCGAGGGCGATCGAGATGACCTCCCCGCGCGCCTTGCGGCCTTTCAGGACGACGCCGGGGTACTTCATCGTGAGGCGGGAGCCGATGTTGCAGTCGATCCACTTGATCTCGGCCTCCTCGTGGGCGAGCCCGCGCTTGGTCACGAGGTTGAACACGTTGTTCGCCCAGTTCTGGACGGTGATGTACTGGATCTTCGCGCCCTTGAGCGCGACGAGCTCGACCACGGCGCTATGGAGCGTCGCGGTGGAGAACTTGGGGGCGGTGCAGCCCTCCATATAGGTGACCTCGGAGCCCTCGTCGGCGATGATCAGGGTGCGCTCGAACTGGCCGAAGTTCTCCGCGTTGATGCGGAAGTAAGCCTGCAGCGGCTGTGCGACCTTCACCCCGGGCGGCACGTAGATGAAGGAGCCCCCAGAGAACACCGCGCTGTTGAGGGCGGAGAACTTGTTGTCGCCGGTCGGGATGACCTTGCCGAACCAGCGGCGGAACAGCTCGGGATGCTCGCGGAGCCCCTCGGTCGAGTTGACGAAGATGACGCCCTGCTTGGCGACGATCTCCTTGATGTTCGAGTAGGCCGCCTCGGAGTCGAACTGGGCCTCCACCCCGGCGAGGAACTTCCGCTCCTGCTCCGGGATGCCCAAGCGCTCGAAGGTGCGCTTGATGTCCTCGGGCACCTCGTCCCACGTGCGTTTCGGCTTCTGGCCGCTCGCGAGGTAGTAGCGGATGCGGTCGAAATCGATGTTCTCTAGGTCCCGCGTGGCCCAGTGGGTGGGCATCGGCTTGGACTGGAAAACCTGCAGTGCCTGGTGGCGGAAGGCGCGGATCCAGTCCGCCTCCTTCTTCACGGAACTGATGTAGTCCACCGTCCGCGCGCTCAGGCCGGTGCCGGCGTCGAACTCGTAGGCGACATCGTAGGTGAAATCGCCCTTGGTCTGGTCGATTCCGGCAACGGGATTCTCTACGGTGGCGGCGGGGCCGCTGTCGATGAGGCTCTTCATTTGGTTTTGCCGGGCTTCAGGCGGGGAGGGCGGCGAGCTCTTGTTTCACCCAGTCGTAACCCCGGGTCTCGAGCTCAAGCGCCAGGGACTTGTCGCCGCTCTTCACGATGCGGCCATCGTACATCACGTGCACGAAGTCCGGCACGATGTAGCTGAGGAGGCGCTGGTAGTGGGTGATCATCAGCACCCCGAGGCCCGGGCCGCGGAGGGCATTCACCCCTTCCGAGACAATCCGCAGGGCGTCGATGTCCAGGCCGGAGTCGGTCTCGTCCATCACGGCCATCTTTGGCTCGAGCATCGCCATCTGCAGGATCTCGCAGCGCTTCTTCTCGCCGCCGGAGAAGCCCTCGTTGACCGAGCGGGAGGTGAACTTCCGGTCGATCTTCAGCAGGTCCATCTTGGCGTAGAGTCGCTTGTAGTAGGCGCTGGCATCGATCTCCTCACCCTCAGGCAGGCGGGCCTGGACGGCGGCGCGCAGGAAGTTCGCGATTGAGACCCCGGGGATCTCGCTCGGGTACTGGAATGCCAGGAAAAGCCCGGCGCGGGCCCGCTCATCGGCCTCCTGCTCGAGCACCGAGCGGCCATCAAGCAGCACATCGCCGCCGGTGACGGTGTAGTCCGGATGACCGGCGATCACCTTGGCGAGGGTCGACTTGCCGGTGCCGTTCGGCCCCATGATGGCGTGCACTTCACCGCTGTTCACGGTGAGGGACAGACCCTTGACGATGGGTTTGTCGCCGATGGAGACGTGGAGGTCGTGGATGACGAGCGAGGACATTGGATCGGGAAAGGAAGGGTTTAGGACGTGGCGCGGGCCTGACCGCGAAAGGTGATCTCGACCGAGGAGGCGTCGAAGCCCGCGGGAAGTACTTGGTTCACCTCGGCGAGCACGGCCGGCGGAAGGTCGATGTCGTAGGTGCGGCCAGTCTGCTCGTCGTGAAAATGCGCGTGCGGGCGCAGGTTTGGGCAATAGCGCGTCGGGCTGCGCTCGAAGTTCACCGCCCGCACGAGCTCGCATTGCACCAGGGTCTCGAGGCAGTTGTAGACCGTCGCGAGCGAAATGGTGGGCAACTCCGTTTTGACCCGAGCAAAGACCTCTTCGGCCGTCGGGTGGTCCCTTTTGCGGAGCAGGACCGAATATACCACTTCCCGTTGCGGCGTGGAACGCAGGCCGCTGTCCGCGAGTCGCTGCGTGAGTGAATCGGACGCGAGGTGAGGGCTCATCGGAGGGAAGTGGGGCGTGTTGAAAAGACGGTCAGCTCTGCACCCAATTGGAATGGTTCCAAGTTGCAACTTGGAATTGGAACTATTCCAAACAATCGCAAACGACTCCTGACTACCAGCTACTTAAGGCTTCATTCAGTAAGCATCCTCACAAAAACTGTTAGCGTCTGCTGAGTAGTTGCTGCCCGATGCGGCCTGGGGTGGCTCGCCCATACCGGTCAGCGCGTGGAAAATCGAAACAGGGTCGTGGAGCGGAAGGTCTGACCGGGACGCAGGATGGTCGAGGGAAAGGCCGGCTGGTTGGGGCTGTCCGGATAATGCTGGGTCTCGAGGCAGAAGCCCCCGTACCGCGGATAGGCCCGCCCGGATTTGCCCACCAGCCGGCCGGCAAAGTGGTTGGCGGTGAACAGTTGCACGCCGGGCTCCGTGGTGAGTACCTCCAGCACGCGTCCCGAGGCCGGCTCGTGGACCAGGGCAGCGAGGCCCGGCGCATCTCCCCGGTGGTCCAAAACGAAATTATGGTCATAGCCGCGTCCGATGGCCATCTGGGGATGATCCGCGGTGATCCGCTCCCCGATGCGACGGGGACGGGTGAAGTCGAAAGGCGTGCCCGCGACAGGGGCGAGCTCGCCCGTCGGTATCAGCGCCGGGCTGACGGGAGTGTAGCGGGCGGCACGCAGCGTGAGTTCGTGGTCAAGGATGTCGCCCTCGCCCTCGCCCTTCAGGTTGAAGTAGGCGTGGTTGGTGAGGTTCAGCGGGGTCGGTCGGTCGGTGG
>NEUZ01000029.1 GCA_002304435.1 Opitutia bacterium Tous-C8FEB | reverse complement strand
CTGTCGACCACCGTATCCAACGCGAGGGCGTCCCGCCCGCGGCGGAGGGCGAGGCCGGTGTAGACCGTGTGGGTCCGACCGCTCAGCCGCCGGAGCATCGCGCGGGCGGCGGCCGCGTCGACCGGCTTATTCAGCACCTGGCCTTCGAGGCATACGGTGGTATCCGCCCCGAGGACCGTGGCCGCGGGGAAGCGGGCCGCGACCCAAGCGGCCTTGAGGGCGGCATTGTGCCCGACTAGCCGGCGGGGGTCAGCGTCCGGGGTCTCGTCCTCGACCACCCCGGCCACGACGACCGTGAAGGGCAGGCCCAGGCGGGCCAGCAGTTCCTGACGCCGCGGGGAGGCGGACGCGAGGATGAGCCCGGCGGTTTCAGGCGTCACGGGGCGCGTTCCGCGAGGATGGTGCGGACGTCCCCGCGGGCACGGGCGAGCTCGACCCGGCTCAGGTTGTACTGGTGCACTGCCTCGACGAGGTTATCCTCGGCTTGGGCCAAGCGGTTCTGAGCTTCGACGACCTCGCGGTTGTCGGCCACGCCCTGCTGGTAGCGCTGCTGCGCGAGGCGCAGCTCCTCTCGGGCGAGGCCGAGTCCCTTCTCTGCGACGGCCACCTGCGCGTGACGCGAAGTAGCGTCCTGGGCCGCGAGCCGAAGTTCGGCCGAGATCTGCAGCTCCAGATGGTGCAATCGGGCCTCCTGGGAGCGTTGGCGAGACTGTGCGCTGCGCCGGCTCGCGCTCAGGCGGAAGCCATCGAATACGGGCACCGTAACCCCGACCCCAAAGGCCCACTGCTCCTGCTTGCCGCCGTCGTCGAAGCGAGGTGAGGCCACGCCGACGTTTCCGGTGAGCCCAAGCGCCGGCCAGCGTTCGCGTTCGGCCGCGCGGACCGTGAGGCGGGATTGGTCGACCGCGAGGCGGGCAGCCAAGTGTTCCGCCCGACGTCCGAAGACCGTCGATTCCTCTCCAACGGTGAGCAGGGTGCCGGGCACTCGGCGCACCTCGAAGCCGGCCAGTTGCAGCGGCCGCCCCGGAGGCAGGTCGAGGATGCGCTGCAGCAGGATCTGGCTCTGCAGCACCGCGGTATCGTGCTGCAGCCGGGCCTGCTCGGCGAGGGCGAGTTGGGCCTCGGCCCGGGTAACATCGATCTGGGTCGCCACGCCCGCGGCAAACTGGCTCCGCGCGAGCCCGAGTAGGGCTTGAGTGCGGGTGATGTTGGCATCGAGCACCTCGCGCCGGCGGAGGTTGCGCAAATTGAGGAAGTAACCGCCCGCGACGTCCGCGAGCACGGCCTGCAGGGCGGCCCCCTGGTTGGCGCGGGCCACCTCCGCGCCCGTGCGGGAGGCCTCCGCGAGGACGCGCAAGCTGGGATTGTAGAGCGCGTAGGAACCGGTGAGGAGCGCGTCGAAGCGGTTCGCGGGCCGGCCAGAGGTGACGACGACCGTGGCGATACTGACGCCCTGGGAACGTCGCTGTTGGAGAGAGGCGGAAAGATTAGGTAGGTTGGCCGCGCGCTGCTGGTGGGCCGCCTCCAGCGCCTGCACCGCCGACTCGCGGCTGAGGAGTACCGCAAGGCTCACTCGCTCGACCGCGGCGAGCGCCTCCTCAAGCGTCAGCGGCCCGCCCTCGGCGGCCGGGAGCGGGAGGCGGAGCAGGCCGAGCAGGAGAAGACCGGGGACGCGGGGGAGACGCATACGACGCGGTCAGCAAACGCCGCCGGGCCCGGATGCTGCAAGCCCGGGTTGCGGGTTGTCACGGACGGCAAAGCTCTCAAGCTGGCCCGTTCGATGCGACTCGGACTCGCGCAGATCAATCCCACGGTAGGCGACTTGGCCGGCAACCGCCGGCTGATCCTAGAGGCGTACACCGCGCTGGTGGCGCAGGGGGCGGAACTGGTGGTATTTCCGGAACTGGCCACTTGCGGCTACCCGCCGCGGGACCTGCTCTTCCGCCGTGGGTTCGTACCTGACGTGGCGGCTTCGCTCGCGGAGATCGCGGCGGGCGTGGGTGACGTTCCGGCCCTGATCGGGACCGTGGAGCCGAATCCCGCTGGGGCGGGCCGACCCTGCTTTAATGCGGCGGCCTTCTGCCGAGCCGGGCGGGTCGTGGCGATGGCGCGCAAGTGCCTGCTGCCCACGTACGACGTGTTCGACGAGGACCGCTACTTTGAGGCGGCGACCGAGCCGCTGGTGCTCACGCACGCGGGACGGCGGATTGGCGTGACCCTTTGCGAGGACATCTGGACCAACCCGCAGCTCGGTCCGCGCCGCTACCCGGGCCCGCTGCCGCTCGAGCGGCTCGCCGGCGAGGGCTGCGACCTGATGGTGAATCTCTCGGCTAGCCCGTGGTGCCTTGGCAAGGAGGAGGTCCGCCGGCGGCTGGTGGTGGCGGACGCGGCGCGGCGGCTGGGCTGCCCGGTGGCCTACGTCAACGCGGTGGGCGGCAACGATGAGCTGATCTTCGATGGGCGGAGCCAGGTGGCGGACGGGGCGGGCCGGACGATTGCGGCGCTGGCCGCGTTTCGGGAGGAGTTGCGCGTGGTCACGGTACCCCCGCGGGGCCAGAGTGCGCCGGAGGTGGCGCCGGTGCCCGTGGACGGCGCGGCGGACCTGTTTGCGGCGCTGGTGCTCGGCTTGCGGGACTACGGGCACAAGAGCGGTTTCCGGCGCGCGCTGGTGGCGCTTTCCGGCGGGATCGACTCGGCGGTCGTGGGCGTGATCGCGGCGGCGGCCTTCGGGCCGGAGAATGTCTTCGGGGTCTCGCTGCCTTCCGCGATCTCTTCGGAGCATTCGCGCACGGACGCGCAGGCGTTAGCGGCGAACCTTGGGATCCGCTACGAGACCATCCCGATTGCGGACATCGTGGCCGGCTGCGAAGCGGCCCTCGCACCGGCCTTCGCCGGGCGCGCGCCGGACGTGACCGAGGAGAACCTGCAGGCGCGGGCCCGCGGCCTGCTGATGATGGCTTGGTCGAACAAGTTTGGCGCCCTGCTGCTGACCACCGGCAACAAGAGCGAGATGGCGGTGGGATACTGCACCCTTTACGGGGATATGTGCGGCGGCCTGGCCGTTATCAGTGACGTGTACAAGACGCAGGTCTATGCGCTCGCCCGCTGGATCAACCGGGAGCGCGAGATCATCCCGCACTCAACGATCGAGAAACCGCCGAGTGCCGAGCTGCGCCCGGGGCAAACCGATCAGGACACGCTGCCGCCCTACGACACGCTCGACGCGTTGCTGGCGGGGTACGTCGAGGAGGGTCTATCCCGGCGGGAGCTCGTCGCACGCGGCTTCCCGGAGCCGATGGTGCGCGACGTCACGCGGAAGGTGGACGCCAGCGAGTACAAGCGGAAGCAGGCCGCGCCGGGGCTGAAGGTCACGCCCCTTGCCTTCGGCGTTGGCCGTCGCATCCCGATCGTGCAACGCTACGCCGGCTGATTTTCCGATGTCCTCCTCTGCTGAACTTTTCGCCCGCGCCCGGGAACTCATCCCTGGCGGGGTCAACTCCCCGGTGCGCGCCTTCCGCTCGGTCGGCGGGGCGCCCTTCTTTGTTCGGGCAGCGCGCGGGGCCCGCCTGATCACCGCCGACGGGCGGGAGCTGATTGATTTCGTGTGCACTTGGGGCCCGGCGATCCACGGGCACAACCATCCCGTGATCCGGGCCGCGCTGGCGGAGGCGTTGGAGCACGGCACTTCCTTCGGCACGCCCAACCCCCTCGAAGTGGAGATGGCGGAGCTCATCACCCGCTACGTGCCTTCCATCCGCAAGGTGCGGATGTGCAGCAGCGGCACCGAGGCGACAATGTCCGCCCTGCGGCTCGCGCGGGGCTTCACCGGGCGGGATAAGATTATCAAGTTTTCCGGCTGCTACCACGGACACTCCGACTCGCTGCTGATTAAGGCGGGCTCCGGGGCGCTGACGCACGGCCATCCGGACAGCGCCGGGATCCCGGCGGCCTTCGCGCGAGAGACGCTGGTGCTGCCCTACAACGACCCGGCGGCTCTCGAGGCGGCCTTCGGGGCGCACCCGGGGGCGATCGCCGCGGTGATCATCGAGCCCTATTGCGGAAACGTGGGCTTCATCGCGCCGGACCCGGGCTACCTGGCGTTCACCCGCGAGGTGACCGCGCGCCACGGGGCGCTGCTCATCTTTGATGAGGTGATGACCGGTTTCCGGCTGGCGCGCGGCGGGGCGCAGGAACTCGAGCGGATCACGCCCGACCTGACCTGCCTTGGGAAAATCATCGGCGGGGGCCTGCCCGTCGGGGCCTTTGGCGGCCGGGCGGACGTGATGGACCACCTTGCCCCGCTCGGACCCGTTTATCAGGCGGGCACCCTCAGCGGTAACCCGCTCGCGATGGCGGCGGGCATCGCCAGCCTGCGGATGCTGGCGACTGATGAACCGTACCAGCGCTTGGAACGGCTCGGCGGCCAAATGCGCCAAGCGGTGCTGGACGCGGCGCGCGCGAAGGGCCTAGCGGTGCAGTTCCCGCAGCGGGGATCGATGTTCAGTCTCTTCTTCAATCCGGAACCGGTGCGCGATTACGACTCCGCGTTGCGTTCCGACGGCAAACTCTTCGCCCGGCTCTTCCATTCCTGCTTGGAGCGCGGGGTCTACCTCGCCCCCAGCGCGTACGAAGCCGGTTTCCTGAGCACGGCCCACGAGGGGCGCGACATCGACCAAGCCTGCGCGGTGCTCAGTGATGCGATCGCCGGCCTTTGATCCCCGGTGGTTTGCGGCCCTGCTCGCCGGGACTTCGGCCCTGCTGGCCGCGCCCCCGGTGGATGCCCCTTCCTTACCGCTGTCCGAGCTGACCCCGGGCCGGCGGGGTGAGGTCTGGACCGTCTTCCGGGGCACGGAACCGGAGCCCTTTGGGGTCGTGGTGACGGGCGTGATCCACAACGGTCTCGGGCCCGGGAAATCCCTGATCGTTTGTGAACTGACCGATCCGCGCGTGCAACCGATGGGAGCGGTGGCCGGGATGAGCGGCAGCCCGCTGTACATTGACGGCAAGCTGGCCGGGGCGCTGAGTTACCAGATCCAGCGTTTCGAAACGGTGCGGCACGCGGGCTTCACCCCGGTGGCGGACCTTGAGGAGGTCCGCACCCTGCCCGCCTCTGGAACCCGCCTCGGCGGCGGCTCCGGTGGCCTGTCCCCTACTGCGCCCCTCCAGCCCGCCTTCAGTTTGGCGGGCCTCTCCCCCGTCGCGGCGGCGGCTCTAGCGCCCTTGCTAGCCGAACACGGCATCGGTCCAGTCCTCCCGGGCGGCGTCGTGACCCCGACTCAGGGCGGCATCACGGCGACGGAACCCCGATTGGCCCCCGGCGGCGCGGTGGCCGTGGCCTTGGCGACCGGGGATATCACCCTCGCGGCGACGGGCACCGTCTCGCTGGTCCGCGGGCGTGAGATCGTCGCTTTCGGCCATCCTTTGCTAGCGCTCGGCGAGGTCGCCCTGCCGCTCTGCCACGCCGAGGTGCTGACCATTTTGCCCTCGCAGATGCAGTCGGTGAAGGTGGCGAACATCGGGCCCGTCATCGGTACCATCCGGCAGGACCGGCTTTCCGCGGTGGCGGGGGAACTGGGGCCGGGGCCGGCGATGATCCCGGTCGAGATCACCCGGCCGGGGGGCGCGGCGCCGCTCCGCTTTGCCGCGGCGCGGCACCCCCAATTGGCGCCGCTGGTGGTGGGAGCCGGGGTGAGCCAAGCCGTCTTGGGCGGGAACGACGCGGGGTTCAACGAGGGTTTTCGCGTGGCCAGCCACCTCCGCTTTCCCGGGGGGCTAGAATGGCGCCAGACCGTGCTCCACGCGGGCGCGCAGGGCTTCGCGCAGTCGCTGGGGGAGATCGTTCAATCCCTCGCGGCGGTGCTGCAGAATCCGCTGGGCCGCGGGTACCCGGACGCCATCCGGCTGGAGGTGGAGGCGCTCCGCGACTCGCCCGGCATCACCGTGGATCGCTTCGTGTTGTCCCGGGCCACCGCCGCGCCGGGCGCCGAGGTCACGGCGGACCTGTCGTGGCGGGATCCCCACGGCCGGGGCGGTCACCTCAGCGTGCCGCTGCCTATCGCTGCCGATTGGTCCGGCCGGACCCTCGAGGTGGTCCTCGCCCCGGGGCGGGTGCTCGATGAACTGACCGGGAGGCCGCGTACGGTGCCCGCGGCGGAGCTCCGGAGCCTCGAGGCGTACCTGCGGTTCCTCCAGGCCGAACGCCGGCGGGACGGGCTGTTTCTGGCGGTGCTGCAGCGCGCCACGCTCCTGACGGACCAAACTCGGCCGACCGTCGAGGCCCCTGCCTCGCTGGAACGCATCGCCCGCACCGCGGATGACACCCGCTACCAGCGCCGCGAGAGCTCCGTGGTCCTCTGGGAGACCCACGTGTTGCCGGAACGACTTTCGCCCGCGGTCTTTCGCCGGGCCCTCTCGGTGGCGGAGTGAGTCGTTGTGGCCAAGGCCCGGACTGAGCGGGTCCGCCCACCTTCATCCGCGGCGCCCTCCCCTTCCCGGCGAATACCCGGGAAGGAAGCGAGCGGGGCGGTAGGCGCCCCCCGGAGGCCGTCGGTCAGGGATCGACGTCGTAGACCTCGACGATGCCCACGCCGGTCCCACCGCCCACGCCGGCCAGTTGGACCGTGTAGGCCCCGGGGGGAAGCATCACGATCATCGCCGCGTCGCGACTGCCGGCCGGGAACGGGAAGGCCCCGGCGGCGGAAGCCGCGCTGGCAATAATGGGCGCCTCGTCCCCGGTGCCCCAGTTGTCGTTCGTGCGCAGCACCTGGCCCGTCGACTGGGCGGAGAGGGTCAGGATCGGGTCGGCCAGCACCCCGGGGACCCCGAGGTTGGCGAGCGTAGGACCGGCGCCGCGAATCAGCATCCGGCGGGAAACCTGCCCTGTGACCACGAAGCCGGCGATGAGGGAGTTGGCTCCGGTGCCGACTGCCCCGCGGGTCGAGACATTGATGGCCTTGGGGGCGGCGGGACCGCCCTGCGTGACATCGTAGACCTCGATCAGGACCAGGCCGGCGTTGTTGGTGGAGCCGGGGCCGATCTGGGCCTGGACGGTGTAGGAGCCGGCGGGCAAGGTGGCGAGGATCGCGGCATCGCGGGAATTGGGTTGCAGCGCAAAGGCGGCGGCGCGGTTGGTGGCCTGCTGGATCGCCTGCACCTGCGCGGCACCGGCGGCCTGCGTGCCCCAATTGTCGTTCGTCAGCGCGGGGTTCTGGTTCGTGCCCACATAGAGGGCGAGCGCCGGGTTGTTCAGGGTGTTCGCGAGGTTGAAGGGGGCGCCGGAGAGCGTCGGGCCGACGACCCGGATCAGCATCTGCCGGGTCTGACCCGCCGGGGCGTTCACCACGAAGCCGCCGATCAGCACGTTAGCGCCCGCCGAGGTCTGCCCGCGCGTCGAGATGTTCGCGAGCCGCGTGGTGACGTTGGAGAGCGTGAGCGTCGCGGGATCGGAGGTGGCGACCCCCGCGGCGGAGGTAATGACCGCGGTGTAGGTGCCGACGCGGCTGGTGTCCACGTTGGTGAGGCTGAGTATTGGGCTAGTGGCCCCGGGGATGGGGGCGCCATTGAGCAGCCACTGGTAGACCAACGGCGGCGCGCCCTGGGCCTCGACCGAGAAGATCGCCCCGGAGCGCGGCGCGACCACCAGCGACTGCGGGTGCCGCGTGATCGTCACGTAGCGGTAGCCGTACAGCTGATCCTTAAGGACCGCATCGACGATCGACTTCGTGTCCGGAAGGCGCAGCAGGGCATCCACGCGGGCGGTGATCTCCTCGTAGGTCACCGTGACGGGCGGGCGGGCGAGCTGGTAGAAGATGGCGGCGGCACGCGCGCGGTTCCAGAGGGCGGTGTTGGCGGCGTTCGTGTTGACGACGAACTCGGCGATGGCCTGGTTGACCCCGATCACGTTATAGCCCCGGCCGATGTTCGTGCTCACCACGTTGTTGCTCATAAACCGGACGAGATCGGTCTCCCGGTTGGTCGAGGGGCTGGACGCGGCGTTGGCCCACAGGCGATCGAGGAAGGTGCGCGCCGGGATGGCGCTCGCCGGGTTGTTGAGCAGCGCGGTCGTGGGCACGGCGCCGTACTTGGCGAAGTAATCGTTCGCGACGAGCACCCCGCCTACGGCGTTGCTCAGGCTGCCCCGGGCGATCGCGAGGAAGTTGGTGTAGTCTTGGGGGGTCGGCCAGCGGCCCATCAGCACCTGGTAGGTGGCGAGGAACTGGACCGGCGCGAGAAAACCGGGCTGATCGAGCAGGGAGGTGACGAAGTCGGCGCGGGTGAGCGCGCCGGAACCAAGCCGCTCGTCGAGGTCATCGAACACCAGCGGATTGATGTTCGTGGTGTTCGCGATGTCCTGGTAGGTCTGCAGGATGAAGGCCGCGTTCTCGAGGACGGGATTGTTGCGGCGGACGTTGAGCTCGATGGTCGGGGAGACCGTGGTGATGCCGGAGCTGTCCGTGGCGAGCGCCCACAGCAGGTACCTACCCTCGGTCGCCGGGGTCCAGTTCGAGAGGAAGAGGGAGCCGGCGTTGGTCGAGGAGGTGATGGGCAGCGCGTTGGCGAAGTACTGGACGTTCGTCACCGTGCCGTCCGTGTCCCGCGCGTTGGCGCGGAGTTGCACCTGCCGGTTGAAGGCGGGGTTGGTCGTCGAGGGCGTGATCGTGATCGAGGGCGCGATGCTGGCGGCGGCGGTGACGTTGATGGAGCCCGTGGCCGAGGGGACGACGTTGCCGGAGCTGTCGCGGGCGAGGGCCACGATCTCGGTCGCCCCGGGCTGGAGTCCCGCGAACGAGGCCTGCAGGCGCCAAGTGTTGCCCTGGGGATCCCGGCGCGCCTGACCGATGCTGAAGCGGTTGAGGAAGAACTCGACGGCGACGACTGCGCCATCGGGATCCTGCGCGGTGGCGGCAAAGTCGGCGGTGGAGGCAGTCTGCGCCGACGTCGGGTACCCGAGGACCCCGGGGGACCGCGTCAGCGAGATCGTGGGGGCAAGGCCCACGACATCGCTGACGACCACCCGGCGGGAAGTCGTACTGGTGCCCTGCACGTTGCCGACGGAGGCCTGAGTCGTGATTGTGTAGGTATCGGGGTTGGTGGGGGTCCAAATCGCACGATAGCTGGTCGTAGTGCCCACGCGCGTGCCGGTGATTACTTGGCGGGCGCCTCCGGCCGCGGTGGCGATGAACTGGAGCGTCGGGACCTGTCTGGTGACGGCATTCACCGCCGTGCCTTCGAGGAAGACCGGCGAGCCTACGGTTGTCGCGGTGCTGTTATTCTCGGGCCGGGTGATGGCGGTCGTGGGAGCGGTGACGGCCGTGACGTTGATGACGATGGAGGGACTGGACACGGCGGTGTTGCCGGTCTCGTCGGTGGCGACCGCGTATAGGTTGAACCGTCCCGCGGTGTTGGCGGTGTAGGTCAGGAGCTGGCCCTGCTGCGGATTCGGGAAATTCCCCACGAGGGTGCCGTTGGCGTAGAGCTGGACGGTGCTCACGTTGCCATCCGGGTCGTTGAGGTTCGCCTGCATAAAGAACTGGGTGCCGGCAGTGATGTTCGTCGGAGTCAGCGCCTGGACCTGGATGGTCGGCGGGGCGCTGGTGGCCGGGAAAATGGTCAGGTTGACCGTGGGCGAGACCGTCTGGTTGTTGTTGCTGTCGCGGGCGATGGCGTAGAGCCGCACCGGGTAGGTGACCGCGCCGGTGTTCTCGTTGATGGTCGGCGTGACCGCGCTAAAGTCGAACTGGCTCAGGTCAAAGGCCCGGCGGTAGAAGTTCGTGGTCTGCTCACGAGTCGCGAGCCCGATACTGATGTCGTTAAGAAAAATCTCGACGTTGCGCAGGGTGGTGCCGGTGCCGGTGGCGACCGCGGTGGCCTGGAAGTTGATCGTCGAAGCGGTCTGCAGGCCGCTCCCGGGGATGGGCGAAGCGGCAACCGTGACCGTGGGCGGCGAACCAACGACATTGGCCACGTTGACGGTCAGAGGCGCCGTGGTGACCACCTGCGCGTTAAGATCCGTGACCCGCGCCGTCAGGATCCGCTCGCCCAACTGGGCGGCGGTCGGGATCCACGAGAAGGTGTAGGGGGCCGTCGTGTCCGCCCCGATCTGCACGCCGTCAAGGAGGAACTCCACCAGCAGGAACTGGGCCCCGCCGCCGAGGACGGACGGGGTGGCCGCGAGGGTGAGCGGAACCCCCGGCGTGGCGCGGGCGGTGGCATTCGGGTTCGGGGCGGTGAAGACGATCGTCGGCACCGGCAGAGCGGCCGAAACCGTCACGGAGCCGGAGACCGCCGTGTTGCCGCGGGCATCGGTCGCGATCGCGTCGATGACGTAGGATCCCGGCAGCGTGGGCACGAAAGTCGTGACGTAGGGCGCGGCCGTGAGGCCGTTGCCGCCGTTTACCGGGGCGGGGCTGCCATTCACGTAGAACTGGACGCTCGCAATCGTGCTGTCGATCGTCGTGGCGGTGGCCGCGAGGCTGATGGCGGATCCCGGCGCGGTGGAGGCGCCGTTGGCCGGCGTGAGCAGGTTCACCGTGGGCGGCGCGCCGACGGGGGAAATGACCAGCACCGAGACCTGGACGTCGCGGGCGGTGCCGGCGTTGTCGGTCGCGCGGGCGGAGAGCACATATGGGCGCGAGAGCTCGCCGGCGGAGAGCGCCGGGGCCGTGTAGCGGTGGGTGAAGGGCGCGGAGGTGTCCTCCCCCACCTTCGTGCCATCAACAAAGAACTCGACCCGGACCACGGCGCGGCCGGAGGACGCGGCGACATCGGCGACGAGCGTGCGCACCGCGCCGCTGGGCAGCGTCGTGCTGGCGGCGGCCGCGGCGGTGCGGGGGGAGAGCGTCAGATTGATGGTCGGGGAAGTGCTGTCCGAGATGTTCACCCCGACGGCAGGCGCCGCCACGGCGTTGCCCGCGTTGTCAGTGGCGATGGCCGAGATCGAGGCCACGCCCGACGAGGTGGGGGTCCAACTGACGGACCAGACGCGGTTGGTGACCGACGTCACGCCGGTCCCACCGAGGCCCGCGGTGGTGCCGTTGACGAACACCTGAATGCTGCTGATCGAGCCATCGGCGTCGGTCGCGGTGCCGGAGATGGTTGTGGGGTTGTTGGCGGCCACGAAGGAACCGCTGACCGGCGTCAGGATGCCGAGCACCGGGGGCTCGCCGATCTGGCCGGTAATGTTGATGGTGAAGTCCGCGGAGTCCACGGAACCGCCGAGAATGTCATAGGCGCGGGCTCGCAGCACCCGCCGGCCGGGCTCGTTGGGGGCGGTGAAGAGGATGTTGTACGGCGGGGCGGTGTCGGTGCCGATGAGCGTGATGCCCGAGGCGCCGACGTAGTAGAATTCCACCGACGCGACGCCTGCCGGGGCCGAGGCGTTCGCGCTGATAACCCGGGATGAATTGACGGGAATGCTGGTGTTGTTGGGCAGCAGCGAGAGGCTGACCGTGGTCGCCTGAGCCACGACCTGCACCGCGGGGGAGTTGCGGACGACCCCGGTTGAGTCCGTGGCCCGCACCGTGAGGTTGTAGGATCCGGCGGCGGTCGGGGTCCAAGTGGTGCTATAGCTGGTCGCAGCCGCGTTGCCGGGCACCGTGGCGACCACCGTGGAGCCGGCCAGGAACTGAACTTGGGTGATGGTGACGCCGGGCGCGGCGTCCACGTTGGCGCTGAACACGAGCGGCGTGCCCACCTGGGTGCCACCCGCGGTCGGGCTCGTGATGACCACCTGGGTGCTCACCGTGATGACGGTGACGTTGACCGTGGTCGAGGTGACCACCGTGCCATTCGCATCGGTGACGCGGGCGCTGAGGTTGAAGTCACCGGCGGAGGCCGGCGTCCACGTGCCCGTGTAGGTCGTGGTCGTCGGATCACCGGCCACCGTGGAGACGACCGTGCTCCCCGCGAGGAACTGGACCCGGGTGATCGCCGCTCCGGCGGAACCCAGGTTCACCGTCGCCGTGATCGGCACCGGCGTGCCGGCGCTCAGCTGGTTGCCCGGCGTGGGATTGGTGATGACGATGGTCGGGGGCGCGGGGTTGACCGTGACATTCACGGCGGCCGAGGTGACCACGCTGCCGAACGAGTCGGTGGCCCGGGCGGTGAGCGCGGTGGCCCCGGCGGCGGCCGGCGTCCAGGCTAAGGTGAAGGGAGCCGCCGTGACGGTGCCCACGGGAACGCCCCCGGCGAGGAACTCAACCTGGGTGATGACGGCGCCCGCGGTGGCGGCGGCGGATGCCGTCAAGTTAATGGCTGTGCCCACCACGGCGGTGGCGTTATTGGCGGGCGCGGTCAGCGAGACGCTCGTCGCGACGACGCCGGTGACGGTCACGCTGGAGGAGGTCGCGGTCGCGCCCAAGGTGTCGGTCACCCGAGCCGTGAGGTTCGTGTTGCCGGCGGTCGGCGTCCACTTGACCGAGTACACGCCGCCCGAGGGCACCGTAACCGTGCCGATGACTGAGGTGCCGGCGAGGAACTGGACGCTGGCCACCGAGGCCCCGGGGGCCGACGCGGCTGCCGTCGCGCTGACATCGATCGGGGTGCCCACCGCGACCACGGAGCCCGTCGTCGGCTCGATCAGCGCGACCGAGGCCGCCGCCGCACCCACGGTCACCGAGGCGGCCGTGGAGGTGATGACCGCGCCGGTGGAATCGGTCACCTGCGCGGTCAGCGAGACGGCGCCGCTCGCGGCCGGCGTCCACGAGACCGTGTAGGGCGAGACCACCGCGGGCGCGCCGATCGGCGTCCCGTTCGCGAGGAACACCACCGAGGTCACCGAGGCCCCGGGGCTGGCGTTGGCTGTCGCGGTAAGAGTCACCGGCGAACCGACCGTCGCAACTGCTGGCGGCGAAACGAGCGCCACCGTGGGTAGCGCAGTCAGCACCGTGACCGTAACGGGGGCGGAGAGGACCACGTTGCCCTTGTCGTCCACGGTCTGCGCTTGCAGGGAGTAAACCTTGGCCACCGTTGGAGTCCAAGTCGTCGCGTAGGGGGCCACCAGGTCGCTGCCGATCGGATCCCCGTCGGCGAAGAAGGTTACACCCCCGCCCGCGTTCGGCGAGATGAAGCCATCGGCGTCCGCGGCGACGGCGGTCAGCGAGACGCCGGACCCCGTGGCCACGAACGAACCGGGGGCCGGAGCCGTCAGCGCGACCGTTGGCGCAACTCCGACGGGCGGCACCACCGTGAAGGCCACGGTGGCGGAGTCCACCGTCGCGCCGTCGCTGGCCACCGCCCGGACGAACAGGGTATGGGGACCAGGAAGCGCCGTCACCGTGTAGGCGACGTTGTAGGGCGCCTGGCTCACGGAGGCGCCGGGAATCGCTACCCCGTCCAGATAATAATCCACGCGGCTGACGATGCTGCCGGCGATCGCCGCCGTGGAGCGAAGGAAGACCTGCGAGCCCTGCGGCAGCGTCGCGCCGTTGGTCGGGGCGAGCAAGCTGACCGCGGTCCCGCTCGCGGTGGACACGGTGACGTTCGCGGGGGCAGAGGTGGCAGTGATCCCGCCGGAATCGGTGACCTGCGCCGTGACCGCGTTGGTGCCGAGGACCGAAGGGGTCCACACCACGCTGTAGGGCGGGGCATTCAGGGCCGCGCCCAACGCGACGCCGTTCACGAGGAACTGGACCGACGTGACCGTGGCGCCAGTGCTGCCGGTGGCGGCAGCGGTTAGCGTCGCCGCGGCGCCCGCAGTGACGGTTGCCGGGGCCGCGACCGTGATCGTCGGCAGCGAGGCGACGGCGGTGACCGTCACGGGCGGGGATTGGCCGACATTGCCGCGATCATCCAACGCCTGCGCCACCAGGGAGTAGCTCTTGGCGACGGAAGGGGTCCACGTGACCGAGTACGGGGCGGTGAGGTCCGTGCCGACCGACTCGCCATCGGCGAAGAAAGTGACGCCGCCGCCGGCCGAACTCGGGATGAAGCCGTCCGGATCGGCCGCGGTAGCGGTGAGGGTGACGGCCGTGCTGGTGGCAAGGTAGGCGCCGGCGGCCGGCGCGGTGACCGTGACGTTGGGCGGGACACCCACGGCGGAGACCACGTTAAAAGTGACCGCGGGGGAATCAAAAACCGTGGAGCCGCCGCCGGTGTTGGCGGTCGCCCGGGCCGTGATCGTGTGCGCGCCGGGGGCCACGCCACCGACGAGGTAGGAGACGTGGAACGGCGACTGCGTGGCAGTCGCGAGGACGGACTCACCCGCGGTACCGGCATCGAGCACGAACTCGACCTGCTGCACGACCCCGTCGGAAAGCGCCGCGGAGGAGCGGAGGAAGACGCGGGAACCGAGCACGAGTGAACCGCCACTCGCCGGCGCGAGGACCTGGGCGGAGCGTGCCGCAGAAAGCGTGACAATGCTGGTAGCGGTCGCGTTGTTCACGGAGGCGCCAGCACCGGTGGAGTTGGCGGAGGTGTCCGTGACGGTGGCGGAGATCGTGTAGGTGCCGGCGACGCTCGGAAACCAGGGCACGGTGAAGGGCGAGGTGCCCGTCGCGGTGCCGATGTTGGTCCCGTTCACCGAGACGACCACGGAGACAATGGAGGCGCTGGCGGTGGGCGTGGCGTTGACGCTGATGACCAGCCCGGCGGGCGTGCTGACCACGCCGGCGGGCGAACCCGTGGCAGGGAAGGCCCCGGGCGTGAAGGAGATCGTCGGCGTGCCGAGTGCGACCGAGGCGGCGGCCAGCGCGGCGAGGCCGGCCAGCACCGACGAGACGCGGCGGAAGGAGGGAAGCATGGCGGGCGGCGGGGCGGGTTACTTCGCGCTGCTGCGGGTGCGCGGCTCGGCGCTGGCCGGGGTCACGATCGTCGGGTTCTGGAAGAGCGAGTTCGCGGGCGTGCTCTTGAGGTTCTGCTTCTTGGGCGAACCACCCGGGCTGACCAGATTGGCGGTCACGAAGATGAGCAGGTTTCGCTTCTGCGCGCTTTCACCCTTCGAGCGGAAGAGCCGGCCCACCAGCGGCAGGTCGCCGAAGAATGGGATCTTGTCGTTCACCTTCTTGACCTCCTCCCGCGTCAAGCCGCCCATCACGAGCGTCGCCCCGTCCCAGATGGTCACCTTGGTCGAGATGTCGCGGACCGAGAAGATCGGTTGATAGAAGCCGGGCGGGACGGTGACCGTGGTCGTGCCGGAGATGGCCACGCTGGGGCCGCCATACTCGACGAAGCCCTCGAACTCGGTGACCCGGGGATTCAGGTCGAGGCTGATGCTGTAGTCGTCCTCCTCCACGGTGGGCGTCACCTTGAGCTCCACGCCGACATTGCGGGCGGTGAACTCCTGCGGCGTCCCGGCGGTGATCGTCACGCCGGCCGCGCCGCCGGCAACCGCGCCGGTGCCGACCTGGCTCTGGATTTCGCCGTAGCTCTGCGGATACCGCAGCTCCTGGGCGACCGTGATATTGGCGGGGTTGCCGGAGAGCACCGTCAGCTTGGGCGAGCTGAGCAGGTCGGTGCCCTGCTTCTGTGAGAGCGCGCGGACCGCCGCGCTCACATCGAACTCACCCACGAAGCCCACGATGTTCGCGAGGGCGTTAGCCGTGGCCGCCAGCTGGACGCTGCCGGGCACGCCAGTGGGAGAGACCGGGACCCGCAGTTGGCCCTGCGTCTGGTTTGGGTCGGTTTCCGAAAGGGAGATCGCGGGATCCTTGATGACGAGCGCGTTGGCGTTCGACGTGCTGGGGAAGGCGCCGACCAACGGCCGGGTGACGCCGGCGCTGGTGTAGGTCTCCTGCGGGTCGAAGATCTGGCGGCCGTTCACATCGAGCACCGGCGCGCCCGTGTTCGGGTTGACCCGGGCGATGCCGCGGCGGTTGAGGTTCCAGGTGACGCCGAGCTCCTCGAGCGCGCCCTCCTGCACCTCCATAAATTTGGCCTCGATCTCGACCTGGCGGACGTCGTTGTAACGGGCAAGGATGTTGCGGATGCGCTCGTTATTGCGCGCGGTCTGGGTGACGAGGATCGCCGAGCCGTCGTAGGCCAGCGAGCTACCCTCGACCGTAAAACTGACGCCGGCCTGCTGGAGGAAGGCCTTCATCGCGGCGGCCTCGCCCCCGGGCGCGGCACCCTCGGCCTCGCCGGCTGCCCCACCCTCGCGGGACGCGGTGGCGGAGGCCGCACTCGTGATGCCGGTCATCCGCAGCACCGTGGCGCGGGTGACCGGGAAGAACTGCGTCTCAAGCGTCGTGGTCTCGCCGCCCGGGCGGACCACCACGGCGTCGGCCTGCACCTCATACTGGTAGCCGACGGCCTCGGTGACGAAGTCGAGGACCCGCTTCAGGGTGGCGTTGCGCAGGGTGAGGGTGACGAGCGGGTTTTTGTTGCTGGTGTCGATGAGGACGACGTTCACGCCCTTCGCGCCCGGGGTACCGGAATTGTCGAACTCCTCGGAGATCGCGCTCAGGGCGGCGACCACGTCACCGATCGGGGCCCGGGTCCAGCTGACCGCCGGCAGCGTGATCTGGGCAAGCTTCTGGGCGAGCGGGCCGACGGCGGCCGCACGATCGGCCTCGCGGGGGCGTTCCTCGTAAATCCCGGGACGCTGCCAGCTCTTCGCGACCTCCTCGAGCAACTGGGCGCGGGTCTTCTCGCGGTTGAGCGCGCCCATCTCGGTCTTTTCCTCGGCGATCCGGAGCAGGAAACCCTTGGCGACGGTGTTGTCGGGTTCCTGCGCCTCGATGCCGCGGAAGGTCTCCTGCGCCCCATCCAGATCGCCCGCGACGTACTGGGCCCGGCCCTTCGCGATCAGCTGGGCGGTGGCGGCACGGTCGGAGACGAAGGCCGGATCGACGCCGGCCGCCAGCGGCCGCGTCTCAGCGCGCGCGATCTGGCGTTCGATCCCGGCGGCGCGGGCGTTCGGGCTGGCCAGCTGATCGTGGGCGATCATCGCGGCGCGCGCTCCGGCGATGTCTCCGCCGCGGACCAACGCCTGGGCGCGGTCGAGCAGGGCGGAGGCCTTCTCGGCCCGGAGGTCGCCGGCGACCTTCTGGGTGACCGGATTGGCGGGGAGTGCCGCAAGCGCGGCATCCACCGTCGTGATGGCCTCCTCGTAGCGGCCCCCGCGGGCCTGCGTGCGGGCGGTGGAGAGCTGCGTCTGCGCGGTGGCGACAAGCTGCTCCAGGCGGGCGGTCTCCGCGCGGGCGAGGGCCTCGGCCTCCTGCTCCGGGCTCGGGGCGGAGGGCGCGGGCGGCTGGGCCGGATCCGGGATGCGCACCTCGACCATCGCCGGGGCCGGGCGCGCCGGCGCCGCCGCGACCGTGGAGGCGGCGGGACGGGCACGAGCCTGGGCCTCGACCTCGGCCCGGAGCCGCTGCACCGCGCGGTCATCGGGGCTGAGCGCCGCGAGCCGCGCGAGAGCCTCCTGGGCCGCCGCCAGATCCCCGGCGTCACGTGCGCGCAGCGCCTCGGCCATCAGGCGAATCTTGGTGTCCGTGGGGGTTTGCGCCCGGACATCGTGCGCGACGGGGGCCGAACAGCAAAGGGCGGCGGCCAGCGCGACGAACAGGGACACGGGGACGGGGCGGGTATTCATTGCAAAGGAAAGAGTCGGCGGGGGAAAGGATCAGGTGGTCGGCACAGGGGTCCCCTCCTCAGGGGCCTCGGGTTCGCGGGGCAGCAGAATCCGCCGGTCGGGCTGGGAGAGCCTCGCAGCCTCCTTGAGCACCTCGACCGAGGGCGGCGTCGCCTCGATCTTCTCGATTCGGTAGGTGGCCTCACCCAACTTGAAGGAATCGCCAGACCGGACCTCGCGGGTCGCGGACTGCCCGGGCGCCGCGACAAACGCGAAAAGGGTGCCGGTGTAGACGCGCTCGCGGTGCGTCAACGTGACCTCGCGCCCCGCCTGCTCGTCGCGCACCACCGCCGAGGCGACGCGCTGGCGGGTGGTCATACTCTCGGCGACAGCCACGGGCTGGGTCCCGACGTCGAGGCTCCGGATGGTCAGCCCGAGGGTCGGCAACCGGCGCCCGGCGGCGGCGAGGAACACCTCGCCGGTGCGGGTGTTCTGGAAGGTGCCGCGCCAATTGCCGGCGGCTCCCACGTATCCGATCAGCTGCAGTCGGAAGGGCTCCGGGCGAACCGCGACCAGTTCCAGACCGAACGGCTCGGCGACATCGCCCTCGACCAGACTCGCGGGCGGCTTGACCGAAAATTGCCGTGAACGGCTGTTGTAATAGATCTCGGGTGGCGAGAACGCGTCGTAGACCCACTCCCGACCGCGGGTCTGCGGGGCCGGCGCGGACCACGCTTCGACCTTCACGGGGGGAGCGGCGACGGCCTTCGCCGCGTAGGGCTCCTCGCTCAACTGTACCGCGGGCAGCGGCACCGCTTCGGCGCGTTCCTGCCGCAACACCAGCGTGCCAAAGCCGGCGGCGGAGCTAGCAACGACCAGCAGGGCGAGTCCGAGGTAAATTTTTTCGCTGGGAAGGGCGGCCATGCGGACGGGTTACCAGGTCAGGGGTTGGTCGCCTCCGCGCCGCCCTCGGCGGGCGGCGGGGTAAGGAGCTCGAGGTGTTCGACCGTGACGGTAAAGCGGGACGTGGATTTGGGCACCAGCGGGGTCTGCACGGGGCCCTTGGCCGGCGCGGGCGCCGCCTCGCGGGCCGCGGGTGCGACGTTCGGCAGCGCGATCACCGGGGCGGGTGCGGCGACGGGGCCGTCCGCCGCAACATCCTCGGCGCTCACCGGCTCGACCTCGATCTCGCGGACCACGAACGGGAGCTCGAAGGCAGCGAGGCGGTTGAGGAACTGGCGGAGCGCGGCAGTCTCGCCCTGGAAGCTGAGGCGGAAGGCGCTGGTCTCCACGAAGCCGGGAACCCGCGCGCTGCCCCGGGGATCCAGCGCGAAGAAGTCGGGTCCGTCGCCGCCTTCCGGGGCCGGCGGGGGCTGACCGTTGGCGACCGCCTGCGCCTCGGCCTCGCGCTCGGCCTGGGTCCGGGGACGCTCCCGCCGGACCGCGAGGATCGCCTCGGGACGGGCCTCGAGCAGGAGGGTCATCAGGTGCTCGGCCAGCTGGCGCTGGCGAAAGACGGGCTCGATGCGGTCAGTCTCGGGGCCCTCGTTGGCATACTGCGCGAAGCCGGCCCGAGCCGCCTCCGGACGGAGCTGAACGCCGGCCTTCGCGGCCGCCTCTTTCACCCGCTCGACGTACGTCGCGAGGTCGAAGAAGGCGTCCGTCCGCGCGGCCGGCACCTTGGCCGCGCGTAGCTTCTCGGTCGTGGCCGGCTGGCCGGAAAGTTCCGCCTTCATCGACGCCAACGCGGCCTGCGCGCCGGCTAGGTCGGCCTCGATCGCGGCCGCCACCTCGCGCGTCGGCGCGGGATTCAGTTGGCCCATCCCCTCAAGCTCGGCTCGGCGCTGCTGCAGCCGGGTCGCCTCGGCCCGGGAGGCCATCCACCGCTCCACGCCCAGCGCGATCTCCCCCGCGGCGACCAGCCCGCAGAGCGTGAGGCCGATCGCGAATCCCGGATAGTGACGGTACCAGTTCATCGGGGTGCGCTCAGAGGGTCTGCCGCGGGTTGATCACGAGGGTGAAATCAAAGCGCAGGATACCGTTCTGGCTCGTATCGAAGCGTTCGTTCTCCACCGCGGTCACGAACGGCGAGCCGGCGAAGCCAGCCAGCAGCCGCTTCACGCGTTCGATGGATTCCGGACTGACCTTCGACTGCGGGTTCTTCACGTCGAGCAGTCGCCCGCTCAAGGCGAGGCGCACGGGCGGTCCTTTGGGCACCGGCGGGGATTCTACCGCGGCGGCGGGGGCGGGAGCCTGTCCATCCTGCGCGGGCTCCTCCGGGGGCGGCGGGGCATCCGCCGAGGCCGTCTCATCCTGGGGTGGGCGCTGCACCTGCAGGCGGTCTAGCCAGACGTCCTCGATCTGGACGAGGCGTTCCTGAAGACTCGCGAGGAAGTTCACCCAGTTGGCCTTGGTCTCGTAAGCCCCCTTGAGCGCGGCGATCTGGAGCCCAGCCTCGGCGATCTGACGGAGGTTACCCTCGTTGCGGTTCTGCACCGAGCGCAGAGGCATCAGCTGGCCGTCGTACCGGGAGACCTGCTCTTGGAGGCCGCTCGTGACGTGGTGGAAATAATAGGCGGGCGGAGCAAAGGCGAGGGTCGCGGCGGCGGCGGCGGCGAGCAGCATCGGCTGGCGCTTGCGGAAGGCCAGCGCCCGAGTGAGCGCGGGGGGCAGAAGGCTGGGCTCCTCCTCGCGCGGGTTGACCAGCCGAGTGGCGAGGCCGACCAAGTCAGCGAGTACGGCAGCGGAAGCCTCGGCGCCGCCTGCCCGGGCATCCGCGGCCACGTCCACCTGCTTGAGGACCTCCAGCCGCTCAACCGGCAGCCGCAGTTTCTCGGCCAGCACCGTGGGGAGCTCCGCCAGCAGCGAGCCGCCGCCCGTCAGATAGACGGCAACCGCGGGACTGGCGCCCGTGTGCCGCCGGTGGTTCACCGCCGAGCGGGTGATCTCGAGCTGCAGCCGGGAGCAGAACGCGGCGGCGGCGCGCTGGACCGCGGCGCGGGAGGGCGAGGTGGCCGGCAGGTCGGTCTGGCCGGTGAGCACCTGCAGCTTGAGCGTCTCCGCGGAGGCGAAGTCGATGCGCAGCTCGTCGGCGATCGCCTGAGTCACCGCGTTGCCCGCCAGGCCGAGGCTGCGGAGCGAGTAGCGGTCACCCTCCGCGAAGAGCAAGGTGGTCGTGCGCGCGCCGACGTTCGCGACGATCACCGGCTCCGCCTGCTGCGGGTGCGTGTGCCGGAAGGCGTGGTACAGCGCGACCCCGGCGGGCGTGGCGCGCTCCACCGGGAAGCCGGCGGCGTCGGCGGCCGTGCAGAGCGCCTGCATCGCCTCGAACTTCACCGCGGTGAGCAGCACCTCGAGGTCGAAGCCGTCGTCCGCGATCACGGCGTGGTCCCAGACGACCTCCTCGAGCGCGTGGGGGATGTTCTCGGCGGCCTCGAAGGCGACGATCCGGCCCCGCTTCTCCTTCGCGACGGAGGGCGTCTTGATGAACTTGGTCAGCGCCAGATGCCCGGGAACCGCGAGGGCGGCGAGGCCCCCGAGGCGGCGGCGGGCGACGATCGCGCCGAGTGACTGCGCCACCTCCAGCGACCAACGGTTGTCGTGCGCGGGATCGGGGCTGTGCGGCTCCAGCGCGAACTGCTGCAGCACCAGCCGGCCCGACGCGCCGACGGAGAACACCCCGCAGGCTACGTGGCCGGCGCCGACATCAACGGCGAGAATGCGGGGGGGGCGCATAATTGGGCAAGAAGGAGTAAGGCGATTTCAAATGGGGCGAGACGCGGCAAGCGTATTATGGTTACGGCGAACCTTCAGCGCGGCTCCCGTCGGACGACGGAAGGCGTCGAACGCGGGTACTCGAGCGCGAAGGGCGTGAGATGTTGGGGCTGCAGGATCCCGTCGTTCGCGGCCGCCGCCGCCGCCCAGCGCCGCTGGAACTCCGTCCGCGCGGCGGGGGTGCCGAGGTTGGCGGAGTAGGCCGTGCGCGCGGCGGGAAGCGCCTCGCCCCCCGCGGTCAGCTCGACCCCCCAAAATCTGGGGTCCGTCCGAATCTGGTCCCGTTTCAGGACTTCCGGGGGCAGGTAGAACCGCACCTCCGTGCGTCCCGGCTCGAGGGCCACGCACTCCACGGCGGACGCGTACACCTGCGCCCGGCGGGGACCACCGGCCGGGCCCGGGAGCTCAAACACCATCAAGAGGACGACCCGCACCGCCGACACGACCGGCGAGGGCCCGCCGCCGGTCGGCCGCACGTTGAGCGCAAGGGTCGTCTCCAGCCACGCGGGCCCTCCGTTGGCCGGGCGCACGTGGTTTGTGCGCAAGTTCATCACCTCGATGGACGGCGCGGGGCCCGGGGCAGCCGCAGCCCACGAGAGTGCGAGGACACAGGCGAGAACGCGAGTGAGGCGGAGCACCGGAAAAAAGTTGAGCACCCCCTTTGCGGGGTCACGCTCAAACTTTTTCGCGGCTTATGACCTCCCCCGCCCCGCTGGCCCACAAACTCGCCGTCCTCGTCTTCCTTGAGAACGAGGCCGGGGAACTGCTGCTGATGCTGCGGGCCAAGGCGCCCAACCTCGGCGTGTGGAGCCCGATCGGGGGTAAGCTCGAGACCGCACGGGGGGAATCCCCCTTCGAGTGCGCGGTCCGGGAAACCTTCGAGGAGACCGGCCACCGGGTCACGACGGCGGATTTTCACTTATTCGCGATGATCGCGGAGAAGGCCTACGAGGGTCACGCCCACTGGCTGATGTTCCTCTTCCGCTGCCGCGTGCCGCTGCGCGCGCTCCCGCCGCCGATCGACGAGGGCGAATTCGCCTTTTTCTCCCGCGCGGCGATCGACGCCTTGCCCATCCCCGACACCGACCGCCAGGCCCTTTGGCCCATCTACGACCAGCACCGCGACGGCTTTGTGGCGCTGCGAGCGGATTGCGCGCCCGACCGCCCCCTGCGGATCGAGCTCGAGGAGGTCCTTCCCGCGCCCGGCGGCAATCTCCGCGCTTGATTCGCCGGAACCGCACCCGCAGCTTGGTCCTTTCCCTTTGTCCTCCGTGAGCAAGAAACCGACCGCCAAGGAAGCAACGACCACCGCCGCCATCGATCACGCGCAGGCGCCCGTGAACGCCCGCCTGACCCCGGAGGAGCGGATCGAGCTCTTCCGCAAGATGGTGCGCATCCGCCGTTTCGAGGAGCGCAGCCTCCGCGCCTACCAGGCCAAGAAGATCGGTGGCTTCCTCCACCTGTACATCGGCCAGGAGGCCGTCGCCGTCGGCTGCTGCTCGCTGATGGGGCCCCACGACCACGTCATCACCGCGTACCGGGACCACGGGCACGCCATCGCCGTCGGGATGGACACGAAGCCGCTGATGGCCGAGCTCTACGGCAAGGCGACGGGGTGCTCCAAGGGCAAGGGCGGCTCGATGCACTACTTCGACCCCTCCCGCAATTTCTGGGGCGGCCACGGTATCGTCGGGGGCCAGATCCCCCTCGGCGCCGGCCTCGCCTACGCCCTGAAGTACAAGGGCCTCAAGGGGGCCGCGATGGCCTTCATGGGCGACGGCGCCGTAAACCAGGGCGCCGTCCACGAGGCCTACAACCTCGCCTCCCTCTGGAACCTGCCCGTGGTGTTTGTGATCGAGAACAACGGCTACTCGATGGGCACCAGCCAGGCCCGCTCCTCCGCGGGCGAGCTCGCCCAGCGCGCGGCCGGGTACGACATGCAATGGGGCCAGTGCAACGGGCACGACGTCTACGAGGTGCGCGCGATGATGGACAAGTTCCTCACCCTCGCCCGCGAGACCGGCAAGCCCAGCACCGTCGAGATCGACACCTACCGCTACCGCGGGCACTCGGTCGCCGACCCGGACAACACCTACCGCAGCAAGCAGGAGATCGAGGAGTACCGCCGCACCCGGGACCCGATCCAGCTCTTCCAGGACAAGCTGCTGGCCGAGGGCGTGCTCACCCCCGCCCTCGCGGAGCAGATCGATACCGAGGCGCGGGCCGAGGCCGATGTCGCGGCGGACTTCTCGGAGGCCAGCCCCTTCCCCACCCCGGCGGACATCCAAACCGATGTCTACTGGGAGGCGGACAACCCCTCCGAGCGCCGCTCGCAGGGCCGCCTCTTCTTCACCTGAACGGACCGCCGCAGCCCCCTTCCACCGTGCCTGTCATCACCTACCGCGAAGCCGTCCGCCACGCCCTTGCCGAGGAGCTGGAGCGCGATCCCAACGTCGTCGTTATGGGCGAGGAAGTCGCCCAGTTCAACGGCGCGTACAAGGTCACCGAGGGCCTGCTCGCCCGCTTCGGCCCCCAGCGTATCGTCGACACCCCGATCAGCGAGGCCGGCTTCATCGGCGTCGGCATCGGGGCCTCGATGCTCGGCATCCGTCCCGTGATGGAGCTGATGTTCTGGTCCTTCTACTCCGTCGCGTTTGACCAGATCCTGAATAACGCGGCCAACGTGCGCTATATGAGCGGCGGCCAGATCCACTGCCCGATCGTGATCCGCGGCCCGGCCAACGGCGGCACCAACGTCGGCGCCACCCATTCGCACACGCCGGAGAACGTCCTCGCCAACCACCCCGGCGTGAAGGTGGTCGTGCCCTCGACCCCCGCCGACGCGAAGGGCCTGCTGAAGTCGGCCATCCGCGACAACGACCCGGTATTCTTCCTCGAGAACACGATGCTCTACGGCGAGAAGGGCGAGGTGCCCGCCGGAGAGCACGTGGTGCCGCTCGGGCTCGCCGACGTGAAGCGCGCCGGCACTGACCTCACGATCGTCACCTACGGCCGGTCGGTGCTGCACTCGCTCGCCGCCGCTGAGGTGCTTGAGCGAGAGCACAAGATCTCCACCGAGGTGCTCGACCTGCGCACGATCCGCCCCCTCGACTTCGACTCGGTCCTTAAATCCGTCGCCAAGACGCACCGGGTGCTGATCGTCGAGGAGCAGAAGCCCTTCGCCTCCGTCGGTTCCCAGTTGGCCTATATGATTCAGCGCGAGGCCTTTGATGAGCTCGACGGCCCGATCCACCGCCTCGCGACGGTCGACGCACCCGCGATCTACAGTCCGCCCGTCGAGGTCGAGCAGCTCCCCAACCCGCGCCGCGTCCTCCAAGCCGCCCTCGAGACGCTCGCCTGAACCCAGCTTCCCGCACCGCCATGGCCAACATCATCGAAATGCCCAAGCTCAGCGACACCATGACGGTGGGCACGCTGGCCAAGTGGCTGAAGAAAGAGGGCGACGTCGTGAAGGCGGGCGATATGCTCGCGGAGGTCGAGACGGACAAGGCGACGATGGAGCTGGAGTGCTTCTTCGACGGCACGATCCTCAAGATTTACGCCCCCGGCGGTTCCCAGGTCGCCCTCGGCGCCCCGCTCTGCGCCATCGGCAAGCCCGGGGAGGCTGCCCCGGCCCCCGCGCCCAAGGCTCCCGCGGCCGCCGCTGCGCCTGCTCCCGCCGCCGCCCCGGCCGC
>NEUZ01000028.1 GCA_002304435.1 Opitutia bacterium Tous-C8FEB | reverse complement strand
GGGGCGGGCGGGGCGCAACTCCCCCAGCGGAAGGCGTCGATGCGGGGGAGGTCAACCGCCTAGTGGCTGGGGCGCGCATTTTCGGCGCCGGACCGCGGCGCGGACCGGGCAGGCGGCCCGCTCAGTCGTTGAAGGCTTGGCGCGAGTGGTTCGCGAGGTAGGCGGCGATCTCGGCGGTGAACAGCGCCCCGAACTCCGCGCGCTTCCGCTCGCCGATCCCCGGGATGCCCTCCAGCTGGGCATCCTCTGTCGGGTAATGCCGGGCCATCGCCCGCAGCGTGTTGTCCCCGAAGATGATGTAGGCGGGCACGCGCCTTTCGTCCGCTAGGCGCTTGCGCAGGGCCCGCAGGCGCGCGAACAGGATCTCGTCGCACTCGATCTCACCCGCCCGACGCGCCACGGACCGCCGCGCCTGGGGCAAGACGAGGGGCTTGGTCAGGGTCACCGGAGTGCGTTGCCGCAGCGCCTCGGCGCCCGCCCCGGTCAGCTCCAGGGTGGCGAACTCGCCCGCCGCCACCTGCAGCAGGCCCAGGCGCAGCAACTCGCGGCCAACCCCCGCCCACTGGGTCCGGTCCAGCTCGGTGCCGATGCCGTAAGTCGTCAGGCGGTCGTGGCCCCAGCGCCGGATCTTCTCCGTTCCAGCGCCGGTGAGGACCTCGATCACGTGGTTGAGGCCGACGCTGAAGCCGCTGTGGCGGACGATGCGGTAGACGCATGAGAGGAACTTCTGCGCCACGAGCGTGCCATCGTAAGTCTCCCGCGGCTCCAAGCAGTTATCGCAGGCGCCGCAGGCCGGCTCCGGGTAGGTTTCCCCGAAGTAAGCGAGCAGCTCCGCCCGGCGGCACCCCGCGCTCTCCGCAAAATGCACAATTTGGCGGAGCTGGGTGCGCGCCACCTGCTGCTCCTGCGCGTCCGTGATCTCGTCGAGAAAGTGCGTCTGTTTCGCGATGTCTCCCGGGCTGAACAGGAGCAGGCAGTCACCGGGCAAACCGTCCCGCCCGGCGCGGCCGGTCTCCTGGTAGTACCCCTCGATGTTCTTCGGCAGGTCGTGGTGGATCACCCAGCGGACGTTCGGCTTGTTGATCCCCATCCCGAAGGCGATGGTGGCACAGATGATCCGTGTCTCGTCGCGCAGGAACGCCTCTTGGTGGCGCGCGCGGGTCTCCGCGTCGAGGCCCGCGTGGTAGGGCCGCGCGGCGAACCCGCGGCCCGCTAGGGCCTCGGCCACCCGCTCGGTCGCGGCCCGGCTGGCGCAATAGATGATCCCGCTGTCCCCCTCGCGCTGCCGCACGAACGCGATCACCTGCTTCAGCGGCTCGTCCTTGGGCAGCACCCGGTAGGTGAGGTTCGGCCGGTTGAAGCTGGCGACGAACACCTCCGGGTCACGCAGGCCGAGCTGGCGGACGATGTCCTCCCGCACCCGCCCCGTAGCTGTCGCGGTTAGCGCCATCATCGGTACTTCCGGCAGGGCGGCCCGGAGCCGGCTGAGCTGGCGGTACTCGGGCCGGAAGTCGTGGCCCCATTCGGAGACGCAATGGGCCTCGTCGATGGCGATCGCCGTAACGTTCCAACGGCGCAGGTTCTCCTCCCAGCCCTCCAGCAGCAGGCGCTCCGGGGCCGCGTACAACAGGCGGAACTCGCCGCGGTGCAGGCCCCGCAGGCGCGAACGCGCATTCTCTGCGTCGAGCGTCGAGTTGAGGAAGGTCGCGGCGACGCCGCTCGCTTGGAGGGCGTCGACCTGGTCCTTCATCAGCGCGATCAGGGGGGAGACGACCACCGTCAGGCCGTCACGCGCTAGCGCCGGCAGTTGGAAGCACAGCGACTTGCCGCCTCCGGTGGGCAGCAGGGCGAAGACGTCCTTCCCAGCCAGCGCGGCCTCGCAGATCTCGCGCTGGAGCGGGCGGAAGGACGAGTAACCGAAGGTGGTGCGGAGCAGCAGGTCGAGGTCGGACACGGGAAGGGGATTCAGCGGCCCACGGCCTGCCGGGCCTCGGTTAACGCGGCGCGGACGTCCGCCCGTCCGGGTTCCTCGCGCGCCAGCCGCTCGAGGTGGGGGAGCGCCTCCGTCGCCCGCCCGGTGCGGAGCAGCACCAAGGCAAGGGCGCGCCGCGATTCACCAAAGGTCGGATCCGCGGCGAGGGCCTCGCGCCAAGCGGCGAGCGCGGCCTCGACGGCCTCGAGCTCAAGTAGGACGTTGCCGAGGTTGTGCCGCGGTCGGGGATCCCGGGGGCGAAGCGCGGCGGCGGCGACGAAATGCTCCCGGGCCTCCGCGGTTCGCCCGGCCGTCAGCGCCTGGCGGCCGAGTTCGCCGCGGACCTCGCCCAAGGCGAGAGCGGTCGGCTGGTGCGCTGGCGCGCGCCGGAGGTTCTCCTCCAGCATTGCCCGGGCCTCCTCGGCGCGGCCGAGGCGGAGGGCGCAGAGGGCGAGATTGTGGCGCGTGTCGGGATCGCCGGGCCGCCGGCGCTCGGCCTGGCGAAAATGCTCCGCGGCGACGGCGAAGTTCCCGCGCGTGAACTCCGCCTGCCCCAAATTGTGGTGCGCCCGCGGGTTGTCCGGCCGCCGCGCCACGGTCTCGGTCCAGAGCGTCACCTCGTCCCGGTAACTCCGGTGCCGCACGGCCGCTGTCGTCGTGAGCGCTAGCAACGCACCGCCCGCCACCATCCAGCCCTGCTTGGGCGCCCGTCGGACCAGTAGCGCCGCGAGCAACGCGAGCGGCGCTGCGAGGGCAACGTACATCCGGTGCTCCGCGATCGTCTGCGAGGCCACGGGTACGAGGCTGGAGGACGGCGCCAGGCACAGGAAGAAGGCACCGCCCGCGAAACCGAAGGGATGCCCGCGCCAGACGCCCCAGACAGACGCCGTCAGCAGGACCAGTACCAGCAGTCCTGGCGCGAGCGCGCCGGGCAGGGTTGCGACGACCGGACCGTGATCAAACGTGAGCGGGTAGGGCCACAGGACTTGACCAAGGTAGCCGGCCACGGCCTCCCCTTGGGTAACGAGGTAGGCGCCGGTCCCAATGGTGCTGTCCCAACCCGCGGTGCCGCCACGTCCGGCCCCGGCGGCTACAAGCAGGCCCAAGGGGATCCAGCCTGCTGCCAGCGCCAAGTAGTAGCCAGCGCGGGCGCGCCAGGCACCGCGCCAAGACCCGGCCACAAAACACCGGTCGTAAAGGGCCACCAGCAGGGGCAGCCCCGCGGCGCTTTCCTTCGCGAGTAAGGCAGCGAGGGAAGCCCCGGCGGAGAGAGCGAGCCAGGGACCGGGTCGCGGTGCGGCCACGCCCCGAGCAAAAGCGGCCAGCGCGCCCAGCATGCCCAGCCCGGCGAGAACCTCCGCCCGTTGCACCGCGTATACCACCGCCGTCAGGGCCAGGGGGTGCACGAGCCAGAGGAGGCCGGTCCAAGCGGCCGCTGTCGCCGCCGGCCCCGGACCGAATCGCAGGCGCACCAAGGTCTGTTGCACTAGGCCGGCCAAGAGCCAGGCCGCCGCCCCGTGCAGGAAGAGATTGCCCAGCCGGAGGGCGGCCGGTGACGAGAGGCCTGCCGCAGCCTGCAGCGCGAAGGACCAGGCCGCGAGCGGGCGACCACGCAGGGTCTCGCCCGGATCCGTCCCCGGTCGCCACGCCTCCCCCCAGCCGGCTGGCCCGGCGATCTGGCGGGCGAATTCCAGTGCCGGGAGGTCGTCCAGCACCAGCGGTCCCGGCAGGGCCGGCAGTACCGCCAGCACCACCAGCAACGCCCCAGTGAGCCCCAGAACCAGCCGGCGCGCGGTTCCGCCCGTGGTCGCACGGGCCGACGGGCTGGGGGGAGGGGAGGAGGGCATGGGCAGGCGAAGCAAGGGGGCGGGAGGGCGCGAGGGAAACCTTTTCGCGGCGGGGTGGCGTCAAGTTACGGTTGGGTCAAAGCCGGCCTACCCCGGAATCGCGCCGCCCGCCGCCTTGACTCCCCCGGGGTCGGAGGCTGACCTAACGGTTTGGGCTCACACCGAACCAAACCAAGCGCATGCAAACTCCGTTCCTCCGACCTCTGATCACGCTGCTGACCCTCTGGGTCGGCCTTCTCGTCCCGTCCGCGCGGGCGCAGCTCACCACCGCCGGCATCTCCGGCCTAGTCCGCGATACGACGGGTAAGCCGGTCGCCGGCGCCACCGTCAGTGCGGTCTACGCCCCGACCAATGCGCGGTTCTCCGCCGTAACGTCCGAGGCCGGTCGTTACAATCTCCGGGGTCTCCCGGTCGGCGGGCCCTACTCCCTGACCGCCACCGCGGCCGGCTTCAGCGGCACCCCCTCCTCGGAGGTGTTCACGCAGCTGGGCACGGACATCGACGTCAATATCACCCTCAAGTCCGACGTCGTCGTGCTTGAGCGCTTTGTCGCCTCCGCCTCGAAGTCCGATCTCGACGGCTCTGCGACCGGCGCCGGCGTCACCCTTTCCTCCGAGCGCCTCGAATCCCGCCCTACCTCCGAGCGCTCCCTCGCGGATATGATCAGCGCCTCCCCGCTGGTCACCTTGCGCGAGACCTTCGGGGACCGCGAGGAGTCCCAGATTACCGCGCTGGGCCAGAACAACCGCTTCAACTCGATCCAGATCGACGGCTCGCGGATCAACGACCTCTTCGGTCTGAACGGCACCGGCCTCGCCTCCTTCTTCAATCCGCTCTCGCTCGACACCATCGAGCAGCTCGCGGTGCAGGTCTCGCCCTATGACGTCCGCCAGGCCGGCTTTACCGGCGCGTCGATCAACGCCGTCACCAAGTCCGGCACCAACCAGTTCCGCGGCTCGGTCTACACCTACTTCCGCGGCGACGAATTGCTCGGCTTCAAGCTCCAGGGCTACAATCCCCGCGAGAACGCCCGCAATGGCACCAAGTTCACGCCCCGGCTCGAGCGCCAGACCCTCGGCGCCACCCTCGGCGGCCCGATCCTGAAGGATCGCCTCTTCTTCTTCGTCTCGTACGAGGACTTCGAGAGCACCAGCGCCGGCCGCGACCCGCTGTTCCTCACCGGTCAGGAAGCGCAGATCCTGCAGCGCCTCGGCCAGATCTCCCAAGCTGCCGGCCGGACCATCAACTGGGGCAATGCCGTTACCGGCCAGACCGCGAACGTCGCTTCCGACAAGAAGTTCAGCGCCAAGGTCGACTGGAACATCAACGCCGACCACCGCCTGAGCCTCCGCTACACCACCACCGAGGGCGAGGTGCCGCAGTTCGGCAACTTCGCCAGCTCCTCGCTGACGCTCAACGGCGTCTCCGCCGGCATCACCACCGCCTCCGACGGCCACTTCTACGCCCAGACCCGCGAGGAGAAGACCATCGCCGCCCAGCTGAACAGCCAGTGGACCCGCAACCTCTCCACCGAGCTGAAGTACTCCTCGACCAAGCAGGACCAGCTGACACCCCTAAACACCGTGGCCCCGATGATCCTCATCTCCGGCGTCCCCGGCGTGAACCAGGTCAACGGCTCGACCATCACCAATGGTGGTTACGTGGCGGGTACCGAGCAGTTCCGCCATGGCAACGTGATTGCGGTGGACAGCCAGCAGATGAGCGCGATAGCGACCTACGCGTGGAAGAACTTCGTCTTCTCCGGTGGCTTCGAGCTCGAGCAGTCCGATTTCTACAACCTCTTCCGCCAGGGCTCCTATGGCCGCGTCGCCTACCGCACCTTCGCGGACTTCCTCGCGGACACCAACGCCGTCATCGAGCGCAATGCCTATGATCCGTCGGCTCGTCCGGTCGCCGACATCTCGGACCTGACCACCACCGGCGTCTTCGCCCAGGCGAAGTGGGACGTGAACGCGCGCCTGTCCCTCACCGGCGGCGTGCGCCTTGAGCTGGTGGACACGAGCGTCCGCCCCGCGCTGAACCAAGCCTTCCTGGCGGCGACTGGCTTCCGCAACGATGCCACCCCGGATGGCACGATGAGCTTCTCGCCGCGCCTCGGCTTCAACCTCGCGCTCGACGAGGAGCGCCGCCTGCAGGTCCGCGGCGGGGTCGGCCACTTCTTCGGCCGCGCCCCGTGGGTCATCTTCTCGAACTCCTTCGGCCAGACCGGCGTCGGCGGCTTCACCCTCGCCTCCGCGCAGGGTGAGCTCCCGAACACCCTCACCGGCTACCTCCGGACGGCCTTCGACCCCGCCAACCCGATCGGCACGGGCCGCGACGTCCCGACGCTGCGCCGCGAGGTCAACTGGATCGACAAGGGCACCGAGCTCCCCCAGACGTGGCGCGCGAACCTCGCGATCGAGCGCAAGGTCCCGCTCTTTGACTCCGTGCTCGGCTTCGAGGTGGTGCATAGCGTGATCGACCAGGCGCTGTTCGTGACCAACGAGAATATCCGCGCCACCACCGTCGGCGCCGATGGCCGCCAGCGCTTCGCGGGCAATCCGTCGACGGCGGCCAACGCCCGCTTCGCCGGTTACACCACGCTGATCCGCGTGCGCAACGCCTCCGTCGGTGAGTCGACCTACTTCTCGCTCAACTGGTCCCGCCCGGTGAAGCAGAAGTGGGGCTTCGACCTCTCCTATACGCACGGCTCCGCGACCGAGGCCCAGGCGATCGGCCAGACCACCGCCGGTGGTCAGTGGAACCGCAATGTCGTGTTCAACCAGAACACGGTCACCAAGGGCACGGCGGACTTCGAGATCCGCCACCGCGTGCTGGCGGCGGTCACCCGCGACGTCGAGATCATCAAAGGCCAGCGCACGCGCGTCTCGGTCTCCTACGAGGGCCGCACCGGCAACCCCTATAGCTGGGTCTTCGGCGGCGACCTCAACGGCGATAGCGTCTCCTTCAACGATACGGTCGCGGTGCCCAGCGGCGCCAGCGATCCCCGCTTCGACTTCTCCGGGATGACCCCGGCGCAGCGTGACGCCTTCCTCTCGTTCGTGCAGGGCAGCGAGCTCTCAGCTTATGCTGGTGGCATCGCCCCGAAGAACGCGTTCACCGAGCCGTGGGTCAACCGCCTCGATCTGAAGGTCGCGCACAACATCCCCCTCGCCGGCCGCGTGCGCCTCGATCTGTTCTTCGACTTCATCAACCTCGGGGCCTTCCTCAGTAAGGACTTCTTCGGCTACAATGAGGTCTCGCCCTTCCTCAGCAACGGCGTGTTCCGCACCCGCACCCTCACCAACGCGACTGCCTATGGTACGGACGGCCGCATCCGCCCGACCTACACCTCGGCGCCGGTCGGTTTCAACATCGAGAACGGGATGTCCCGCTGGCGGATCCAGCTGGGGGCGCGGCTCAGCTTCTGAGCCCCGGCTGAGACTGGCTAGGCGAGGCGGGCTGCCCCCGGGCGGCCCGCCTTTTTTTGCGCCTTCCCAGGTCGTCTTGCCGGCGCCCGCCACCCCCGCGGCGAAGGCTGTTTCCCGGCCTTGTCGCCGGATTCTGGCGACATTCGGAAGGCCTCCCCGCCCCCCCTCCGGCCGGCCTCCGCCGGGGGCGGCGTAAAAGCTCGACGGATACACGCGGCGGCGTGCCGGAAAGGCGGAAAAGCAGGGTATTTTGCGGCAAGCAGATTTTTAGGGAAAAATTACGGTCTTTTTCGCGTCCGCGATTGACGGCTCCGGACTCGATTCCCATCGGTTGTGGCCGGCGCGAGGAATGACCACAGCCTATTGTGGTCAAGAGGGCGTCAATAACTTCCAACAACTTAGCATCGCCCCCCGCTCCCGCGTCCCTGAAAAGCCCTTCTTCCCGCCCGTTTCCGACCATTCCCGTACCATGCAGAAAACCTTCCAGATCGGCGCCAAGTCCTTTGTCCTCGACCATTCCAAGGCCGAGGCCGCCTTCGCCGCCAAGCAGGTGATCAATGGTCGGGAATCGATGACCTTCAACCTGCTGCCGCTCAAATACCAGTGGGCCTACGAACTCTACCGGACGATGAAGGCCAACCACTGGGAGCCGGAGGACATCCCGATGGGCAAGGACATCGAGCAGTGGCGGGATGAGAAGACCGTCTCGGAGGTGGAGCGCTGGATCATCCGGATGGGCATCGGCTACTTCTCCGCGGCGGAGGGGATCGTCGGGGACAACATCCAGCACGTGGTGCGGGAACTGGTGACGGCCCCGGAACTCAAGCTGGTCTTGGGCCGCCACGCCCACGAGGAGAACATCCACGCGGATTCCCTCCTGTACATGATCTCCTCGCTGCAGATCAACCCGCACGAGTGCGAGGCGATGTTCGAGGACATCCCGACGATCGTGCGCAAGAACGAGTTTGTCACCCGCACCTCCCGCGCGCTGCGCCGGGACCTCGATCTGACGCGGCCGGAGAACAAGCGCCTGCTCGCCCGCAACGTCTTCGTCTTCGGCCAGTGTATGGAGGGCACCCAGTTCTACGGGCTCTTCGGGATGGTGCTCTCCCTCTACCGCCAGAACAAGTTCCCGGGCATCGGCCAGATGTTCCGTTACACCCTGCGCGACGAGTCCAACCACATCGAGGTCTTCCGGAACCTCTTTATGGACCTGGTCGACGAGAACCGCGAGATCTGGACGCCCGAGTTTAAGGATGAACTCCGCGGCCTGATGCACGAGGCGGTCGAGCTGGAGAAGGAGTTCATTCGCGACTGCCTGCCGGTGAACTCGATCGGCCTGTCTGCCGACGATTTCATCACCTACATCGATTATATCGCTGACCGCCGGCTCGAGAGCTGCGGGCTGGCGCCGCTTTCGCCCGGGGTGAAGAATCCCCTGCCTTGGCTGGCCGAAATGATGGACATCAAGAAGGAACAGAACTTCTTCGAAGGTCGCGTCACGGAGTACCAGAAGGCCTCCGCCCTCAACCCCGTGCGCGACGACGACCTCTGAGCCTGCGTCCTAGCCCCTCCGCCCCGTCCAGTTCTCGCCCGCCTCACCGTTTTCCGGCCCCTCCGCTTTGGAGGGGCTCACGTTTTTCGTTCCCCTTTTTCCGCCGTCTCGCCCCGCCGCTATGAGTCACCCTTCGCTCGCCCACGATCTCGCCCTCAAACGCACCGTCCACGCCCCGGTTGAGCAGAAGCCGCATTACGCGTGGCGCGACGTGATTGCGGGTCAGGGCATCACGGTGCCCGAGATCGTGCTTCTGTGCCCGCACGGGGAGGAGCGCTTCGCGCTGGCAGAGGTGGCCGACACCCTCGGGAAGGCGCTGACTAACGTCCATTTGGCGCGCGGCGAGAAGGAGATCTTCACCGAGCAGAACCGCCTTTGGGTGGCCAAGATCTGCCGTGAGGTCGCCGTTCACCTCGCCGAACTCGCCCGGCGGCAGGCGCCAGTGCGGCTCTCACTCGACGCCCTTTACGAGCTGATCGAGAAGACCCTAGTCGACAACAACGCCTATTTCGTCGCCAAGAGCCTCCTCCTCAATCGCGCCCGCAAGATCGCGGTGGACCGCGAGGCGGCCGCCGTCTCGACCCTGCGGGTGATCCGGCGCAATAATCAGGTCGTTCCTTGGAGCGAGCACAAGGTCGAGATCGCGGTGCGAAAGACCTTCCTTTCGCTGCAGCGGGATTCCGCCCCGGCCGTCGCCATCACGCGGGCGGTCTCGCAGCGGGTACATTCCTCGAAGCAATCCTTCATCCATATCGAGGAGATCCAGGATATGGTGCAGGAGGAACTGATGAAGGCGGGCCATTTCAAGGTGGCCGAGGCCTACATTCTGTTCCGCGCCCAGCGCGCCGCCGCCCGAGACCTCGGGCTTGACGCCCCGGCAGCCGAGCCGGCGGCCGAGGTCGCCCCCGCCGCCGGCCAAGCCTCGATGATCGTGGTCAAGAAGGCCGACGGCAGCAACGTGTTCTGGGACGGCGCCGACCTCCGCCGCCGCATCGAGTTCGCCCGCATTGGCCTCGACCTCTGTCTCTCCAACGACGAGATCGAGTCCGAGCTGCGCCGCTCGGTCTATGACCAGATCAGCCAGAAGGACCTCGACGCCACCATCGTCCTCAATTCGAAGACCCTGATTGAGCGGGATGCCGACTTCGCCAAGTTCGCCGGACGCATTCAGCTGACCTACATCTATGAGGAGGTCCTCGGCTGGGACATTATGCGCGATGGCATCGGCGCGCTGAAGGCGGCCCACCAGCGCGGTTTCCGCAAGTACCTCGAGCACGGGGTCGCCATCAAGCGGCTGAATCCCCGCCTTCTCGATTACGACCTCTCCCGCCTGGCTGCGATCCTCGATCCCTCGTCCGATCTGGAATTCGACTTTCTCGGTATCCAGACCCTCTACGATCGCTACCTGATCATCGACAAGACCCGGAAGCCGTCCCGCCGCCTTGAGACGCCCCAGTATTTCTGGCTGCGCGTGTCGATGGGGCTGATGCTGGACGAACAGGGCGACCGCGAGGCCCGCGTCGCGGGGCTCTATGAGCTCTACAAGAGCCGCCGCTTCTGCAGCAGCACGCCGACGCTCTTCAACTCCGGCACGCTCCATTCCCAGCTCTCCTCCTGCTACCTCTACTATGTCGATGATTCCCTCGAGAGCATTATGCTCCGCGGCATCGCCGACAACGCGTTCCTCGCGAAGTGGGCGGGCGGCCTCGGCGGTTCTTGGACCGCGGTCCGCGGCACCGGGGCGCACATCTCCGGTACCAACGGCGAATCGCAGGGCGTCATCCCCTTCCTGAAGCTCCACAACGACCAACTCGTCGCGGTGAACCAGGGCGGCAAGCGCAAGGGCTCCGGCTGCGCCTACCTCGAGACTTGGCACAACGACATCTTTGAGTTCCTCGAGCTCCGCAAGAACACGGGCGACGATCGCCGGCGGACGCACGATATGAACACGGCCAACTGGATCCCGGACCTGTTTATGAAGCGGATGGAGGCCCGCCAGCATTGGACCCTGTTCCGCTCCAATCAGGTGAAGGACCTGCACGAGCTCTACGGGGCCGCCTTCGAGCGTCGCTACCTCGAGTACGAGCGCCTCGCCGAGGAGGGCCGCATCCACGGCCAGAGGATCGAGGCGTTGGAGCTCTGGAAGAAGATGCTCTCGATGCTCTTCGAGACCGGCCACCCCTGGATCACCTTCAAGGACGCCTGCAACCTGCGCTCGCCGCAGGACCACGTTGGGGTGATTCACTCCTCCAATCTCTGCACGGAGATCACCCTTAACACGAGCAACGAGGAGACCGCCGTCTGCAACCTCGGCTCCGTGATCCTCGACAGCCACCTCAAGCCCGACGGCTCGCTGGACCACGAGAAGCTGCGCGAGACCGTCCGCACCGCGGTGCGCGCCCTCGACAACGTCATCGACATCAACTTCTACCCGACCGAGGCGGCCAAGGTTTCCAACCTGCGCCACCGTCCGATCGGGATGGGGGTGATGGGCCTGGCCCACGCCCTTTACCTCCGCGGCCACCCCTTCGCCTCTCCAGAGGCGGTGGAGTTCAACGACGAGGCGATGGAGGCGGTCGCCTTCTATGCCTACGAGGCGAGCTCCGACTTGGCCGCGGAACGCGGCACCTATTCCAGCTACAAGGGTTCGAAGTGGGACCGCGGGCTACTGCCCCAGGATACCCTCGACCTGCTGGAGAAGGAACGCGGCCTGCCCGTGGAGGTGCCGCGCGGCGGCCGGATGGACTGGACGCCCCTCCGCCAGAAGATCGCCCGGCAAGGGATGCGGAACTCCAACTGTCTCGCGATCGCGCCTACCGCGACGATCTCGAATATCACGGCCACTTCGCCCTGCATCGAGCCGACCTACAAGAACCTCTTCGTCAAATCGAACCTCTCGGGTGAGTTCATCGTCCTGAATCCCTTCCTCGTAAAGGACCTCAAGGCCCGCGGCCTGTGGGATCAGGATATGATCGACAACCTGAAGTACTTCGATGGCGAGCTGAAGGACATCGAGCGCATCCCCGCCGACCTCAAGGCCAAGTACCTCACCGCCTTCGATATCGACCATAAGTGGATCCTCGACGCCGCCGCCCGCCGCCAGAAGTGGATCGATCAGGCCCAGTCGGTAAACCTCTGGATCAAGACGCCCGACCTCAAGACCCTGAGCCATATGTACCGGCACGCGTGGCACGCGGGGCTCAAGACCACGTACTACCTCCGCAGCCTCGGGGCCTCCAACATCGAGAAGGCCACCGTCGCCGCCAAGAAGGAGGTCCGGGGTATCGCCGGTGAGGCCGAAGCCAAGCCCGCCGCCAAGCGGGAATTCTCCGAAGAGGAGAAGAAGGCCTGCAGCATCGAAGCGATGCGCCGCGGGGAAACCTGCGAAGCCTGCCAGTAGGCCTCCGGTCAGAGCAGCCCCGGGCGGCGTGGTCCACTCCGCCGTTCTCGGGGCCCTCGGTTGCGTAAAGTCGGGCGACACCGCCCGACTTTTTCTTTGGCCAGACTAACTCCCTGCAAATCGCAGAGTTGGCCATTTGGTAAGGATCCTTATCGCCAAATTATGGCGGTAATTTTGACACTTCGGTACGGCCTCGAGCCCGGCCGGCGCAAAGAAGAGGTTTAATTTAAACGCAACCTATTGACGATAAGTCGTCATCGCGAAACGAGGTTTAGGCTGGTTTAATTTGTGCAGGATGGGGTTAAAAACCTATCCTGTTATGAAAAAAATATGCACCTTTGTTAGGAAATTCGGACTAAGCGCCATTTTGGCGCTGCCTTTGTCGGGAGCAACGCTGGTGATCTCTACCGGCGCGATGGATGCCTGGGATTTGGGCCAGGTGGCTCCGCCGACCCATTTGGGCGGCTACTCTTTGGTCGGGGCGCTCGCGCAGTCGGCCAGCGCCGGCACGGCGGTCGACACGGTGGACTTTCCGGGAGGACGCCAGGCCGTTTTTGACGGGATGCTGGAGCTGATGCGGATTGGCCAGGGTTGGGAGAAATGGAGCCACGGCTACGGGGGCGATGTGTTGTACTGGGATGAACTGCTGTTGGGCCGGTCGACGGTCACGCTCGCCCTCCCAGCTGGCACGCGGGTCTTCTCGCTGTTTCTCGAACCTAACTTCTTCGGGCCGGCCGCGTTCGACATCACCGCGTCGAATGGCGTCGAATCCATTTTCTTCGACGACTGGTCGGTGGAAGGCGAGGGCGGGGCGCGGGGCTTGGCCTTTGGTGTCCGCGCTGGCGCCCCGGATCTGGTCTCGGTCACCTTCACCGGCCTGAACACGATCCCGGATGGCTTTGGGTTCGGCGAATTGGCCCTCAATGGCGCCCCCCACGTGCCCTCGGTGCCTGAGCGGTCGGCCACGCTGAGCCTCCTGCTGGGGGCAATGACGGCTGCGCTGGCGTGGCGCCGCCGTCGGCGGTGGTTCGGCCCGCTACTCGCGCTGGCTCTGGCCGGCGGACTGCAGGCGGCCCCGCCGGTGGTGCGGACGGTGCCGTGGGTAGCCAACAAGCCGCTCATCCCGCATTCCACCTACGCGGGGCGCACGATCACCTTGAAGGGGGTCTGCGATCAGGAAGGCGCCAGCCTGCAATGGGCGTGGGATTTCGGGGACGGCGCACCGGTGGCGACCGGGACCGTCACCAATCGGTATGGGCTGGAAGCAACCCACACCTACACCGGATCGATCGGCACGGTGTTCACCGCGCGCCTGACCGTGCACAATTCGACGACGGGGGAGTCCGGATCCGCGGAGTACTACGTGGCGATGGAAGAGAAGACGCTCGCCGCCGAGGTGAATGTCGCGATCGACGAGGGGCTATGGTACCTCCACAAGACGCAGCATCGCTTCACCGCATCCGGGGTGGACTTGGGCGATTGGAATAGCTCGGGCAACGCGAGCTCGGGCTGGTACGGCTTATGGGCTGCGAACGTCACGGCGTTCGAGGTCAACGGCCACCTCGAGACCGGACCGGCCGCCAATCCCTATACGGAGACCGTCGGCCGTGGGCTCCGCCGTCTCTTCGAGACTCTGACGACGCGCACGATCACCCCGCAGGCCCTCGGTAATCCCGACACCAACGGCAACGGCTATGGGGTCGTGCTGAACCAATCCTACCAGTATTATCAGGGTGGGATGATCATCGACGCGATCGTCGCCAGCGGAACCCCCGATGCGGTCACGGCGACCGGCGTGGTTTCCTCTGGCGCCAATCCGGGCATCCGGGGACGCACCTACCGCGCGATTGTCCAAGATATGGTGGATGATCACGCTTGGGCGCAATACGACGACGTGCGCTATGGCGGCTGGCGCTACAGCGCCAATGACTTTCCGGACAACTCCGCGTGCCAGTGGGCGGCGATCGGCCTCATTGCGGCGGAACGCTCTTGGGGGTGCACGATTCCCAACTGGGTGAAGACGGCGAACACCAACTGGCTGGCCTACAGTCAGGTCCCCGCGGGGCCCTTCGGCTACACCGCACCGGGTTCGTACGCTTGGGGCCCGTACGCGAGCACGCCCTCAGGCCTCGTGCAGATGGCGCTGGTCGGTTTGGGCCGGGGCAGCGGGGGCGTCCCGAGTTGGGAAGCCGCGGAGGGCTATCTCCGCGACAATTTTGGCAACACCGGGGGACCCTATTATGCCATCAAGGATTACTACTACGGCCTCTTTTCCTTCGTGAAGTCGATGCTCCTGCACCCCGGGGTCGGTGGGCAGATCAAACTACTCCGTTCCACCCACGCGGGCGTGCCCGAACTCGACTGGTACGCCGCGGAGACCAGCCGCGGGGCGCCGACCGACGGCGTCGCCCGCACGCTCGTCAATGACCAGAGCCCCGGCGGCTATTGGCGGGCGCATAACTACTCCTCCGACCAATACCCCTTCGAGACCGCGTGGGCAGTAATGATGCTCCAACGCACCCTCTTTGAAAGCGGCGCCCCCGTGGCGGTCGCCCGTTCGATTCCTAATCCATCGGTCTCGGGGCAGACGGTTACCCTCGATGGGAGCGATTCGTACCACCAGGACGCGACCAAGGCGATCGACTCCTGGGCTTGGGACCTGAATAACGACGGTACCATCGACCTGACCGGCGCCTTCGCCACCGCCACCTTCGCCAGCCTCGGCAACCACCTCGTCCGCCTCATCGTGACCGACAACGGTGTGCCCGAGAAGACCGCCGAGACGATCCTGACCGTCCGCGTAACCACCCCGCCGCTGGCGCCCACCGCCGACGCCAATGGGCCCTATATCTTCTTCTCGGACAGCAAACCCTGGTTCCTCGACGGCACGCGCTCCGTGAATCCGGACGAAGGCCAAAGCGAGCCCCACCTGCCGGCCTATCCCGGCGACCGCCTGCAACTCTTCGCGTGGGATCTGGACGGGGACGGTGACTTCGATGACGCCACCGGACCGACCCCGGACGTCACGGCCCATTTCAGTGCCCGTGGTCCGGGGAGCTACCTGATCCGGCTGCGGGTCACCGACACGACGGCCTCCTCGTACCCGAGCAGCGGCTCCGGGGACCTCAGCAGCACGACGGTGGCGCAGGTGTTCGTCGAGGCCGGACCCGGCCAGTGCGTGAACCTCGCGGCCGTACCGTTGCTCAAGGATGTCCAACTCAGTTGGTCTTGGCCGGTCGGAACGGGGCCCTACCCGGGGGTCGAGGCGTTCCATATTTACCGCGGAACGGTGGCCGGAGGACCCTATGTGAAGGTGGGATCAGTCCCGGCCGCCTTGCCGCAGACGTATCTGGATCACCCGGGAATCCTGAACCAAGTGTACCATTACGTGGTGCGGCCGGCACAGGCGAACGGGGATGAGCTTTGCCAATCCAACGCGGTCGCCGCCGAGCCCCTGCACCCGGCGCCGACGGTCGGTTGTGTCTCTACGGTCGTCTCCAATACCGCTCGCTACTATTACACGCTGAAGGCCGCTAGCGAGTGTTTCGGGCGCAACCAACTGCAGGTGTACGTCGCCGATCTGGGGAGCGGCTTGGTGGCGGGTCCCTACGCGACCGAGTGGTTGGTCTATATCCGGACCGGGATGGCCAACCCGGGTTTACGGCCCGGGTCCGGTGCGGTCCGCGCCTATGTGATGACCAAGGGTCCGGCCCGGATCTGGGCCGTTGATCCGATCGGTCAGGTCAGCGCTGACCTCGTGATTCCCTGAGCCGGCCGCCCGCGTGGGCGGCGGTCACTTCTTCTTGGCCGCCGCCTGCTCGAGTTGCGCCGCCTCTTCCTCCGTGACGAACATATAGACGTGCGCCTTCTCGATCACGACCGAGTAATTCCGGTCCAGCGAGAAGCCGTAGGTCTTCCGCATCAGCGCGTTGTTCTCGTTGAGCTTCGTCATCAGGGCCTCGAGGCGGCCCTTCAGTTCCTTTTGCTTGGCCGCGTCCTTCTCCCGCTCGATCGCCGTGTTGAGCTCCACCGCCGCCTGGCGCTGCGCCTGCAGCAACTGGACATTGGCCTGGAACTCGCGGTTGGCCTCGATCGTGTTGAGGGTCGAGACTTGGACGAGCTTCTGGGCCTTCGGCGCGTCCGCCTTCGCGGCGGGCTGGGCCGCCGGGAGCGTCGCGGCGAGCAGGCTGAACGGGGCGAGGAGGGTCAGGAGGCGCATAGCAGGGGAGGAATGTTACTCCCAGCAGGAGCCTTCGGCCGGGTGAAGGCTAGGCTTTTTTGGCGGGCCGCGGCCGTGAAACGTTTGCGTCGGCGGGGCGTTTAGCCTTGTCCATCCCGACCGCCCCACGCTCCCCGATGCTGCCCTTTGCCCTGACCATCTTCACCGGCGCCTTCCTGCTGTTCCAAGTGCAGCCGCTCATCGGCAAGTTCATCTTGCCTTGGTTCGGCGGCAGCCCGGGGGTCTGGACGACCTGCATGCTGTTCTTCCAGGTGCTGTTGCTGGGCGGCTACGCCTACGCTCACGCCCTGAGCCGCTACTGCCGGCCGCGGACGCAGGTGTGGGTGCACCTGGCCCTCCTGCTCGCCGCCCTGCTCACTTTACCGATCTCCCCGGATGACGCCTGGAAGCCCACTGGGGCCGGCAACCCGACCTGGCACATCCTGACCCTGCTAGCTGCGACGCTTGGCCTGCCCTACCTGGTGCTGGCCGCGACCGGCCCGCTGATGCAGGAGTGGTTCCGCCGGACCGCGCCGGAGGCCTCGCCGTGGCGGCTCTACGCCCTGTCGAACGTCGGCTCGCTGCTCGCGCTAGTCAGTTACCCCTTCTACGTTGAGACCGCCTTCTCGCGGCAGGCTCAGGCGGTGGGCTGGTCGTGGGGCTTAGGTCTTTATGCCCTCGGTTGCGCCGCCTGCGCGTGGCGCGTGTTCCAATTGCGTCCGGCGCCCATCGCCGCGACCGCGGCGACCGAGGCGGCCGCCCCCCGGCCCGGCGCCGGGATCCGGCTCCTGTGGCTCGCGCTCCCCGCCTGCGCCTCGGTGCTCCTCCTCGCGGTCACCAACAAGATGTGCCAAGACGTGGCCGTCATCCCGTTCCTGTGGGTAGTCCCACTCGCGCTCTACCTGCTGACTTTCATCATCAGCTTCGACGGCCCGCGCTGGTACTCGCGGTTCTACTATACCCTCGCTCTGGCCGCCGCGATGGCGGCCGCGGCCCACGCGCTGATCGAGGGCGCGGATATGGACATCCGGGCGCAGGTGGCCATCTACGCCGTGACGCTCTTCGTCGGCTGTATGGTCTGCCACGGCGAGCTGTACCACCTGCGGCCCCACCCGCGCCACCTTACGGAGTTCTACCTGTGCATTTCCGCCGGGGGCGCCTTGGGCGGCTTATTCGTGGCCTTGGTCGCCCCAGCGCTCTTTGATAACTACTACGAGACCCACCTCAGCCTCGCGCTCTGCGTGGCACTGTTGCTGGTCCTCACTGTACGCGACCGGACGGCGCTCTCCCCGGCCCGCTGGCAGATTCTGGGCGTACTGCTGGCCCTGCTGGGCGCCGCAGGACTCTCGCGGCTCACCTCTGGCGGCGGGCAGTGGTTGCGGACGGAATTCGGCACCATGCGCTGGTTGGCCGGGGTCTGGGATTTCCTCGTCCTGCGTCCCTGGCTGCCCTGGGGGCTGGTGGCCGTCGCCGGCCTGTTCCTCATTTGGCGCGAGCGGCGGGCCCCCATCAACTGGCACCGCCTGACCGCTGGGCTGCTGGGCGCGGGTCTGGTCGCCCTGGTCACGGTGCTCGGCCTGCAGATTCATAGTACTCGCCAGGGTGCGTTGGTGAGCGGACGCAACTTCTACGGGGTCCTTTCGGTCTTCGAATACGAGCGGGGCAACCCCCAATCCCACCACCTGCTCCTCCAGCACGGGCGCATCACCCACGGGTTCCAGTTCGTCGATGACGCGCGCGCCCCGATGATCACCTCCTACTTCGGACCCTCCTCGGGCATTGGCCGCGCGTTCCGGGAACTCGAAGGGCGCAAAGAACGCCGGATCGCGATTATGGGCCTCGGGGTCGGCACCCTCGCCGCCTACGGACGCGCGGGCGACACGGTGCGGATCTACGAGATCAACCCGCAGGTGGTCGACATCGCGCGCCGGCCCTTCCGCTACCTCGAGCTCTGTCCGGCGAAGGTCGAGCTGGTGATGGGCGACGCCCGCCTCTCGATGGAGAACGAGCCTCCGCAGGCCTACGATGTCCTTATTATGGACGCCTTTAGCAGCGACGCGGTCCCGGTCCATCTGCTGACCCGCGAGGCCTTCGCGATCTACCAACGCCACCTGAAGCCGGATGGGGTGATCTTGGTGAACATCTCCAACCGCTACCTCGACCTGCGTCCGGTGGTCGAAAACGCGGCCCGCGAGTTTGGGTATGAGTCGCTGCATTTCGACAGCGAGGACGGGATGGCCGAGGACTTGGAGGGTGGCTGGTGGTACTATGCGGCCTCTTGGATGGTCCTGAGCAAGGACCAGGCCCTGATGAACCGGGAAAGCCTACGCCGTGCCGCGAGCGCCCCGGTGCCGCCCCGGAAGGATATCGCCCTCTGGACGGATGATTACAGCAGTATGTTCCGGATCCTGAAGTAGGGCACCGCCCCTACCGAAGCGCTGGAGGGGCAAAAAAAGTCCCGCCCAAAAAGGGCGGGACGGGGAGGGGGGCGCCGCCCGGTGATCAGGCGGTCGTGATCCGTCGCTTGGCGTGATCGTACAGCGTCTTCTTGCCCGTGTCGTAGGAGATGACCGCCATCAGGACGGCGACCGCGTGCTGGTAGCCCGCGTCGATGTCCGCGTGTGGGGTCTTGTTGTCCCGCATACACTGCAGCCAATTGAGGAAGTGGTCCGGGCGCTCGATCGGCGTGACCTCCTGCTTGCCCCGGATCTTACCGTCGCGCTTCGGGCCGCCCTCGGCGCTGTAAGTCGGGACATTCCAGTTACCCACGTCGAGCGTGCCCTTGTCGCCGAAGAACTTCCGCAGGTTGCCGGAGCTGTTGCCGAAGTTGTTCGAACTGGTGACCATCATCCCCTCCGGATACATCCACGTCGCCATCACGTTGTCGGGGGTGGTGAAGCGGTTCTCGTCCTTCCAATAAGTGACGCCGCCGATGCACATACAGGACTCCGGGAAGCCGCAGGCCGTCACGTAGTGCATCAGGTCGAGGAAGTGGGCGCCCCACTGGGGCACGGGGCCCTGGCAGAACTCGTAATAGCCGTACCAAGCCGCGTATTGGCGGGCATCGAAGGCGCGCGCCTTCCGGTCGTTGAGAAACTCCTTCCAGTCGACGTCCGCCTCCTTCACGTCTCGGCCGAGGTAAGAGTACCAGTAGGGCTTCTCGGAGTTGCGGGTCTCGTCGACGCGCGTGATCTTGCCGAGGAGGCCGCTCTTCACGAGCTCCCGCGCGCCGGCGACGCCGGGGATGCTGCGGAGCTGCGTGCCCACTTGGATGATGGACCCGCGAGCCTGGGCGGCCTTGGCGGCATCGTACGAGCGCACCAGCTTGTCGAACTCGGTCGCGAGGGGCTTCTCGACGTAGATGTGCTTGTTCGCCTTGGCCGCGGCCTCGAGGTGCAGGGTGTGCAGGTGATCGGGCGAGGCGATCATCACCGCGTCGACATCCTTCATCTCCAAGACCTCGCGGTAGGAGACGCACATCTTCGCGTCGCTGCCGAAGGCCTCCTTGGCCTTCGCCCGGGCCTTCTCGCGGGCCACGCGCCACGGGTCGGAAACCGCCACGACCTCGATGTTAGTGGCCTGAGCGTGCTTCTGGATGCCGGCCATATGGGCGCCGATACCGCGGCTGCCGCACCCGATCTGGGCGATGCGGATGCGGCTGTTGGCTCCGATGGAACGGGCGCGCTCAGCCGCGCTGAGGAAGCGGGGCGTCGCGGTGACGGCGGCGAGGCCGGCGGAGGCTTTCAGGAAGCTCCGGCGGACGAGGGGGGAGGCGGGGGTATCCATATCAAATCGGCGGGTTACGGGTTTCAGAGGGCGATGATGAGGTCCATCTGGGCCGCGAGTTGGGCAAACCATTCGGGGTCGGACAAGCCCGGCGTACGCCGTTGCTCGGAAGTAATCCAACCCGCATAGCGGACCGCATCCAGCGCCGCGACCACCGCGGGCCAGTTGCTGTCTCCCTTGTGGAGCTCGATGTCAAAGCCGGCGCGCGGGCCCTTCTCGTCCCGGAGCTTCCGGCTGTATTCCTTCACGTGGACCTTGGCGATGCGGGGGCCCAGCGTGCGGATCCACTGGTCCGGCCAGCCGTAGTCGACGACGTTGCCGACATCAAAGTACCAGCGGACCCAGGGTGACTGGAACTGGTCGACGTAGGCGGCCGCCTCGCGGGGGCTGAGCAGGAACTTGTTCCAGACGTTCTCGATCGCGATCGCCACCTGCAGCTCCGCCGCCAGGGGCAGGGCCTTCCGGATCTCGGCAATGGAGCGGTCCCACGCCTGGTCATAGGAAATCTCCTGGTTCACCACGCCGGGGACCAGCAGCACCGCGTCCGCCCCGTAGGCCTTCGCGTCCCGCAGGCCCTGCCGGAGGCCGTCCAAGCCGGTCTGGCGGACGGCGGGGTCGGGGGAGGAGAGGGGATGTGACCAATGGGTGGCGATGACCACGCTGTGCACCGCCAAACCGGCGGCGTCACGAGCGGCGAGCACCTCGGACTGATTCATCCCGCCGTTCACCTCGACCCCGGCGAAACCGGCGGTCTTCAGCTGCTGGAAGGTCTCGGCGAGGCTGGTGCCGCCCCCCTTCTTTGGGTCCCGGCGGGGTCCCGCGCCGTACATATAGCCCTTGCGGAGGGCGCGCTTGGCGGGCGGCGTGCCGGCGACCGCGGAGGTGGTGAGGGCTGGCAGGGCGGCGGTCGCGGTGGCGGCCTGGAGGAAGGCGCGGCGTTGCATCGTTAGAGCTTCCGGATGGAGAGGTCCTTGAAGGCGACCGGATCGGTGTGGCCGGCGAGGCCGAAGTACCCCGTCTTGCGGTCCTTGCCCGGATGCGCCTTCGCGCCCATCGATTGGGCGAGGTCGACCTTTGCGAGGTCAGTATCGAGGATGACCGTCCCGTTCAGTTCTACGCGGATCGTGGAGCCCTTGACGGTCACTTCCTGAAAGTTCCAGTCGCCCACGGGCCGCAGGTAGCCGCGGGCGGCGGCGACGAGACCGTAGGCCGAGCCGTGGTACTGGCGCACGTCGATGTGCTTGGCCGGCGGCAGCTTCTTCACCGTGTTGTAGGCCTCGTCGAGGACCTGCAGCTCGGTCATCCCATCGTAGGCCGCGTTGCCGCTACCCGGATAGCGGATCGCGAGCCCGTTGTTGCCGCCGGGCGGGAGCTTGAACTGCAGCCGCGCCACAAAGTCGCCCAGCTCGGTGTCCCAGTACGGCGTTCCGCCCTTGCCCTGCTTCCAGACGATGGTGCCGTCCTTGGCCTCCATTACGTCGCCCGGGGCCTTGTTGCCCGCCTTGGTGTCGCGGGTGTCGATCTGCCAGCCGGTGAAGTCGCGGCCGTTGAAGATGGAGGTGAACCCCGCGCCGCCGCGGCCCGCGAGCCATTGGTTGGCCTCCGCGGTGCCGATTTCGCGAACAAAGATGTTCCGCCAATGGGTCGCGCCGCCGTGGGTCTGCAGCTGGATCGGCCCCTGAGCCGGGACCGGCCGGCGGTCGGCGGGCTTTAGCTGCTTGTTGTTCCTGTCGTAGTAATTCTCGAGCACCACGTGGTCGACCACCTGCCGCTCGTTGAGCCACACGCTGACGCGGCTGCCCACCATCACGATGCGGAGGGCGTTCCATTCGCCCACCGGCTTGTCCGCCTTGACCAGCGGATCGCGGCCCGGCGTGCCCTTGGGGTTGTTCCAGAGGCCGCCCGAACCCAGGGCGTAGCCGATCGGGTTCTGCGGGTTCTTCTCCGGGATGTTCGTGTCCCAGATCTGCACCTGCGGCACGCCCCGAAGGTAAATCCCGGAGTCGGCGCCCGCGGCGAGCTTGTATTCCAGCCGGAGCTCAAAGTCACCGTAGTCGCGGATCGTGGTCGCGTAGCCGCCGAGGCCATCGTTGACCAACACGCCATTCTCGGCGCGCCAGTGCGGTTGGCCGTCCTTGAGCTCGGTGAGGCTCGCGGTCCATTTCGCGACCAAGGCTTCGCGCTCGGCCGCGGGGAGGGCCAGCAGCTGCCGGTGATCGTAGGTCGAGCCGCCGCGCCAGCCGCTGAGGTCGCGGCCATTGAACAGGGCGGTGAAGCCGGCCGGCGGGGCGGAGGCGATGGCCCCGGCGGTCAGGCCGAGGGTGAGCAGCAGGGAGCGCGCGAGGGTGAGGCAGGGGAGCATAGGAGAGGGGGGGCGAATTCGCCGCGGGGTGGAGGAAGTGGAGCCCTTCGCCGGGCGCGAGGCAAGACGCGGGTTGGGGCGCAGCGGTTGCCGCCGGCGCGGGCCGGGGCGGATTCCTGAGCCGGGACGCATTCGCCAAATGGCCGCGCTTGACCGACGTACGGCTTAACGTACGTTCCCCAGATGACCTCGATTCCCGTCACGCAAGCTCGCGCGCAGCTCTACCAACTCGTTGATGAAACGGCTTCGAGCCATGAGCCGATCCACATTACCGGCAAGCGCAGCAGCGCGGTGCTCGTCGCCGAGGAGGATTGGCGCAGCATCCAAGAGACGCTCTACCTGCTTTCGATTCCCGGCATGCGTGATTCGATCCGAAAGGGAATGAAAGAGCCGCTCAGCAAGACTGCCAAAACCTTGGCCTGGTGAGCTGGGAACTGCGCTACACCAAGCAAGCGCAGAAGGATGCCCGGAAGTTGGCTTCCTCGAATCTGCGCCCGCACGCGGAGCGACTCTTGGAGATCCTGAAGAAGGATCCGTTTTCCAATCCTCCGCCGTTCGAAAAGTTGGTGGGTGATCTTGCCGGATCCTATTCCCGTCGGGTCAACATCCAGCACCGCCTTGTTTATCAGGTGTATCGGATCGAGAAGGTGGTGAAGGTGATCAGGATGTGGACGCACTATGAATAATCAGGCGAACCAAGGCGCCAGAGCCAACGTCACCGTCTGTCACAATCTGTGCTGACGCACAGCTCGCGCCGACCGGCGTCGTGGCTCATCTTTGACGCTTCAGGGGATCGGGTCGCATCGGGGTGCCCCGCCGGCCCCTTTCGGTGGCTCTCTCCCGTCGCCATACCTTCCGGGTATTCCTCGGTCTCTCGCCGCTGAAATGCGCTCGCCCTCTCACCCCGCTGCTCCGCCTCCAAGTGAATCGTCCCGGCTGAGCGGAATTGTCTGGCCCCGCGCGTCGCGGCCGGGCCAATTCGTTCCTGTCGTGGATGTAATCCAACCATCCGAGTCCCGTCCCAACCCTGCTGCCCGGGCCCTGCTGTCGGATCGGCTCCACGGCTCGAGGGCCCGGCGGCTCGCGGCCCTCCTCTGATCGATGCGCCTCCCGCTCTGGGCCATCCGGTGGCTGAATCGACAGAAGCTCTCCCGCCGGCATATGCGGGGTGGCAAGCTTCACTCCTGGTTCGGCGACCGCATTCTCGCCAAGGAGCTGTGGCGGCCCAGCGCCAGCTCTCTGGCCCGCGCTTGGCTCGTGGGCTTTCCCATCACGGTCACGCCCTTCCTCCCCCTGCAGTCGGTCTTCGCGACCATTGCGGCCCTGCTCGTGCGCGGGAACCTATTCCTCTGCATCGCGATGCAGTTCCTCTCGACGCCCCTGACCGCCCCGGTGCACCTGCCCGCGTGCTACTTTGTCGGTGAATTGGTGCTCGGCCGTACCCCCCGCGAGGCGTGGAGCCGCGCCGCCGACTTCCGCCAACATATCGCTTCGCTGGACCAGGTCCTGGCCGTCTACGTAGGCCCCCTCTACCTCGGGGGCGTGGTGGTCGGACTGCTGGGCGGGGTGATCGGCTACGCGGTCATCCTCCGCACGTGGCGCGATGGCCCGCGGCCGCACCGCCGGCGCCACCCTTGAGGTCCGGGCTCGCCCTGCGGGCGTAGTCGCTGCCAACTTTTCCCCCTCCTCCCCACCCAATGAAAAAAATCCTGATCACCGCCCTGCTGTCGGCCGCCCTGTGCGGCCACGCCGCCGAACTGAACTCCCTGACCGCCGCGGAAAAGGCCTCCGGCTGGCAACTCCTCTTCAACGGCAAGAACCTCGACGGCTGGAAGTCCAGCGAGAACCCCGGCGTCTTCACGGTCCAAGACGGCCACCTCGTGGTCTTCGGCAAACGCTCGCACCTGTTCTACACGGGCCCAGTCAACGGCGCCAACTTCAAGAACTTCGAGCTCACCCTCGACATCAAAACCTTCCCCAAGGCTAACTCCGGCGTCTACTTCCACACCGCCTACCAGGAAACCGGCTGGCCGGACAAGGGTTACGAGGTCCAAGTGAACAACACCCACAAGGACGTGAAGAAGGGCGCCGGCCTCTACGGCATCAAGGACAACGCCGACGCCCCCGCCAAGGACGGCGAGTGGTACACGATGGTCGTCCGCGTTCAGGGCAAGCGCATCGTCACCACCGTCAATGGGAAGACGATCGTGGACTTCACCGAGCCCACGCCTGCCGCGCCGCCGGCCAATATGAAGGGCCGGATGGTCTCGCAGGGCACCTTCGCCATCCAAGGCCACGACCCTGAGAGCAAGGTGATGTACAAGAACATCAAGGTCCGCCCGCTTCCCTGAGCCCCGAGCTGCCACCGCAGCTCTGGGCTCCGGCCCGCAAACCCCGGGGGACGCCGCGCCGCGGCGGCCCCCGTTTTCTTTTACACGGTCTCCAGCAGCTTGTTTAGGCGCGCGACCATCGCGCTGGGGTCGTCCAGCAGCCCGGCCCCGATCAGCGCGTTGTCCAGGAGCTGCTCGGCCACGAGCTGGGCCCGCTCTGGGTTGGCGGTGTGCATCTCGTGCAGGCGCCGGATGACGGCGTGGCGCGGGTTCAGCTCTAGGTTCACCCGCAGCGGCGAGTCCGCCCCCGGGCGGTTCATCGCCTTCATCACGCGCCGCAGGTGCGGCGAGGTGAAGCGGTCCGCGTTCACCGCCAGGATGGGCGAGTCGACCAGCCGGTCGCTCGCTTTCACTTCCGCCACGCGCTCACCGAGGGTCGTCTTGAGCCAGCCGGTTAGCTCCTGCACCGCCGCCTCGCCGAGGGCGCCCTCCGGCCGCGGCAGGTCAGACAGCTTCACGTCAGCGTGGTCGGCCGCGATCAGCTTCCGGCTGTCGAACTCACGGGCGTTGTTCATCACGTAGTCGTCCACCGCCTCGTAGCAGAAGAGGACCTCGAGGTTGCGGGCCTTGAAACCCTCTAGGTACGGCCCACTTTCGATCGCCGCGCGGTTCGGGCCCGTGAGGTAATAGATCTCCTTCTGCTCGCCGCCCATCCGGGTGACGTAGTCGGCCAGCGAGGTGGTCTTGCCCGCCGCGGTGAGCGAGGACTCGAAGCGGAGGAGCTTCATCAGCTGCTCCTTGTGGGTGAAGTCGAGGGCGGCGCCCT
>NEUZ01000027.1 GCA_002304435.1 Opitutia bacterium Tous-C8FEB | reverse complement strand
GCTCCGCCGCCGCCTCGTCTTCCTCGACCGTCCCGCCGCCGAGCTCACCGCCCTCCAGGACGGCCTGCTTGAGCGGCTCGCCCCGCTGCCCGGCGCGCCGGACCGCCGCCTGCTGGCCTCCGAGGTGCCCCAGCGCCTCTACGAGCGCGTGATGAACCACAACCCTAGCCAGCGCCAGGGTCCGTTCTTCCCCGTCGAGAGCGTGAGCTGGACCGAGGCGGTCGAGTTCTGCCTGCGGGCCTCGCTGGTGCTGGGGCGGACCGTCCGCCTGCCTGACGAGGCCGAGCACCGCGCCGCGCTCCGGGAACAGCGAGGCGCGCCCCGCCTCGCCGGCAAGGGGCTCGCCCTGACGCGGACCGTACCCGAGGTGAGGAGCGGAATACCGGAGTTCAGCGACCTCCTCGGCAACGTGGCGGAGTGGCTGGCCGCGGGCGATGAGCCGCAGGCCCGCGCCGCGGGCGGCAGTTACCTCACGCCCGAGGGCGCCGCTGAGTTGCCGCTGGTCCAAGTGCCCAAGTCCACGCGCTCCCCCGAGATCGGCTTCCGGTTCGTCGTAGAGTAGGCGGGCCGCTCACTTCTGGACGCCGCCGTTGTGGCAGTCCACGCACGAGAGCTCCGGGTCGAGGTCGCCGCCGGGGTGCTTGAAGTCCAGTCCCCGCGCATTGAGCAGCTCCAGCTGCGGGCCGCTGCCTTGAGCGAGCAGCGTGTGGCAGGAGCTGCAGTCGCTCGCCCGCACCTTGCGGCCCTGCGCGTCCTTGTGCTTGTCGTCGTGGCATCGGAAGCAGCCGGGCCAGTCCTTGTGACCGATGTTGTCGGGGTACACGCGCCAGTCGGCTTGGCGCTCGGGAAACATCGTCCGCGCGTGGATCTCCTGCACCGCCGCGATCGCCCCGGGGACCGCCGCGCGCTGGGCATCCTCGGCGTACTTGGCGCGGAGGAAGTCGGCGATCCGCTGTGGCGTCTCCGCGTCCTGCGTGATTGCCGGCTGGGTCATCGCCTGGACGGCGACCCGCTTGATGTTGGGGAGCTCCCGCGTGAGCGTGCCCGCGTGGAGGGCCGCCTCGATCGCGTCGTTGGCGGTCGGGAAGGCGTGGGCCGGGCGGTTGTGGCAATCAATGCAGTCCATCACCCGGATTTGGTCCACGGGCGGCTCGCCCTTGAATTCGTCGGTGCGGAACACCCGCGTGGTGCCGTCGCGTTGGTTGATGACCCGCATCCAAGGGATGGTCTGCCGCTGCTCGTCGGTGGCGTAGTACTCGACGCGCTCGTCGCGGCTGACGTGCCAGTGAATGCCGCCGGGCGGATGGCCGGGAACGTTGGTGTTCACGTGCATCAGGAAGCGGGCCGTGTAGGCGCTGTTCCGGCGGTCGGAGAGGTAGTGGTTGAACACGCGCTCGACGTTGCCGGAGAACTTCTCGGGCCAATGGCACTGCTCGCAGGTGTCCTGCGCCGGACGGAGGTTGCGGACCGGGGTCGCGATCGGCCGCTCGTAGGTGTCGAGGGTGTAGGTCAGCAGCTGGTGGGCCCCGTTGATTTTGGCCTTGATGAACCACTCGGCGCCCGCGCCGACGTGGCACTCGACGCAGGCGACGCGCGCGTGTGCCCCTCGCTGGTACGTGACCCACTCGGGGTTCATCGCCTCGTGGCAGACCTGACCGCAGAACGCGTTCGACTCCGCGTAGTGGAAGGTCTGGTAGCTGCCGAAGGCGCTGAGGATGATGAAGCCCACGGCGCCGGCGGCGAGGGCGGCGAGGCCGCGGCGCTGCGCCGGGCTATGGAAATCCAGCCGCCAGCGGTCCGGCGCGTGCGTGTGGCGGAGGGCCCAGCGCCGCTGCGCCCAGGCGCCGAAGAGGGCCAGCCCAAGGCCGAGGATCAGGAATGCCGGGGCGACGAGGTAGGTGAAGATCCCGAGGTACGGGTTCTTGTCGCCCTGGGTGAAGTCCATCCAGACCAGCAGCGCGAACGAGAACAGCGCGCCGAGGGCGATGACCCCGCCGATCGCGCTGATCCAGTTGTTGAAGTGTGAGCGCGGCCGCGGCGCCTTGGGCGCCGGGGGCGAAGGGCGCACAGGCTCGGGCATAGCGGCTCGGGGTGCGGGGCGTCAGCGCGGCGTTATGATTTGAACTTCCGCACGTGCGCCACCAGCTCCTCGATCTCCTTGGGTGAGAGCTCGTCCTTGAAGCCTTTCATCCGTTCCTTTCCGGCCGGGTCTTTCACGCCTTCGGCGGTGGCGCGGATCGCGTCGGCATCGGTGAACTTCGCCTGCTCCGCGGCGGACGTGTAGTCCTTTACCTGCAGCTTGCGGCCGGCCTTGGTCTGACCCTTGCCGTCGGCGCCGTGGCATTTCGCGCAGTGGTTCTCCCAGTTCTCCGCCGCGGGGGCGGCGAGGGCGAGGGCGGCGCCGAGCGTGGCGAGGGCACCGAAGAGGAGGGTCTTGAGGTCGTGCTTCATCGTGGGTGGGAAGTTGGCTTGAGGGTATCGTGCCGGAAACGGGGAGATCCTGCTGTGCACGGGTTGGCTTCTTGGCCGCAGGGCTTGCGCGCGGCAGAGCCCGCCCGAGTTCCCAAGCGCCGCGCAGCCCTGCGCAAGTCGCGCGGAGCCGGCCGCGCCGCCGGCTGCGACGCTAGGGGCACGGATGACTGCCCGACCCGAGTCCCCACCGGTCCCGCCGCGCCTCTTGGCCGCGCTGGGCTCGCTGCGGCTGACCGTCGGGCTCCTCGCCGCGGCGGCCGTGCTGGTGGTGGCCGGGACGCTGGCGCAGGCGCGGCAGGGCCTCTGGTCAGTGCAGGCCGAGTACTTCCACGCTTGGGTTGTGCACGTCCGTGCCGGCGGGCTGGCCGTGCCCGTCTTCCCCGGAGGCCGCACGCTCGGGTTCCTGTTGCTCCTCAATCTGGGCGCCGCGGCCGCGCGAGTGCGCGGCCGCGGGGATGCGGGCTTGCTGGCGGTCCATCTCGGCGTGCTCCTGCTCCTCGGCGGCGCCGTGCTCTCTGGGCTGCTGCGCACGGAATACCGGTTGCGCCTCAACCCCGGGGAGCCGGCGGCGCGGCTCGAGATACCGGGGCAGCTGGAACTCGCGCTGGCCGACGCCGCGGACCCGCGCGCGCCGGCAGTGCTGGTGCGTCCGCTCGCGGAATTACTTCCCGGGCGGGAACTGAACGCGCCGGGCCTGCCTTTCGCGGTGCGGGTCCTCGCGTTCGCGCCGCACGCGCGACTGGTGAGCCGGGGTCCCGGCCGCGAGCCGGACCTCGCGTCCGCCCCGCCGGGCCGCGGCCCCGGGGAACGCCACCATCCGGCGGTGCGGCTGGCCTTGGAGGGCGCCGCTGGCGAGTCCCGCGAACTGGTCGTCTCGACGACCTTCGGGGAGCCGCGGACCTTCGTTTCCTGCGGCCGCGCTTGGGCGATCGGATTCCAGCCGCGGGGAGTTTCCCAGTCGTGGGCGCTCACGCTCGGCGCCTTCGAGCGCGAGTGGCACGAGGGGACCCGGATCGAGCGGGCGAGCCGGGCCCGGCTTCGTCTGCGCCCCGGAGGAGCGGGAGAGGACCGCGAGGTCGTCCTCGCCCCCAATGCCCCGCTGCGGCACGCGGGGCTCACCTTTTACCTCGATGGTCCCGATCCGGCGGGCCGCGGCGTGATCCTGCAGGTGGTCCGTGATCCGGCGGGCTGGGTCCCTTACGCCGCCGGTGCGCTCCTCGCCAGTGGGCTGGGACTCACCGCGTTCGCCCGCCTCCGCCGCCCCGCGCCGCGTGCCTCCACCTCGGTGGAATGCCCGCGTCGGGCGGGACGGACCCTCGGTTGGATCCTCCTGGGTGGCGTCGCGCTCGGCGCGTGGAACCTGCGTCCTGCCGCCGCACCCGGCGGCTTCGACTTCGCGGCGTGGGCGAGATTGCCCGTCCTTGAGCGGGGGCGCGAGAAGCCACTCGACACCGTGGCCCGGTCGTCGCTGCTGCTGCTGCAGGGCCGGCAGGGGCTCCGCGCCCCAGACGGCGCGCCGGTGCTGCCCGCGGCTTGGCTGCTGGATGTGCTCCATCGTCCGGAGCGGGCGGAACAGTTGCCAGTGTTCGCGGTGGCGCATCCGGAGTTGCGCGGTCTGCTCGGCCTGCCCTTACCGGAGGAGTCTCGGTTGGCGTTGGCCGCCTTCCGCGAACGCCTGTCCGACCTGGAGGCGGCGGCGCGGCGCGCCGCCGACGTGCCGCGCGCGGAGCGTTCCGCGTTTGAGGAGGCGGTGTTGCGCCTGCGGGACGGCGTGCGCTGGCACCGTGGCCTCGCGGCGAGCGCGACGGCCCCCGGGGATCCGGGCCTGCTCGACGAGCTCCACGTCCGGGGATCCGCCGCCGCGCAAAACCCCGCGCCGGGAGTGGCGCGTGCGCTGCTCGTGATGGACGAGCACGCCGTGCTCCGCTTCGTGCCGCCGGGCGCCGCGGGCGGGGGCTGGCGTAGCCTCGGCGCCGCGTGGCGCGAGACCCTCGCCACTGGGCGCGTCGATCCCCTCGCCGCCGCCCACGTGGCGATCGGCCGGGCGTGGCGGCATCAGGACGCGGCCGCCTTCAACGCGGCGGTCCGCTCCGCTGCGGCCGCCGTGCAGGCCGCGGACCCGGTGCGCGAGCGGCGGGTGGCCTTTGAGGCCCGGTTAAATGCCGCCGCTCCGTTCGATGCTGCCGTGGTGCTCTGCGCGCTCGCGGTGGTCCTGGCTGCGGTGGCGTGGCGTCATCCCGGTGGAGCCGCCGCCGCTGCGGCTTACGCGGCCGCGATCCTCGCCTTCCTGCTGCTCACCGGGGGCCTTACCGCACGGATGTGGCTGGAACGGCGGCCCCCCGTCACGAACCTGCATTCCTCCGCCCTGTTCGTGGGCTGGATCACGGTTGCGATTTCCCTCGGGCTCGAGCGACGCCGGCGCGATGGCCTCGGGGCCGCGCTGGCGGGGGTGCTGGGCGCGGGCTGCCTCGTGATCGCCCACCACCTCACGCTGGCGGGCGATACCCTCGAGGTGATGCGCGCGGTGCTGGACGCCAATCTCTGGCTGGCGACCCACGTCGTGGCGATGTCCGCCGGCTACGCGGCGACCCTGCTGGCTGGCGCCCTCGGGATCGTCACGCTGCTCCAGAACCTTGTCCGCCGCGACCGCGGGCCGGACGAGTCGTTACACCGCCCGCTGGTCGCGCTGACGGGCCTCGCGCTGGGCGCCAACGTCCTCGGCACGTTCCTCGGGGGCGTCTGGGCCGACCAAGCCTGGGGCCGCTTCTGGGGCTGGGATCCGAAGGAGAACGGCGCGCTGCTTCTCGTACTCTGGAACGCGCTGCTGCTCCACGCCCGCGCCGCTGGGCTCGCGGGCCTGCGCGGATGCGCCGTGCTCGCGGTCGGGGGCAACATCGTGACCGCGTGGAGCTGGTTTGGCGTGAATCTCCTGGGGGTCGGCCTGCACCAGTACGGCGGGCAGGGTGCGGCGGCGTGGCCCCTCGCGGGTTTCACGCTCCTCCACGGGGCCCTGCTGTTCACTGCGCTCCGCCGGCCCCGGCGCGATGCGCAAGGGGCGCGGGATGATGGCCAAGCGGCGCGCAGCGTTCCTGCGTCCGCGGCGTAGGGTGGGCGTTGCTATGAAGACCCCCGCCCCGATTTCCCTGCCCAAGTGGGCCTGGCACCATCGCACCCTGACCCGTCTCCACGCCGGCCTGCTGGCGGCGCGGCGGGAGCACACCGCGGAGACCCGCCTGCCGCACGAGCGGGGCGGCGCCGACGCGGTCGACTTCACGGAGGGCGAATTAGAGCTCCGGGACCTGCGCGCCGAACTTGCCCACGAGGAGTCCGCGCTCGCCGAGATCGAGGCCGCTCTCCTCCGCCTCCGCGAGGGCCGCTACGGGATCTGCGAGGACACTGGGGCGCGCATCCCCGCGGCAAGGCTGCGGGCGCTCCCGTGGACCCGCTTTTGCCGCGCCGCAGCCGAGCGGCGCGAAGCGGCGGCGCGGTGACCGGATCGCAAGCGCCGCGCGGACGCCGCCAAACGGCGCGCAGCCCTCGCGGGCCCGCCGTGCCATCCTCGGCGTGGAGTCCCACGTATGATCCTGCCCTCCGAGACCGCCCCCGCTCCCGCCCCGCGGCCCGCGCCGCTCGCGCTGGACCTAATCCGCAAGTATTCGGTCCCCGGCCCGCGCTACACGTCTTACCCGCCGGCCACGCAGTTCTCGACCGACTTGGCGGCGCTGGATCTGGAGTGGGCCCTGCGCGCGGACAACGCCCCGGGCGCGGGCCCCCTCTCGCTCTACTTCCACCTGCCGTTCTGTGAGACCCGCTGCTGGTTCTGCGGCTGCAATACCGTGATTACGCGCCGGCGCGACGCGGCCGCCGAGTACGTGGACGCCCTCGCCCGCGAAGTGCGCCTCACCGCGGAGCGGATGGACGTCACGCGCCCGGTCACGCAGGTGCACCTCGGGGGCGGCACCCCGACCTTTTTGCCTCCGGCGCAACTGCGGCGCTTGGGCGAGCTGATCCACGGCGCGTTCCGCCTCGCGCCGGAGGTGGAGTTCAGCGTGGAGGTCGACCCCCGGCGGCTCACAGAGGCGCACGTGTCCGCGCTGCGAGACATCGGCGCAAACCGGGCCTCGCTGGGCGTGCAGGACACGGATCCCCGCGTGCAGCTCGCGATCCACCGGGTGCAGCCGGTGGAGCTCAACCGGCAGGCTTGCGCGTGGCTCCGCGCCGCGGGCTTCGGCTCGATCAACATCGACCTCATCTTTGGGCTGCCGTACCAGCACGCCGCTGGGTTTGCCCGCACCCTTAGGGAGGTGCTCGCCCTCGGTCCGGACCGCCTCTCCGTGTTTAGCTACGCCCACGTGCCGTGGCTCAAGCCCGCGCAAAAGATCCTTGAGCAACAGTCCCCGCTGCCCTCCGCGGAGGAGAAGCTCGCGATGTTCGCGGTCGCGCACGAGTGTCTGACGGCGGCGGGTTTCGTCGACATCGGCCTGGACCACTTTGCGCGGCCGGGCGACGCGCTGGCGGTGGCGCAGCGTGCCGGCACGCTGCACCGCAACTTCCAGGGCTACACGACCTGTGCCGACGCCTCGTTGTACGGGTTCGGCCTATCGGCGATCTCCGCCACCGCGGACACCTACCGCCAGAATCATCGGGCGCTCGCGGCGTGGCGGGCGGCGTTGGAGGCCGGCGCCCTGCCGATTGAGCGCGGACTCCGGCTGGGTGCGGAGGAACGCCGCCGCCGCACGATCATCCTGCGGCTGATGTGCGACCGACGCCTCGATTACGCTGCGCTCTCCCACGAGCTGGGCCTGGAGTTCACCACCGCCTACGCCGCGGAACTGGCCGGGCTGGAGGACCTCCGCGCGGACGGCCTCGTGCGGCTCGTGGCCGGAGGCCTTGAGGTCACCCCCGTTGGCCAGCCCCTGCTCCGTGTGATCGCGATGCGTTTCGACCCGCTGTTTACCGCGGCGCCCGGCCGCCACGCGCCGGCGATCTAACGCCGTCCGCGCCGACCGCCGTTCAAACCTCGGTGTGCCGGCGCACCGCCGCGGCGAGCCGGTAGCCGGCCGCGATGCAGTTCGGGAGGGAGATCCCGTCGCGGCAATTTCCGCCTACGAAGACGCCCGGCGCCGCGGCCTCAAGCCGCCTGATGGCCGTGAGGAAACGTTCGTGACCGGGCGCGTACTGCGGGATCGCCCGCGGCCAGCGCTGCACACGGAAGATCGCGGGCGTACCGCCGACGCCCAGCAGTCGGCCGAGTTCCTCGCGCACAAGGGTGGCAAGGGCTGCGTCGTCGAGCGCGGCCAGTTCCGGCTGGCGGGTCCCGCCAACGAAAGTCGTGAGGGCCACGTGCCCCTCCGGAGCGCGGCCGGGGAAGAGCGTGCTCGAGAATAGGGTGCCGAGGATCCGCCCGCCCTCGACCCCCGGCATCAGCAGGCCGAAGCCGTCCAGCGGGTGGGTCACATCCTCGCGCCGGTGGCCAGTGAACACCGACACGACGGCCGGGTGGGGGATTTCGGCGAGGAGCCGCAGGCCAGCGTCCGGGGCCAGCTCGGGGAATTCGAGGGCGGCGAGCGCGTCGGCGGGCAGCGCGCAGACCACGAGGTCGAACTCCGCCTCCCCTAGCGTCCCTCGTTGGTCGAGGGTGAGCCGCCAGCCAGCGCCGGCGCGCCGGAGCGCGGTGACGCGGGTGCGCAGCAGGACCGGGTCGAGGAGCCTCGCCTGGAGCGCGCGCGGGATTTCGCCGAGGCCTTCGGGGAAGGAGAAGATGCGGCCCTTCGGCCCGCCGCTGGGGTTGCGCCGCCGGAGCGCGCCGAGCAGCAGCGAGCCGTGTTCCTGCTCGAGCGCGTGCAGCCGGGGAAAGGCGTACCGCACGGACAGCCGTTCCGGGTCGCCGGCGTAGACGCCCGCCACGAAGGGATTGATGGCGTAATCGAGGAACTCCCGCCCCAGCCGGCGCCGGACGAAGTCGGCCAGGGACTCGTCGGCATCGGCCGGCGCGCGCCGCCGGAAGGGCTCCAGCATCAGGCGCAGCTTGGCGCCGGCGGAGAAGAGGGGGGTGCGCAGGAACGCCCCGGGCGAGGTCGGCAGGGCCACGGGGCGGCCGCCGCGGACGAGGTAGCGCTGCTTTGCCGCGGGCGCCGCGTAGAGCCGCCGCGGCGCGAGGCCGACGTCGTCCACGAAGGCCGCGATCTCCGGCGAGCCCTCCAGCAGCGAGTTCGGGCCCAGCTCTTGCAGCCAGGCCCCCAGCCGCTGCGCGCCGACGACGCCCCCCGCCCGCGCGCCGGCCTCGAGCACGGTGACTCGGTGGCCCAGCCGTTGGATCTGCCAGGCGGCGGTCAGCCCGGTGACCCCGCCGCCGACGACGGCGACGCGCAACGGTTTCCTCGTGGAGAGCATCCGGCGAGCCTAGGCGGCCCGTGCGCGGCAATAGAAGCCAATTGCCACCGCTCCGCACCGCGGCGCAAGAAACGCCCAGCAGTTGGCACCCGCCGCGCACCGTCGGGGCTTCCCCTGCGGCGCCTTCCCGGTCACTCCTTTTCCCTCCACCTCATGCCCGTGTCCTGGCCAGCCCGCTCCGTCCCGGCCGCCGATGTCGTCGCGGCGGTCCGCAGCGGCACTTCCGTCTTCGTGCACGGCGCATGCGCGACCCCCGCGCCTCTCGTCGAGGCGCTCTGCGCGCGCCGCGACCTCGCCGACGTCCGCCTCTACCACTTGCATACGGCCGGCCCCGCGCCCTTCGCCGCCCCGGGCCGCGAGCGCGAGTTCCGCTCGGTCTCCCTCTTCACCGGCGCCCCCCTGCGCCAGGCGATCGCCGAGGACCGCGCCGACTTCATCCCGATCTTCCTCTCCGACATCCCGGACCTCTTCCTCTCGGGCCAAGTGCCGCTCGACGCCGCGCTGGTGCAGGTCTCGCCGCCTGATCGCCACGGCCTCTGTTCGCTGGGCACCTCCTGCGATGCCGCCAAGGCCGCGATCGAGACCGCGCGCGTGGTGCTGGCCGAGATCAACGAGCAGATGCCGCGCACCCACGGCAACAACGTGGTGCCCCTCGAACGGATCCACGCGTTCGTGGCCACGGACCGCCCCCTTTGCGAGCACCACCCCGAGCCCGAGACCGCCGTCGAAGCCCGGATCGGCGAGCTGGTCGCCGGACTGGTCGAGGACGGCAGCACGCTGCAGCTCGGCATCGGCGGCATCCCGGACGCGGTGTTGTCCCGCCTCCACGACAAGAGGGATCTCGGCATCCACACGGAGATGTTCTCCGACCGCGTGGTGGATCTGGTCGAATCCGGCGCGGTCACGAACCGCCGGAAGCAGGTGGGCGTGGGCCGGATCGTCACCAGCTTCGTCAACGGCACCCGGCGGCTCTTCGACTTCGTCCACGACAACCCACTGGTGGCGTTTTATCCGTGTGACTGGACGAACGACACCGCGGTGATCCGCCAGAACCCGCGCGTGGTGGCGGTGAACTCGGCGCTCCAGGTGGACCTGAGCGGCCAGGTCTGTGCGGACTCGTTGGGGCACCGGATCTACTCGGGCATCGGCGGGCAGATGGATTTCATCCGCGGCGCGGCGCTTTCCCCCGGGGGCAAGCCGGTGATCGCGTTGCCGGCCACGGCGGCGGGCGGCCGGATCTCGCGGCTGGTGGTCGAGCTCAGCCCGGGCGCGGGCGTGGTGACGACGCGCGGGCACGTCCATTGGGTGGTCACGGAGTACGGGGCGGTGAACTTGCACGGGCGCACGTTGCGGGAGCGGGGCGAGGCGCTGGCCTCGATCGCGCACCCTGATTTCCGGGCGGAGCTACGCCGCGGGCTCGTGGCGGCCCGGCACTTCCCGCCGCGGGTCGGGGCCGCCTGAGCCGCGATGAATGCCTCCGCCTCCGTCCTCCGCGCGCTCGCCGCGACCGTCGCGCTGGGCGCCGTGAACGCGGTCCGGGGGCAGGGCGGTCCCGACTACGAGCGGCCGCCCATCGCCTACTCGACGGCGACGCCTGCGGATGCGGTCGCGACCCTCCAGCAGCGGATCGCCGGCGGGGACTTCGCGTGGCCGGGCGGCGAACGCGCGCTGCTGGCGGCGGTCCTGCGCGAACTTCAGGTGCCGGTCGCCTCGCAGGTGGCCGTATTCTCGCGCACCAGCCTCCAGCGGGGCCGCATCCGGCCCGCGCGGCCGCGGGTGATCTACTTCTCCGATACGGTCTACGTCGGCTGGGTGCCCGGTGGGCTGATCGAGCTCACGGCGGTGGACCCGCGGTTGGGTCCGGTGTTCTACACCCTTGAGGCGCCGATCCGGGAGGGCGCGCCCGTTACGCTCGCGCGCGACGCGGAATGCCTGAGCTGCCACGGCGGCACCTTCGTGCGCGACGTGCCCGGCGTGTTCGTTCGTTCCGTCTTCCCCGACGCCAGCGGCGAGCCGCTGCTGCGTTTCGGTACGCTCGTGGTCGACGACCAGACGCCGTTCCCCGAGCGCTGGGGCGGGTGGTACGTCACCGGTTACCACGGCGAGACCCCGCACCGCGGCAACGCCTTCGCCGCCGATGCGGGTGGCGAGCTGGCCTTCACGCCCGCCGCCGCGCGGCCCGACGACCTCTCCGGCCTGATCGACGCCGGCCCCTACCTCGCCCCCACCAGCGACGTCGTCGCGCTACTCGTGCTCGAGCACCAGACCGCCCTGCAGAATGTCCTCACCCGGGCCGCCTTCGCGACCCGCCGGATGATTGCCTACCAACGTTCGCTGCAGCGCCAGTTCCGCGAGCCGGAGACGGACGAGCCGGCGTTCGACAGTGTGCGTAGCGTCTTCCGCGGATCGGCGCAGGAGATCGTCGACCGGCTGCTCTGCCGGGGCGAGGCGCCGCTGCCGGCGGGGATCATCGGCGCGCCGGCCTTCCGCGCCGCGTGGGCGGAAGGCGCGCTGCGCGATGCGGCGGGCCGCTCCCTGCGCGACCTCCACCTCGAGGGGCGGCTGCTCCGCCACCGCTGCAGTCCCCTGATCTACTCGGAGATGTTCGCGGCGCTGCCCGAGCCGCTGCGGGAGCTGGTGTTCGCGCAACTGGCGGCGGCGCTGGCGGACGGGGAGACCGGGGGACGTTACGCCCACCTGCCGGCGGAGGAGCGGCGCGCGATCGGGGAAATCCTGCGCGCGACCCATCCCGAGGCGCAGCGCCGCTGGACCGCCGCCGTCGGCTCCTGAGCAGAAGGGGGCATCGCGTCGCGGCTCGGGGGTTGCCTTGGGCCCGGGGCCGGCTTCCGCTCTCCGCGCCCCGCAGCCAGCGCCGCGGCGATTTCCCCTTATGCCCCCCTCCCGTCCCGCCCGCGTCCTCGTGGCCCTGCTCGCCGCCTGCTTTGTTCCGGCCGAGGCGGTCGCCGCCGGCGCCGTCACGTGGAACGTGCGGATGCGGCACGAGGCCGTGGCCCAGACGAGCCTGCGGGGCGCGGAAGCGCTGACCGCCCGCGTGCGCTTGGGGTTCGCTCCGGCGCCGTGGGCGGGTTGGTCCGCCCGCCTCGAGTTCGAGAGCGTGGGCGCCGCCGACGGGGACCGCTACAGCCAGGCCGGCCTGAACCCCGCCGCGGCCGGTCGCGCCGTGATCGGGGATCCGGACTCCACGGAGATCAACCAGCTGCACTTCGGCCGGACCTTCGGGAAAACCCTCGTCCGGCTCGGGCGGCAGCGGCTGTTCCTGGACCAAGGGCGCTTCGTCGGGGACGGCAGCTGGCGGCAGAATCAGCAGACCTTCGACGCGGCGGTGATCGAAGACCGGACGTGGGCCGGCACGACCCTCACTTACGCTCACCTCCAGCAGGTGAATCGCGGGTTGGGGCGCACCCACCCGCAAGGCCGTTGGCGGACGGACTCGCACCTGTTCCACGCGCTCCGGGAGGGCCTGCCGCTCGGGACGCTCAACACCTACGCCTACTTCCTCGACTTCCCGGAGTTGCGGGCGAACGCGTGCGCCACGCTCGGGGCCAGCCTCGCGGGCAGCGCCGCGATGAGCCCGGGGATGCGCTGGGTGTACCGGGTCGAGGCGGCCCGCCAGACCGATTACGGGGCAAGCCCGCTCGACTACGCCGCGCGCTACCTGGCCGCCGAGTCCGGCGTGAACCTCTCGCGCGGTGGCCTCGTGGCGGGCGTGGAGGTGCTGGGGCACGACGCGGGTACGGCCTTCCGCACGCCGCTGGCGACGCTGCACCCGTTCAACGGCTGGGCTGACGTCTTCAGCGCGCTCCCCGCGGGCGGCCTGCGGGACCGCTATCTGCGACTGCAGGCGGATCTACCCGGCGCCCTCGCGCTCTCGGTGCGACGGCACTGGTTCCGATCCGACCGCGGTGGCGCGAGGCTCGGCGAGGAGTGGGACGTGCAGCTCAGCCGCCGTTTCGGCGCGGCGTGGACGGCGCTGGCGAAGTTCGCGGATTTCCGCGCCGCCGCGCGCGGCCTGCCGGACGTCCGCAAGTCCTGGGTTCAGGTCGAGTACGCCCGCTAACTTCCGCGCGGCCGCGGACTGGCGCGCCAAAAAGGTGTTTCCCCGGCCCCCGCCGCCCGCCAGCGTCCGCGGGTGATGAAGAAAGACGCCATCCTCGCCAAGTTCCGGGCCGAGAAGGTCATCGCGCTGATCCGCGCCGATTCCTCGGACGGCCTCCTCGACTGCGCCCGGGCCCTCGCCGCCGGTGGGCTCACTAGCATCGAGCTCACAATGACCACGCCGGGGGCGATCCGGATGCTGGAGCGCGCGGCGACCGAGCTGCCGGATTTCCTTTTCGGCCTCGGCACGGTGCTCGACGCCGAGACGGCGCGCGCCGGGATTCTCGCGGGCGCCCGCTTCGTCGTCACCCCGGCGTTACGGCCCGACGTGATCACCCTTTGCCGCCGCTACGGCGTGCCGGTGCTCTGCGGGGCGTTCACTCCCACCGAGATCCTCACCGCTTGGGAGGCCGGGGCTGACGCCGCCAAAGTCTTCCCCGCCGAGTTCTTCGGCCCGGGCTACATCAAGGCGGTCAAGGCGCCGCTGCCTCAGATCGAACTCGTGCCCACAGGCGGGGTGAACGAGGCCAACGTGGCGGAGTTCCTCCGTGCCGGCGCCTTTGCGACCGCGGCCGGCAGCTCGCTGGTCGACGCGAAGGCCCTGCGCGAGCGCAACTGGGGCGCGATCACGGCCAAGGCGAAGGCGTTCGTGGCCGCCGCCGCGGCCGCCTGAAGCGGCCCCCCGCCGCCGTGCGCCCCGCGCCGCCGGAGTGCGTCCGTTTCGTCGCGCGCGTCCACGCGCTCGTCGGGGCTGCGATGCTAGCCGCGCTCGCCCTGCTAACCCTGGCGACGCGCAACCTGCCCGGAATTGGCTTCGGTCCGGGCGCGCCGCTCGCGGCCGGCCTACTCGGCGCGTTCTATGGCCTGACCGCCGGGTTGATCTGGCGCGGGCTGCGGCCGGGCCGGGCGCTGAGCACGGTCGCCAGCCTGCTGTACGTGCTGCGGCCGCCGCTCGCCGCGCAGGTTCGCGCCGCGATGCGCGATCCCGCCTTCGCCGCGCACTTCGCGCGCTGAACTGCCCGGTCCGCCGCCCGCTAGGGTCCGGCGGCCGGGCCGGCACTCGGTTGGCCTGCGGTGTCCGCGTCGAGGATCGCCGCGACGTCTGGGATTTCCCGCACGCGCCGCCCGCCGCTCCGGCGCTCGAAGTACGGATCCTCCGCCGGCGTCGCGGTCAGCTCCTCGTCGTCGTCCACCGGCTCCTCCTCGGGATCAACCTCCTCGCCCTCGGCGTTGGTGAAGACCCATTCGGGCTCCGGGTCGAAGGCTTGCGAGACCCGGCGCGCCTGCGGCTCGAGGATGAGCGCCGGGTTGCGCACGCGGCCGGCCTTCACTTGCTCCAAAATGCAGGGCAGCCGCTGCTCCTCGAGGTGGCGCAGGAACCCGCTCACCCACTTGTTCTCTAGGCCCTCGCGTCGGTGGAGTAGGACGACGTCCGAGAAATGCACGCATACGTCGTACCACGTCACCAGCGTCGGCTGGCGGGCGGCCATTTGACCGTGGACCACGCAGATCACCCGCGTGAGTTCCAGGCGGTGGGCGGCGAACCAGGCCTTGAAGGCCTCCAGTTGGTCCACTGGGTTGCGCCGGCCGGAGGTGAGGATGAACAGGTGCGAGACGCCCGCCGGGCATTCCACCGCGATGGTGCCCTCGTTCCAGCGCCAGCGCGTGGTCTGGGGTAGGCCCGCGTCGGCGGGGTTTTCCGGTTCCTCGTCCGGGAGCAGGACGGCGGGGGTGTCGTCCGCGGCCAGGCCATCGGCGAGGAGGTCGGTCAGGATCTGGCGGCGGCCCGAGCCGGGGACGCCGAGAAAGAGGTAGACGAGTGGCTTCACCTCAGAACGTGAAGGTCCGGTTCTGGGCCGCATGGCGGAGCCAGTGGTCGAGTAGCACGAGCGCGGTCATCGCCTCGACGATCGGCACGGCGCGCGGGACGACGCACGGGTCGTGGCGGCCGCGGCCGATGAGCTCGGTCGCCGCGCCCGCGGTGTCGACGGTGGCCTGGCGCTGGAGGATGGTCGCGGTGGGTTTGAAGGCGGTGCGGAAGACGAGTTCCTCTCCGTTGCTGATCCCGCCCTGGGTGCCGCCGCTGCGGTTGGTGCGGGTGCGCACGCGGCCGTCCCGCACCTCGAAGGCGTCGTTGTGTTCGCTGCCCCGGAGCGTGGCGCCTACGAACCCGCTGCCCAGTTCGAAACCCTTGGTCGCGGGGAGCGAGAGCATCGCCTTGGCGAGGTCGGCCTCGAGCCGGTCGAAGACGGGCTCGCCGAGGCCCGCGGGCAGGCCGCGCACCCGGCACTCGATGATGCCGCCCACGGAGTCGCCTTCGGAGCGCACCGCCTTGATCCGCTCGATCATCCGCGCGGCCGTCTCGGGGTGGGGGCAGCGGACTGGGGTCGCCTCGACGTCGGCGAGGGTGGGGAAGGCAGCGAGCGCTTCGGCCGGGACGGCGATGTCGTGCACCTGAGTGAGGAAGGCCCGGACCTCGACCCCCCCGGCTAGCGCGAGGACCTTTCGGGCGATGGCGCCGGCGGCCACCCGGCCGACCGTCTCGCGGGCGGAGCTGCGGCCGCCGCCGCGGTGGTCGCGCAGGCCGTACTTGGCCTGGTAGGTGAAATCGGCGTGCGAGGGGCGGAACTTGTCCCGCATCTCGTCGTAGGCCGCCGGGCGCTGGTCGGCGTTGCGCACGAGCAGGGAGATGGGTGTGCCCGTGGTGCGGCCCTCGAAGACCCCCGAGAGGAACTCCACCCGGTCCTCCTCCTTGCGCGGCGTCACGATGTCGCTCTGCCCGGGCCGGCGGCGGTCTAGTTCGATCTGGATGTCCTCCGCGGTGAGCGGGAGGCGGGGCGGGCAGCCGTCCACTACCGCGCCCACGGCAGGCCCGTGGCTCTCGCCCCAGGTGGTGACGGTGAAGAGGGTGCCGAACGTGTTCGCCATCGCCGGCGGAGGGTTGGCCCCGCCCCTTGGCCTCGCAAGCGGCAAATCCCGGTCCCGGGGCCACGGCGGCCGGTTTGTCTAGGAGATGTCAAAAAGGCCGGGCCGCCGCGATGTCGCTGGTCAGCCCCGCCGGCGGATGAAGAGTTGGCCCGTTGCCGCCCGCCATGACCTTTTTTCTCCTCAGCCTCCTCGCCCTTTCCGCTGCCGCCGTGTTCGTCACCGTCCGTGCGATCGGGCAAGCGCGGGATGGCTTCGAGGATGCGGCCGGCTTCCACGGGGAAGCGCCGCAGGAGGCGCGGGCGCGGCAGGACGACGGCCTGCGCCCGGCGATCGGGGCGCGGCCGGTGGGCTTCGCGTCCTGAGTCCGGAGCCCGGGGGATCGGGAGGGGCCGCGCCGCGCGGCGTCAGCTGCGGACGACGCCGGCTTCCTCGTAGACGCCGAGCCGGCGGAAGCGCTCGTAGCGGGAGTCGCGCAACTGTTCCGCGGTCAGGCCGCGCAGGTCGTTGAGGTGCTTTTGCAGGGCGTATTTGACCGCCTGCGCCGTCTGGGCCGGGTCCTGGTGCGCGCCGCCGGTCGGCTCGGGCACGACCTCGTCGACCACGCCGAGCGCCTCAAGGTGGGCGGCGCTGAGCTTGAGCGCCTCCGCCGCCTTGGGGGCGGCCGCGCCGTCCTTCCAGAGGATGGCCGCACAGCCTTCCGGCGAGATGACCGAGTAGTAGCTGTTCTCGAGGATCAGGACGCGGTCGGTGACGCCGATGCCGAGGGCGCCGCCGGAGCCACCCTCGCCGATGACGACGGAGATCGAGGGGGTGCCGAGCAGGGCCATCTCGCGCAGGTTCACGGCGATGGCCTCCGAAACGTGGCGGGCCTCGGATTCGACGCCCGGAAACGCGCCGGGGGTGTCGATGAAGGAGATCAAGGGCAGGCGAAATTTCTCCGCCAAGCGCATCAGGCGCAGGGCTTTGCGGTAACCCTCGGGCTGAGGCATTCCGAAGTTGCGAACGATGCGCTCCTTCGGGTCGCGCCCCTTCTGTTGGGCCACGATCATTACCGCCTCACCGTCCAGGAAGGCCGTGCCCCCGATGATCGCTCGGTCGTCCTTGTACTGCCGGTCTCCGTGCAGTTCCTGGAAGTCCTCGCAGAGGGCGGCCACGTAATCGAGGGCGTAGGGCCGCCGCGGGTGGCGGGCGATCTGGACCCGCTGCCAAGGGGTCAGGCTGGAGTAGATCTCGCGGCGGGTGGCCTCGATCTTGGCCTCGATCTCACGGGCTTCCCGGTCGACGTCGACGTTCGTCTCCAGCGACCGCTGCCTGAGCTCCTGTAGCTGCGCGGACAGGTCGCGCAGCGGTTTCTCGAACTCCAAGACGTAGGCCGGAGATTCCATCCGGTCAGGTTAGGGTTCGCGCTTCCCGCCTGTCAACGGAGCGGCGGCGGGGGGGGGCGGCGCCTTTAGTTGCTCCTTCCACCCTTGCATCCGCGCCTGGGCCCCGAAGTGCTCCGCCCGCGTCTTGTCGCCGCGTTCCATCCAGATGCGGGATAGGGTGGTGTTGATGAACAGGTCGGCGGGGTCGAGGGCGTGGGCCCGCTCCGCGGCCGCGAGGGCCTCGTCGAGGCGCCGCAGGGAGAACGTCACCTCCGCCAGCGCGTGCCAGGCGGCGAAGGAGCCTGGGGCGGCGGCGGTGGCGCGGGCGAGTTTCGCGAGGGCGGGGTCGTTGTCGCCCGCGGCAAAATCCGCCGTGGCCTCCTCGATCAGCGCCTGCAGTTCGTCTTCGTTCATCGGGTTCACGTTGGCGCGGGGCCGGCCAAAGCCAAGGCCTAGAGGATCAGCATCGCGTCGCCGTAACTGAAGAAGCGGTACTCGCGCCCGATGGCTTCCTGATAGATCTCGCGCAGCCAGTCGACTCCTGCGGTCGAGCCGGGTGTCAGGAAAGCCGACACCAAGCACAGCAGGGTCGAGCGGGGTTGGTGGAAGTTGGTGATCAGCGCGTCCACCCCGCGGAACTCTCGGGGTGGCAAAATGTAGATCCCGGCCTCGGCTAGGCACGGGTGCGGGAGGGGCGCGGCGTGGCGGGCGAGGAAATCCTCGATGGTGCGGACCGACGTGGTGCCGACGGCGACCCGGCGCCCGGGGAGCGGCGGGAACAGGCGCGCCTGGGTCGCGACCGGGATCTCGTAGACCTCGCGGTGGATGGCGTGGTCCTCGACGTTCTCCGTGGCGATGGGCTGGAAAGTCCCCAGGCCCACGTGGAGCGTGAGGTCGGCCGTCCCGACGTCGGCGGCGGCGAGGCGGGCGAGCAATTCGGGGGTGAAGTGCAGGCCGGCCGTGGGTGCGGCGGCGGCGACCTGACGCGACGGCTCCGCGTAGACCGTCTGGTAGCGTTCGCGGTCCGGGAAGGCGCCCGCGTTGGTTTCTCCGGCGGTTTCCCGCGCCCGCTCGATGTAGGGTGGCAGGGGCACGGCGCCGACGCGGTTGGCCACCGCCGTGAGCGGCTCGCCCGCGGCGGTGGTGAAGGCGACCTCGGCCGTGCCGTCCTCCCGGCGGGCCTCGATTCGCCCGGAGAATTCCCCGCCGGGCGCGGCGAAGGTCGCCCCAGGCGCGAGCTTGCGCCCCGGCCGCACGAGGCAGCGCCACCGCTCGCCGCCGCCCAAGGCTTGGAGCAGCAGGCACTCGACTTGGCCCCCGGTGGGCCGGAGGGCCCGCAACCGCGCCGGCAGGACCGAGGCGTTGTTGCGCACGAGGAGGTCCCCCGGGTGGAGAAACTCCCCCAGCTCCGCGAAGGTCCGGTGCTCGAGCCGCCGGGAAGCGCGGTCGACTACGAGCAACCGGGAGGCGTCGCGCCGCGCCGCGGGCGTCCGGGCGATCAGCCGCTCCGGGACGGGAAAATCAAAGCGGGAGGTCGGGAGCGGCGGCACGGGTCCCGGGAGCAAGTTGCCCGGGAGCGCGGTGTCCAGCCCTGAACGTCCCCCGGCTGCGCTCAGGGGACCGGGGTGAGGATGATCGCGCGGCTGAAGCCGCCCTTGAGCGCGTTGGCCGCGATCTGGCCGGAGTTGTTGATCCCCACGAGGCTTGTGATCAGCCAGCCGGCGCCCGTGACGGGGTCGAGCAGGGATTGGATCTCGCGGGGCACGCCCTGCAGCCAGACTACGCTGGTGCTGGCCTCGATCTGCCAAGTACCCGGGATGCCGTAGGTGCTGGTGCCGATAACCACGCCGGCGTTATTGACCCCGTTGGCCGAGCCTTGGTTGTCGCCGGTGAGCACGGGCAGGTCCCGGAGCGTCCACGTGGTGCCGGTGCGCGCCCAGAGCAAGGGGAGGGAGCTGAACGCCGGGTGCCCGGTGCCGACGATCGTGGTGCCGTCGTCGCTGAGGGCGTTCGCGGAGCTGCTGCTGAACTCCGGCCGGAAGGGCAGGACCTGCATTGCGCGGGCGCCCGTGTTGTCCCAGAAGGCGGCCAGCTGGCGCGCGGTGCCGCCGCTCTGGTAACCGACGCCCTGGCCGTTGGCGTTGAAGCTCAGTGGCATCCCCGGCCCGCCGAGGATCGTCTGCGTGTAGGTGCCGGCCTTCTTGGGGTTGGGGGTCCACATCCCGCCCATCCAGTCGGCGCTCTTGCCCCCGATGAAGTAGCCGTAGATGCGCCCCGCGGTGTCGATGCGCAGCACGTGCGTGTTACCGCCGTTATTCGGGAACACGTTGTGAAGGTTGGCGCCGATGCGGACCATCCCCTGCGGCCGGAAGTCGCCGGTGTCGCCATCGCCCACGATCACTCCGGTGGTCGGATGAATGAAGGTGGCGGTGGAATACTGGCCCCGCTTCGGCAGCGTGCCCAGCGCGGCGAGGGCCCCCGCCCTGTAGACCCAGCCGCGCTGGGTCATATTCGGGATGTTGGCCTCGCTGTAGCCGGCCACCTGCCCCGCGTCGTTGATCGAGATCGCGAACCCGTGGTTGTGTCCCGGCAGCACCCCGATCTCGGTCACCTTGTACCCGGACTGGGCAGCGACCGACGCGACGCCCGCGATGCCCGCGACGGCGAGCAGGCAGAGGGCGCGCAGGTTCCGTCGGACAGGCGCTGAGCGCAGGGAAGAGGCAGGGTGTTGCATGAAGGAGATCGAGGAAAAGGGGCCGGCCGGGAGAACCCACGGTGGCGCCACCAATCCTTAGCCGATCGCGTACCAGCTCTTCCCAGATGGGATGATGACATTCGTAACCTACTTAAATGGCAGGCGGATAAAACTTATCGAAAGGGCCCTGCACTTGGACCGGATTGCGGGAAAGTGTAAGCCAATTCGACGCTGGGCGGGGCCGACGCGTCATTCCGGGCGCTCCCCGAGCTCTGCGGCAAACCCCGCGCGCAATCCGGCGGGATCGGCGCCTTGGCCGCGCAAGGTGCGCAAGGCCAGTGCGTCGTGGCGCTTGGCGAGGCGCGTACCGTGCTCATCCCGGACCAAGGGCAAATGCCGGTACTGCGGCGCCGGTGCCCCCAGCGCCTCCAGCAGCAGCAGCTGGCGCAGGGTGCTGCGCAGCAGATCCTCCCCGCGTACGACCTCGGTCACGCCGAGCTCCGCATCGTCGACGGCGCAGGCGAGCTGGTAGCTCGGGGTGTCGTCCTTGCGCCACACGAGAAAGTCGCCGAAGTCCCGCCCGGCCACCGCCGCCTGCGGTCCCGCGGCGCCGTCGAGAAACCGGAGCTCGCGCCCATCAGGGACGCGGAAGCGCCAGTTGACGGTGATCCGCTCCTCGAGGGGCGGCGTGGCGGTGCCCTCCGGCGGTCGAAACGCTGGCGGGTACACGGGCTCGTCATCCGGCTCGCTTTCGTGCGGCGCCGAGGAGGCCTCCAGTACGTCCCGGCGGGTGCGCGTGCAGGGAAAGAGGAGACCGGCGGCGTGGAGGCGCTCGAGGGCGGCGCGGTGCCGTGGCCGCCGCGTCGTTTGCACGAGCGGCGCCCCGTCCCAGCCCAGACCCAGCCAACGGAGATCCTCCTCGGCGGCGGCAATGAACTCCGCTCGGCAGCGATCCCGGTCGAGGTCGTCGTGGCGCAACAAGAGCCGCCCGCCCGCGGCCCGCGCCCGCCGGTGCGCCTCCCAGAAGGTGCGCGCGTGGCCGAGGTGCAGCCAGCCAGTCGGCGAAGGCGCGAGGCGGCCTACGTAGGGCGGGGAAAAGGGCAGGGGAGCGGGAGACACGTTCGCGCCGAGATTGGGTTGAAACCAAGCAGCCGACGCCTCACCCCTCAATCCCATCCTCCGATGTCTAAGCTCCTTTGCGTCTACTGCGCCTCCTCCGACCGCCTCGACGCCAAGTACCTCAACCTCGCGAGCGAACTCGGCACCCGCCTCGTCGCCGAGGGCTGGGACCTCGTGTTCGGCGGCGGCAAGACCGGGATGATGGGAGCGGTGGCGCGCGCCGTGAAAAAGGCCGGCGGGCGCGTGGTCGGCGTGATCCCGGAGTTCATCAAGGTCCGCGAGCTCGCCTACGACGAGGCCGACGAGCTGGTCACGGTCATCACGATGCGCGAGCGCAAGCTGCTGCTGGAGACGCGGGCGGACGCCTTCGTCGCCCTGCCCGGCGGCTGGGGCACGCTCGAGGAGATCGTGGAGATCCTCACGCTGCGCCAGCTCAACGTCGTCCGGAAACCGTGCGTCCTGCTCAATTACGACGGGTTTTATGACCCCCTGCTGCAGCTCTTCGACCGGATGCAGGAACAGCACTTCTACAAGGAGTCCAACCGGACGCTCTACCGCGTGGTGGGTTCGGTACCCGAGGTTTTCCCCGCGATCGCCGCCGGTGCCGCCCCCGCGGACCCGAAGTGGTACGAGACGCGCTGAACGGATGCACCGCGCGCCCGTTCTCGCCCTGCTCGCGGCGCACGTGACCCGCGCCGAGCCCGGTGCCGAGGCGGCTGCGCTGCAGGAGATGCTCGCCTTTGTCCGCGCGGAGCCCGAATGCTTGGAGCGCCGCTGCGCGCCCGGGCACCTGACCGGCTCGGCCTGGATCGTCAGCCCCTGCCGGCGGCGCGTCCTGCTCACGCACCACCATAAGCTCGACCGCTGGCTGCAGCTGGGCGGACACGCCGATGGCGACGGGGACCTGCTCGCGGTGGCCCGGCGGGAGGCGGAGGAGGAAAGCGGCTTGGCCGGGCTGCGGGTGGTTTCGCCGGCGATCTTCGACGTCGACCGTCATTGGATTCCGGAGCGCCCGGGCCAGCCGGGGCACTTCCACCACGACCTACGTTTCCTCTTGGAGGGCGATCCGGCGGAAACCCTGCGCCTCACCCACGAGTCGAAGGCGCTCGCGTGGGTGGAACTCGGTGCCGTCGCCGCGCTTAACGCCGAGGAATCGATCGCCCGCCTCGTGCGTAAGACCCCCGCTGCGGCTAGCGCGGCCTGAGCGTTCGCGACGCCGGACCTTGCCTCACGGGGCGGCGCCGTGCATCCCGGGGGTCGCCGCTCCCCTCCGGCTTTCCCCGATGCCCCCCCTCCGCCTCCTCGCCGCCCTCCTCTTGCCAGCCCTCGTCGGCCTCCCGCTGCTTCGTGCCGCCGCGCCGGCCACACCGGTCTTCCAGGGCCGGATCGAACGGTTGGATCCCGCCTTTGATGCGCTCGTAGCTTCGGGGACCACGATTGAGCTCCTCGCGGAGGGCTTCAACTGGTCCGAGGGCCCGGTCTGGTACGAGGGCGCGCTGCTGTTCTCGGACGTTCCGGAGAACGTGATCCTGCGCTGGGCGCCGGGCCGCCGCGAGGCCGAGGTGTTCCTGAAACCCAGCGGGCTGCTGACCCCGACCCCCGGCTTCCGGGAGCCCGGCAGCAACGGCCTTGCCCGCGACGCACAGGGGCGCCTGCTGGTCTGCCAGCACGGCGAGCGCCGGGTCGCGCGGTACGAGGCGGGCCGCTGGGTCACCGTGGCCGACCGCCACGCAGGCCGCCGGTTCAACAGCCCCAACGACCTCGCGCTGCGCCGCAACGGGGACGTCTATTTCACCGACCCGCCCTACGGGCTCGAGAAGCTCAACGACTCCCCGCTGAAGGAGCAGCCGCACAACGGCGTCTACCGGGTGGAACCCTCCGGTCGCGTGACCCTGCTCACCGCCGGCCTGAGCTTTCCCAATGGCATCGGCTTCTCGCCGGACGAGCGCCGCCTGTACGTCGCCGTGAGCGATGGGCGGGCGCCGCGCATCGTGGCCTACGACGTGGCGGCCGACGGCACGCTCACCGGCGAACGGCTCTTCCTCGACGCGCTGCCGTTGCGGCAACCCGGCGTCCGCGGCTCCTGCGATGGGCTGAAGGTCGACGACCGCGGCAACGTCTGGGCCACGGGTCCGGGTGGCGTGCTGGTGCTTTCACCGGAAGGTAAGCTGCTGGGCCGAATCCTGACCGGCCAAGCGACCGGCAACTGTGCCTGGGGCGACGACGGCGGCACCCTGTACATTACCGCCGATATGTTCCTGCTGCGCGTGCGTACGCTCGTTCGCGGGGCGGGCCCAGAGTGGGCTCAGACCACGCCCGCCTCCCGGAAACTGTAGTAGCCCTTACCTAGCGGATCGGCCCCGGCGCGGCCGAGGATCACGTGGTCGAGCAGCGCGATGTCGAGCGTCCGGCCCGAGTCGCGCAGGAGGCGCGTGACTTGCACGTCGGGCGCGCTCGGCGCCGGGTCGCCGCTCGGGTGGTTGTGCGCGCAGACGATCGCGGAGGCGCCTTCGCGGACCGCGAGGCCAAACACCTCGCGCGGGTGCGCGAGGGTGGCGTGGGCGGTTCCCGAGGTGAGTTCCACGCGGCGCAGCAGGCGGTGGCGGCGATTGAGGCAGAGCACCCAGAACTTCTCCACCTCGAGGCCGGTAGCGAGGGGCAGCAGGTAGTCATGCACCTGCACCGGCTGATCCAGCAGCGGGGCCTCGCCGTGCGGTGACAATAGCAACCGGCGGGAGAGCTCGATCGCCGCGACTAACTGAAGGGCCTTCACCGGTCCGAGGCCGCGCAGCCGCCGGAAATCGCCGAGCCGCCAACGCGCGAGACCGGAGAGCGAACCCGCTTCGGAGAGCACGCGGCCGCCGAGCGCGACTACGTCCTCGCCCCGGCAACCGTGGCACAACAGCACGGCCAGCAGTTCGGAGTCGCTCAGCGCGGCCGGGCCGGCGCGGGCGAGGCGTTCACGGGGCAGGTCGGGGCGGGGCGTGGCGGGCGGAGGCATGGGCCCCACACTCCGCGGCGCGCGGCCGGCCAGCCAGCCGTGGGCGGGCCCGAAACCGGGGACTCAGTAGTACTTGACGAATCCGTTCCGGCGGAGGCGCTCCAGCCAGCGTTCTTGGCTCGTGCGGCTCATCTGCTGGATCAGGACGCGCTCGATCTGGTCGCGGACCTCGTCGATCGGCTGGATGCCGGCGAAGCGGCGATCTTCGGCGTAAAGGATGAAGGCGCCCTCGGGCAGCAGGATTGGATCCGAGGCCTCGGCCTTCTTGAGGGCGAACGCGACGTCACTGAATTCCTTGCGGAAGTCCGAGCGCTTGAGCCAGCCCCAGTCGCCGCCCTTGCTCCGCTTGAGGTCCTTGGAAAATTGGCGCGCGAGGTCCTCGAACTTCTCGCCGCCCTTCTGGCGGGCGACGATCGCGCGACCCTGCTCCAGCAGCGTCGTGTCGGTCTCGGACTCGGTGCGCGTGATCTGGATCAGGCGCAGGTGCACCTCGTCCTCACGGTAGAAACGATCCTTGTTTTCGTTGTAATAGGTCTCGATCCGCACCGGGCTCACCACGCTCTGCGACTTGCGCTGCTGGCCCTGCATATAGCTGAAGATAATGTTCTCCTCGATCTCCTTGCGGTAGTCGCGGATGGTCTGGCCCTTGGCCCGGAGGTAGGCGAGGAACTTGGAGCGGTCGCCCTCGAAACGCTCCGCGATCTCGTCGGCCATCGCGTTGTCGATGTACTGGACCGGGATCTGGCGCTTCTCGTCCTTGCGGAACTCTTTCACGATCAACACCCGGTCGACGAGATCTTGGATCGCACTGTCCTGCAGCTGCTCGAGCCGCTCCTGAAATTCCTTTTCGTTGCGGGCCTCGTTGCGGAGCTGCGGGAGCAGGGGCCCGATGTACTGCATCACGTCCGCCACGGTGATGATCTTCTCCTCGGCGACCGCGACGATCCCGTTGGCGAAACGCAGGTTGAGATTCTGGGCGACGGGGTCCGCGGCGGGGGCGCCCGGGGCGGTCGCCTGAGCGGGGAGAGATGCGACCGGCGCGGCGGCGAGAAGCAGGCAAGCAAGGCGGCGGCGGAGCGTCATGACGGCGGCAGTTGTTCGAGGAACGCGGAGATTTCGCGCAAACGTAGAAGGGGCTTGGGGGCGGTCAACCTTGGAAACCGCGCGCCCACCTGCACCCAGTCGTCGCGGCCTCCCGCGCGGCGCAGGCATTTCAGTCGGCCCCCGTCGGTTTCGACGCTCAGAACGCCCTTCCGCTCGGCGCGCACCCGGATCTCCGTCACCAGCAGCAGCGCCTTCACCTCGTCGCCAAAGCGCCCGAAGCGGTCCCGCAGGTCGGCCTCGATTTGCTTGAGCGCCTCCGGCGAGTCGGCGAGGGCGAGCTTGCGGTAAAAGTCGATCCGCAGGCGCGTCTCCGCCACGTAAGCGGCGGGTAGACGGGCTTGGATGAGAGCAACCTCCGTCGCCCCGTCGTCCTCGGCGTCGCGCAGCGCCGTGTAGCCGTCCACGTGGCGCCGGGCGCCCCGCGCCTCTGGCTGGCCCTCGCCGACGAACACAAAGTCGAGCTTCACGTTCGCGCGCACGGCGGCCGCGGTGCGGTCCCCCTTGAGCCGCGCGACCGATTGGCGGAGCAACTGACAGTACAGCTCGAAGCCGACGCCGACGATGTGCCCGCTTTGCTCGGATCCGAGGAGGTTGCCGGCCCCGCGCAGCTCGAGGTCGCGCATCGCGATGCGGAAGCCGGCGCCGAGCTGGTTGTGCTGCCGCATCGCGGTCAGCCGCTGGCGGGCGATCTCCAGCAACCGCGTGTGCCGGTGCAGCAGCAGGTAAGCGTAGGCCTGATGCCGGAACCGGCCTACGCGTCCGCGCAGCTGGTAGAGTTGCGAGAGGCCGAAGCGGTCTGCGCCCTCAATGATGATCGTGTTGCTGTTCGGGATATCCAACCCGCTCTCGATGATGGTCGTCGCTAGCAGCACTTGGTATCGGCCAGCGACAAACTCCGTCATCACTCGCTCCAGCTCCGTCGCGTCCATCTGGCCGTGGCCGACGCCAATCGTGACGCCCGGCAGCAGCTGGCGCAGCCGCGC
>NEUZ01000026.1 GCA_002304435.1 Opitutia bacterium Tous-C8FEB | reverse complement strand
GAGGGTCGGGACGCGAGGGGCACGGGGAGCAGGGACGGGGCCGGGGTCATCGGTTCAGCGGAGCTTGAGGGTGGCGAGGCTGGCGAGTGCGCAGCCGAGGGAGAGGATCCAGAAGCGGAGCACGACCTTGGTCTCGGGCCAGCCGCGCTTCTGGAAATGATGGTGGATCGGGGCCATCAGGAAGAAGCGCCGGCCCTCGCCGTAGCGCCAGCGGGTGGCCTTGAACCAGCCCACTTGAATAATCACCGAAAGTGCCTCCACCACGAAGACGCCACCGGCGATGACGAGCGTCACGGGCTGGTGGATCATAAAGGCCATAATCCCGAGCAGGCCGCCGAGCGCGAGCGATCCCGTGTCACCCATAAAGACCTCGGCCGGGTGCGAATTATACCAGAGAAAGGCCATGCAGCCGCCGATGAGGGCGCCGCAAATGACCGTGAGCTCGCCCGTGCCCGGCACGTGGCTGATGAGCAGGTACTCGGAGAGGAAGACGTGGTCGGCCAGGTAGGCCATCACCGCGAACACGAGGGCCACGGTGATCGTGCAGCCGGTCGCGAGCCCGTCGAGGCCGTCGGTAAGGTTGATGGCATTGCTGAAGCCGACCACCCACAGGTACAGCAGGAGCAGAAGCAGCCACCAAGGCATCGACGGGAGGACGGCGTGCTTGACGAACGGCACCCAGAATTCGCGGATCTTTCCGGCGCTCAGCGGGTGCCAGAGCAGCAGGGCCAGCGCCAGTAACGTGGCCCCGCTCTGCCAAGCAATCTTCTCCCAGCCCGAGATGCCGTCGCGGCTGCGGCGCCGGACCTTGAGGAGGTCATCCCGGAAGCCCGGGATGGTGAGCGCCGCGTAGACCATCAGGCTGACGAGCACCCAGATGTTAGGCGCGGCCCACAGCAGTCCGCTGATGAGGACGGGGAGGCAGATGATCAGGCCGCCCATCGCGGGAGTGTGCTTCTTGTCGAAGTAGGTGGCTCCCAAGGCGCCCGTACGGTCGTCGATGTAGCCCTGCCCAAATTTCCACGCCCGGAATACCCGGATCAGGCGCGGCCCCAGGAGAAAGCCGAGCCACAACGCGGTGATCGCCGCGAGCATCGTGCGGACGGTGATCGAGCCGAACAGGCGCAGCGGCCCGAAATAGTCCTCGTACTGGGCTAAGTAGCTAAGCATGGGCCTCCCCCTCGCCTGCCGGCAGCACGCCCTCGAGGGCGTAGCGGCGACTGCCCTTCAGTAGCACCGCGCCCGGCCAAGTGGCGAATTCCGCCGTCGCGGCAGCTAGGGAATCCAGCACGGCGCTACTCGCCGGCGCGGCCCCGCCAGCGCCCAAGCCCTCGATCACCGCCGCAGCCTCGGTGCCGAGCACGCACACCCGGTCGCCCGGCCGTAGCAGCGGGGCCAGCCGCGCGCCCAGTTCGCGATGGTGCCGGCTGGCCTCGACGCCAAGCTCCTCCATACAGCCGAGCAGGTACAGCCGCGGTTGAGCCGCCGGCGCCTGAACGATGAAACCAGCAAACGCGTCTGCCATCGAGGCCGGGTTCGCGTTGTAACAATCGAGGTAGACGAAGCGGCCGCCGATCTCGCGGACCTCGGCCCGGAGACTGGCCGGGAGCCACGCCGCGAGTCGGGCGGCTAGGTCTGCCTCGGAAACGCCGAGCTGCCGGGCCACGGTGAGCGCGAGGGCCGCGTTGCGGGCGAGACCCGGGGTGACCGCCCGGCAGCGGAACTCGGCCGCGGGCGAGCCGCCCCCCGCCAGCCGCAGGTGAGTGCCCGCGGGGCCGTTCCCAAGCGTGCAGACCACCCGTTCCGGTCCGGGCGCACCGCCCGCGGCCACCACGATCCGGCGACCCGTCAGGGCGGCGAAGGCGGGCCACGCCGCGACCTCCTCCGGAAAAACCATCAGTCCGCCGGGTCGGACCGCGGCGGGGAGGCGCGACTTCTCGCGGGCCACCCCCTCGATTCCGCCGAGTTCCTGCAGGTGAGCTGGACCAACCAGGGTGATGACGGCGATGTCCGGCTCGATCATCGCGGCGAGGCGGTCCATCTCGCCGGGCAGGCTGATCCCCGCCTCGATCACAGCCAGCCGGTCGCGGGCCGGGTCAAGCCGGGAGAGCGTGAGGGGTACGCCGAGCTCGTTGTTGAAATTACCCTCGGTGGCGGCGACGCCGCGCGCCGCGGCACCGAGGAGGAGCGCGAGCAGGTCCTTGGTGGAGGTCTTGCCCGCGCTCCCGGAAATTCCCACGACGGGGCCGGCAAACCTCCGCCGGTGCTCCCGCGCGATTGCCTGCCAGGCCCGCAGGGTGTCCCCCACCACGAGCTGCGCGAGGCCGGCCTCCGGGCGCGGCCGGGAAACCAGCGCGGCCGCCGCTCCCGCCGCCGCGGCCGCGGGGAGAAAGTCGTGCCCGTCGCGCTGTGCGCCGGCCAAGGCCACAAAGACGCTGCCCGGCCCGAGGCGCCGGGAATCAAAGTGAAATCCCCGCAGCGTCCCCGAAGGCGGCTGCGTCCATTGCCCACCGGTCCACGCCGCCAAGTCTGAGGGGTTGAAACCGCCGCTCACCGCCCGGACCTCCCCCGCACCCAGTCGCGCACCAGCCGGCGGTCGTCGCACGGCACCGCGACCCGCTCGATCCGCTGGAAAGCCTCCGCCCCGCGACCCGCGATCACCACCGCGTCACCCGGGCGGGCCCAAGCCAGCGCCGCGGCTACGGCGGCCCGCCGATCCGGCACGCAGCGGATGGCTCCGGGGCACGCGGCGCCTTGCAGCATATCGCGCAGGATCCCCTCCAACGGTTCGCCCCGGGAATCGGCCGCCGTGAGCACCACCAGTTCCGCGCCTTGCTCCCCGGCCCGGGTCAAGCGCGGGCGGGGCGACGGGTCGCACTCCCCGGGACAACCCATCACCAGCGCCACGCGGCCGGGCGTGAGCGCCCGCACCACGCTGAGGAAATACGCCAGTCGTTCCGGCCGGTCCGCCGCGTCGACCCAGACGTCGAAACCGCCGGGCACCGCAACCGATTCGCCCCGGCCTGGAACGGGCGACAACTGCCTGAGGTGCGCGCCAACCGTGGACGGTGACACACCCCGCTCCAGCGCGGCCCGGACCGCCAGCTCGAGTTGGGCGCTCACGCCGCGGAGGCCCTCCGGGATCGGAGCCGAGAAATCCCCTCCCGCCCAACGGAACCGGAGCGTGCCGGAGGGCGCTGGGCCCGCGGACCCGCCCTCAGTCGACGCCGCCCGCAGATCAAGCCGCGAGGCCCAAGCGACGTCCGTCATCCAGCCGGCCTCCACGGGGCCGGACGGCAGCTCGATCACCGCGCCCGTGCAGGCGGCATCGCGCATCTGCGCCAGCAACGCGTAAAATTCGAGCGGGCCGGGAATCGTGGCGGGCAGGACACGGGAACCGAGATCGTGATGGACGGAGCTCAGCAGGCCCAGTTCGGCCGACGTGCCCAGCAAGCCCCGCAGGAGGTGGGCGACGGTGGTCTTGCCGTGATCGCCCTCCACGGCGTGGAGTCGCAGGGCGGCGTCCGGGTGCCGGAAGAAGCGGCGGGCAACACCGGCGAGCGCGCGGAGCGGATCGGATACCTGGACAACGGTCAGGCCGCGGCCGAGGGCGACGCGGGGCCGGCCGGAGCCCACGACCGCGATGGCCCCGCGGGATACCGCCTCGTCGAGCCCGGACCGCAAATCCCCGCTGGGCGCCACATCGAAGAAAACGCTGCCCGCCACCACCTGCCGGGCATCCGCGGCCAGGCCCGCGATGGGACGGTCCAGCGGACCGACCGCCGCGATGCGCTGCTCGGGCGTGAGGAGGTCGCCGAGGCGGGCGCGACGGGCCGCGGCGCGGGCGGCGGGCGGCGGCAACCGGCGGGCGAGGCCGGACGGGGGCGAAAGCAGGAGCCCGCTCATCGTGCGCCTCCCTCGTGCCGGGCCACCAGCAACGCCGGGACGGCCGCAGCGCCTGCGCGGATATCGAGAATGGGGATGAGGCGCTCGCCGATCCGCTTGAAGGAGGGCGCGGCGACGGTGCGGCCGTAGGCCACCCCGCCCGGCGCCTTGTGGTCGGCGTCATCCACGATCACGGAGATCACCACCTTCGGCCGGGCCGCCGGGAAGAAACCGGAGAACGACGCGATGTGGTGTTTCTTGGACCACTGACCGTCGACGAACTTCTGGGAGGTTCCGGTCTTACCCGCCACATCGAATCCCTCGATTGCAGCCTCGAGCGCTGTGCCGCCCTTGCGGGTGACGCCAACCAGCATCGCCGCGACTTGGGAGGCGGTGCGCGGCGAGACCGCGCGCCCGATCTCCGTGCGGCCGTAGCGGTAGACCGTCTCGTTCGCGGAATCGCGGATCTCGCGAATCACCTGCGGCCGCAGCAGGACGCCGCCGGCCGCGATCACCGCCATCGCCTGGTGCATCTGCAGCACCGTGGAGGAGACCGAATGCCCCATCGGGATGCGGGTGATGTCGATCGGATACCAACGCTGGTGCGGGTGCAGGATGCCCGCGACCTCGCCGCCGACCGGGAACCCAAGCTTGGAGCCGAAGCCGAAGGCGCGGGCGTAGCGCTCAAGGCGCTCCTCGCCGAGCATCATTCCCAGTTGCGCGGCCCCGCGGTTGCTCGAATGGCTCAGAATCTCCGCAATCGTGAGGTTGCCCATCTTGTGATCCTCGGCCGGGAGCGAAAGCATCCGGCCCCGGTGCGCCATCCGGTCCACCGTGCAATCGAGGACGGTCAAGGGCGTCACCAACCGCTCCTCGAGGGCCCCCGCCGCGGGCACGATCTTGAAAACCGAGCCCGGGTCATAGATGTCCGCGACGGCCGCGTTCTTCATCCGCGCCTCCTCGGCCTTGGGCACCCGGTTGAACTCGTTCAGGTTGAACGAGGGGTAGTTCGCGAGCGCCAAGACGAACCCGTCGAGGTCGCTGACCACGATCGAGGCCTTGCGGGGCTCAAAGCGGGCCGCGAGCTGCGCCAGCTCCTGCTCGACGATGTCCTGCACCGTGGAATCGATGGACAGCACGACACTGTACCCGTCGCGGCGCGGCACTTCGCGGGAGGCGAACTGAGGGAGTTCTCGGTTGCGCCCGTCGCGCTCCCCCACCCGCCAGCCCTGCTGGCCCCGCAGGTAAAAGTCCGCGTAGGCCTCGATCCCGGCCGCCGCTTGGTGCTCGCGGTTCACATAGCCGATCACGTGCGCCGCCAGCTCGTTGCTCGGGTACACCCGCCGGTAATGCCGGAGCCCGTAGACGCCCCGGATGTCGAGCCGGCGAACCCGCTCGTAGAGGGATTCGGAGACGTCCTCCCGCAGCTTGACCCACGTGATGGGCCGCTGCTCGTCCTCGCCGCCGCGGGCCGCGGGCAGAGTGAACGGGACCGGGGCCTCCCCGGCGTCCTCGCCCTCCTCGACACGGGCCCCGGCGCGCCGGAAACGCGGCTGGAAGCGCGCGCGCAGCTCGGCCTCCGGCAATTCGATGAGCGCCGCCAGTTCGGCCCATTTCCGCTCGTCCCGCGGCAGCAGCGAGTGCGGGTCCACGCCGAGCAGGATCTCGGACCGGCTGGTCGCGAGGCGGGCGCCACGGGCGTCCAGGATGTCTCCGCGGCGCGCCGCCTCCGGGATGAGCATCGGCCGGACCTTGGCGAGCGGCTTGAGCAGGGCCTCGCGGTCAACCACGTGCAGCCAGACGAGCCGCACGCCCAGCGCCGCCTGGCAGAGCAGCAGAATGCCGGCGATCAGGACCATCCGGCCGCTGGAGGCAAAGCCCTTGGACATCGCTCAGAACCCCGGGAGGGTGACGCGCAAGGCCGCCGCCGGCGTCGGGCCGTCGGCCAGCACCCCCGCATTGGCGCGGCGCGCGAGGCGCTCAACCACGTTGTCCGTCACGTGCACGACCGGGATCTGGTTCATCGGCACGAGCCCTAGGCCCAGGGCGGAGTTGAGGTGCCGCAGTTTGTCAGACGCCTGCTCCGTCTCGATCTGCGTGCGCGTCTCGTCCACCAGCCGGTCGTAGCGCGCGATCTGGGCGGCGAGGTCGCGGTTGGCCTTGGCGGTGGCGGAAATCTGGTGCCGCATCCACACGGTGACCAGCCCGGCGGATCCACCGAGGCCGATGGTGACGAGCAGCCAGACCAGCAGCTGGTTGACGAAGGCGGAGGTGTCCTTTCTCACGGCGTAAGATCAGAGGCGGCGCACGGCGCGGAGTTTCGCGGAGCGGCTGCGTGGGTTAGCGGCGACCTCGTCGTCCGCCGGCGTGATCGGCCGGCGCGTCAGCGGCTCGGCCAGCACGGTGCGCAGATCCTGCGGCGTGGCGTCGTCCGCGCTCTCCGGCTGTCCGCACATCCGGCGGCAGAACTGCTTCACCGGCCGGTCCTCGAGGGAATGAAAACTGATGACCGCGAGCACGCCGCCGGGGGCGAGACGGGCGAAGGCCTCGGGCAGCGCGCGCTCGAGGGCGCCGGTCTCGTCGTTGACCGCCATCCGGATGCCTTGGAACGAGCGGGTGGCTGGATGAATCCGGGAAGCGTGCCGCACCGGCGCCGGGATGGCCTCCGCGATGATCGCCGCAAGGGAGCCCGTGCGGGCCAGCGCCCCGGAGCCCCGCGCGGCGCGCAACGCCCGCACGACCCGACGCCACTGCTGCTCCTCGCCCAGGTCGCGGATCGCCCGCACCAGCATCTCCTCGGTGGCGGTTTCCAGCCAGAGGCTGGCCGGAACCCCCGCGCGCGGGTCCATCCGCATATCGGCCGGGGCGTCCTGCCGGAAGGAGAAGCCGCGCGTCGCGTCGTCGAGCTGGAAGGACGAAACCCCTAGATCGAAGAGGATTCCCTGGAAACCGGAGGGCGCCAGTTCCCGCAGCCGGCCGAAGTCGAGATCCACAAGTTCCAGGGCACCGGGGAATTCCCGGAACAGGGGCTCCGCCCGGTCCCGCGCCGCGGGATCGCGGTCGAGCGCCACGACGCGCACGCCGGGCGCCGCGGCGAGCAGGGCCCGCGTGTGGCCCCCCCCACCGAAGGTGCAGTCGAGGAAGCGGTCGCCGGGGCGCGGCGCGAGCAGCGCCAGCACCTCGCGGAGCAGGACGGGGTGATGTCCGGGGGTTATCACCGCGGGCAGGGGTTCAACGGCCGGCGGGGGCATCGCAGCCTCCTCTCCCCGCGGGCGCCGGCCGCGCCAGTATCCGCAGCCGCAGGATCGCGTGCCGGCGTGGGCGCGCGGGGCTCGCGGGGTAGAACGTCCGGGGGGACGCGGCAGGGCAGGCTGGAAGGGGGCGGCGCATCTCAGATGTCCATCTGGCGCATCAGGTCGCCGAAGTGCTCGCCCGCGGAGCGCGCCTCCTCCTGCTGCCAGCGCGCCGGGTTGTAGATGTTGAACTTGGTGAGCGTGCCCACGAGCACCGCCTCGCGCTCGAGGCCGGCGTGCCGCAGGAGCTCGGCGGAAAGCCCAATGCGGCCCGCCTTATCGAACGAGAAGTCCTGCGTCTGGGAGAAGAACCGCGCGGCGAACGCCTGCGCCTTCGCGTCGCTCATCTTCATCCCGGAGATCTTGGCGTGCAGCACCTCAACCTCCCGCGGCGGCAACACCGCGATGTACCCGTCGGGATGCGGCGTGGCGAGGAAACGGTCCTCCGCGGCGTGCGCGTGGCGCCACGCGGACGGCAGCGTCAACCGGCCCTTGTCGTCCAAGGAATGCCGGAAGAGGCCGGTGTAGAAGGTGTTGCCCGCAAGCGCCACGAAAGAGGGAGTAAATGCAAAATCAGGGCGAATTGCCCCAAGACGCCCCATTTCAACCCACTTCACCCCACTTCGGTCAAGTCTTTCCCCACCGCAAACCCCGGGAAGTTACTCACTTATTCACATCCGACGGCCCAGGCGCCGCCCGTCGCGCCGGGCGCCGGTCCGGCAAGTCGGTTTGCCGTTTGCCTTGGGCGCCGCGGGTGCTTCGGTCCCCCCGTGCGCACACCGGTCAACATCCAGCTCATCGGGGACGAGGTCGCGATCGTCTGGGACGACGGCGGCGAGTCCTATTTCCACCCGGAGCGCCTGCGGGCGGCCTCGCCGAGCGCGGCCAACCAGGGGGAGCGGGACATCCTCGGCAACCGCTACGGCGGGGACGGTCCCCGGCAGTTCCCCGGGGTGAAGGTCACGGGATGGGAACGAGTGGGCAATTACGCGCTCCGCTTCGAGTTCAGCGATGGCCACCGCACTGGCCTGTACACCTACGACTACCTGCGCGCGCTGCCCGCCTGAGGGCGCCGGCGAGCTTAGGGTTGCCTCGCCCGGAACCGCCCGGCTTGCTCTCCCTTCCGATGAGCCAGTCCAGCTTCCCTCCCCGCACGACCACGGCCGAGATCGAGCTCGGCCGGACCCTGCAGCCCAAGTTCGGGCCCGATGGCCTGATCCCCTGCATCACCCAGGACGCGCAGACCGGCGAGGTGCTGATGTTCGCCTTTATGAACGCGGAGTCGCTCGCGCACACCCTCCGCACCCGCAAAGCGACCTACTGGAGCCGCTCGCGTCAGAAGCTTTGGGTAAAGGGCGAGGAGTCGGGCAACACCCAGGAGGTCCGCGAACTGCGGACCGACTGCGACCAGGACGTGCTCCTGCTGAAGGTCGAGCAGCGCGGGGCGGCCAACGCCAGCTGCCACAATGGCTACCGTTCCTGCTTCTACCGCCGGCTCGAGGACCTCGACGCCGCCGCAACGGGGGCACCGCACCTCGTATTCACCGGGGAGCGCCTCTTTGACCCGGCGCTCGTCTACAAGCGCGCCTGAAGCCGCGATGAGCCCCCTGGAAACAGCGTTCGACCCGGAGCGTTTCCGGCGCGAGGGGCACGCGGTGGTGGACCTGCTGGCCGGCCTGCTCGCCGACGCGCAGGCGCGGCGAGGGCCCGTGCTGCCCCCGGTGGATCCCGCCGGCGAACTCGCGCACTGGCGGCGCAAGATGTCCGAACCGCCCGGGGCGCTAGTGGATTTCCTGCGGGAATTCGCGGCGCGCTCGATCCAGCTCCACCACCCGCGCTACGTGGGCCACCAGGTGTGCGCACCTGCCCCGGAAGCGGCACTGGCCGGGCTCGCGAGCGAGCTCCTCAACAACGCGATGGGGGTCTACGAGATGGGTCCCGCCGCCAACGCCCTCGAGCGCTGGGTGGTCGAGGCCACCGCCGGACTCCTCGGCTGGCCCGCGGGCGCCGGCTTCCTGACCTCGGGCGGGACCCTTGCCAACCTCACTGCGTTACTGGCCGCCCGCAACCGGCGCCTCGGCCCCGCCGCCCTCGAGCAAGGGACCGCCCCCGACTGGGCCGTGATCGCGTCGGAGGAAAGCCATTACTGCACGGCCCGCGCCGTTCAGGTGATGGGAGGTGGGCGGGAGGGACTGGTTACCGTACCGACCGACGCGCGCTTCAAACTGCGGCCGGAACTGCTGCCCGCAGCACTGGCCGAAGCGCACCGGCGCGGCCGCCGTCCCTTTGCGGTGGTCGCCTCGGCCTGCTCCACCTCGACCGGCAGCTACGATGACATTGGGGCGATCGCCGACTTCTGCGCGCAGCACGGGCTCTGGCTCCACGTCGACGGCGCCCACGGGGCGGCCGCGGCCTTCTGCCCGGAGCTGCGCGCCCGGCTCGCCGGGATCGAGCGCGCCGATTCCGCGGTGGTGGATTTCCACAAGCTGCTGCTGAACCCCGCCCTGGCCACGGCCGTGCTCTTCCGCCAACCGGGCGACGCGTGGGCGGCCTTCAACCAGGAGGCTCAATACTTGTTCGATCCCAGCGCAGAGGAGCCTTGGTGGGACAGCGGCCGGCGCACCTTCGAGTGCACCAAGCTGAGCCTGAGCCTGCGGATCGCAGCGCTCTGGCGCGGGGGCGATCCGGCGCTGTTCGCGGAACACGTCCGCCGCGCCCACCAACTGGCCCGCGATTTCGCCGCGCTCATCCGGGAGCGGCCTGGCTTCGAGGTCGCGGTGGAGCCCGAGTCCAACATCGTCTGCTTCCGGCGCACCGTCCCCGGCGCCGCACCCGCCGCCGTGGACGCCTTGAATGAGCGCGCCCGCGCGCGGATCCTCGCGGACGGAAGCCATTACCTCGTGCAGACGACCCTCCGGGGGCGCCGCTGGCTGCGCACGGCGCTGATGAACCCCTTGACGACCCTCGCGGACCTCGCGGCGCTCCTGGATGCGGTGGAACGGGAGCCGCTCGCCTAGCCCCGCGCGCCGCGGGCGAGCCCACGCTCGCTGGTCTGGGCGAACTCCAGCATCCGTCGAAACTCCTCGGTTCCAGCGTCGGGATCCGCCTGCAGGCGCTCGAGCGCCTGCGTGCGGTTGAGGCCCTCGCGGTAAAGCAGCCGATGGATCCGCTTCACGCGCTCCAGCTGTTCCGGCGAAAAACCGCGCCGCTCCAGCCCGACCCGGTTCACCGCCCGCACCTCGGCCGGCGTGCCATCCGCGAGGCAGTAAGGCGGCAGATCGTGCACCAGCTTGGCCGTAGCCGAGAGCATCGCATAGGCACCGAGCCGGCAGAACTGGTGCACGCCCCCGTAGCCACCCACCACCACGTAGTCCTCGACTACCACGTGCCCGGCCAGCACGGCGCCATTGCTCATCACGATATGATTCCCGAGCACGCAGTCGTGAGCCACGTGGCACGAGGCCAGCAGGACGTTGTCCGAGCCCACGCGGGTCAGGTCCCCGTCACGGGTGGCCGCGTGCAGCGTCACGTACTCCCGGAAGACGTTGCGGTCCCCGACACGCAACCCGGGCTTTCCGCCCGCGAACTTCAGGTCCTGCGTGCGCCCGCCGATGCACGCGTAGGGAAACACCTCGCACGCGGCGCCGAGCCACGTGTTTCCTTCAACCGAGGCGTGGTGGTGCAGGCGGGTCCGATCCCCGAGTACCACCTCTGGTCCGACGTAGGCATAGGCGCCGACCTCGACGTCCACGCCGAGGCGGGCGCCCGGCTCGATGATGGCGGTGGGATGGATCCGGCCTGCCATCCTATTCCTCCCCCTCCTCCACCACGGCGAACATCAGCTCCGCCGAGGAGACCACCTGGCCACCGACCGTGCAGTTACACTCGGCCGCGGCAAGCTTGTCGCCCCGGACCTTGGTGATCTTGGCGTTGATGATGATCTGGTCCCCGGGCCGGACCGGGCGGCGGAACTTCACCTTGTCCGCGCTCATAAAGAACGCGGTCTTCCCGCTGTTGCCCGTGCGCCGGAGCATCACGATACCCGCGGCCTGCGCCATCGCCTCGAGCTGCAGGACCCCGGGCATCACCGGGTTCGTGGGGAAATGGCCCGTGAAATAGGGCTCGTTGATGGTGACGTTCTTGATCGCGACCAGCTCATCGTTACCGATGAACTCCAGCACCCGGTCGATCATCACGAAGGGATAACGATGCGGGATGGTGTCGAGGATCCGCCGGATATCGAGGGATGTCTCCGTCGGGAGCACGGTGGCCGGGCGCGCCTTGCGCTTGGGCCCCTTGCGGCGCTCCTCCAGCTTCGCGGCGAGCGCCTTGGTCAGCTCGGCGTTGATCGCGTGGCCCGGGCGCGTCGCGACGATGTGCGCCTTCAGCGGCAGCCCGAGCAGCGAAAGGTCCCCGATGATGTCGAGGATCTTGTGGCGCACGAACTCGTCGGGGAAACGCAGCGGCTCCTTCGAGATGATCTTGTCGCCGCGGATCACCACCGCGCAGTCCAGCGAGCCGCCCTTGATTTTGCCCAGCTTCAGCAGCGCCTCGATGTCCTCGTAGACCGTGAAGGTGCGCGCCGCCGCCACCTGGGTCATATAGACGTCCGGGTCGATCGTCAGCGACAGATGCTGGGTGTGGATGCCGCGGTCGTCGGCGGAGGTGCAGGAGACCTTGAACTGGTCGCAGGGCAGCGCGATGACCGAGGAATTGCCCCGGGTGACCGACACTGGCGCGTCGAGCTCGAAGTACTCGCGGTCCGCTTCCTGCTCCAACGGTTCGCCTTGGAGGATGAGGTTGACGAAGGGTCGGGCCGACCCGTCGAGGATGGGCGGCTCCGACGCGTTCATCTCGACCACCGCGTTGTCGATCCCGCAGCCCGCCAGCGCGCTGAGGACGTGCTCCACGGTGTGGATCTTGGCGTGGCCGGACTGGATGGTGGTGGCGCGGACGAGATCCGTGATGAGATCGACCCGTGGCCGAAGCTCGGGGTTGCCGCTCAGGTCGATCCGGCGGAACACGATGCCGGAGCCCGCCGGCGCCGGCCGGAGGGTCAGGGTAACGTTCTCCCCCGTGTGGAGCGCATTGCCCTGGATGGAGACCTCCCGCGCGAGGGTGCGTTGCTTCATAGCTGGCCCGTCAGCTTCCGGGCAGCGGCCCGGGCAGCGCAAGCGCGGAGATGCGCCGCCCGCGGCCTTGACAGCGGCGAAGCGCCCGCGCCACCCTCGACCCTTTAACCCGCTTCCCCCGTCCGCCAGATTCTCCCGCCATGCCCGCAGCCAACGACATCCGCAAAGGCCAAGTCATCAAGTTCAACGGCGAGCCCCACCTCGTGATGGAGACGCAGCACCGCACGCCCGGCAACCTGCGCGCGTTCGTGCAGATCAAGATGCGGAACCTCAGGTACGGCAAGGCGTTGGACCAGCGCTTCGCCTCCACGGACACCATCGAAGTGCTGCCGACCGACCGCAAGACGCTCGAATTCAGCTACGCCGACCGGGGTACGTACGCGTTCATGGACAATGACACGTTCGAGCAGATCGAACTCACGGAAACCCAGCTCGGCGACGTGAAGAACTACCTCGCCGCCGGCGGTAAGGTGGACGTGCTTTTCGTGGATGAGCGTCCCCTGTCGGTCGACGTCCCCGCGGCGGTCGCCCTGAAGGTGATCGAGTCGGCGGACGGCGTGAAGGGTGACACCGCGAGCAACGTCCAGAAGCCGGCCAAGCTCGAGACCGGGCTGGTGGTGCAGGTTCCGCTCTTCATCAAGGAAGGCGAAGTGATCCGCGTCAGCACGGTCGACGGCAGCTATCTCGGCCGCGTCTGAGGCCGCCCGCGCGGCCCGGGGCCCGGCGGTTCAGACCACCCGGGCCCAGAATACCTTCAGGTACCGACTCTCGAGGCAGTTAGAGTACACCGGATGGTCCGGACCCGCGCCGGTCCGGTCGAGGAACTGTAAGCGTCGGTCCTGCCGATGAGCGGCCTTGATGACGTGCGCCTCGAAATCCTCGAGGGAGAGGAGGCCGGAGCACGAGCAGGTGACGAAGATGCCGCCGGGGCGGACGAGGGATAGGGCGAGTAGGTTGAGGTCCTCGTACTTTTGCCGCCCTTCCCAGTTACCGTGGTCCTCGCGGGTGAAAATGAACTTGGGCGGATCGAGCACCACGACGTCCCACTTTTCCCCGTTGGCCTGCATCTGTCGCGCATAAGCGAAGGCGTCCGCGTGGACGAGCTTGAGCCGGGCTTGGTTGAGGTTCGCGTTGCGGCGAGCCTGGGCGATCGCCACCTCGTCGAGGTCTACGCTGGTCACCTCATCCGCGCCCCCGGTCAGCTTAGCATTCAGGGAGAACCCGCCGGTGTAGCAGCAGAGGTCGAGCACGCGGGCCCCGGAGGTGAACCGGGCCAAGGCGCGCCGGTTATCCCGCTGGTCACAGAAGAAGCCGGTCTTGTGCCCGCCGGCGAAGTCCACCTCGTACCGAATGCCGTGCTCGCGGATGCGGACGGCAGCCGGGGCGGCAGCGTTAGTCTCCTTGAACAAAGAGGGTTTGATCCCCTCCAGGCTGCCCAAGTCGTGGTCGACGTGGACGCGCGCGTGGCGAGTGCCGGCCAACTCATGCAGGAGCGGCAGCCAGGCCGGCAAGCGTTGGGCGATGCCGAGACTGTAGACCTCGCAGAGGAGCGTGTCCCCGTAGCGGTCGACCGTGAGCCCGCTGAGCCCGTCGCCGTCCGAATTGATCAGGCGGTAGGCCTCCGTGGTCTCGTCGAGCCGGAAGAGGGTGCGGCGTAGCTCCACGGCCCGGCGCAGGGCGCCCTCAAAATAGACTTCGTTCACCGGCTCCGGGGAATGGCAGACCACGCGCAGGGGGATCTTGGCGCGGGGGTTGTAGAGTCCGCCGCCGGCGGGCCGGCCCTGCTTGTCGAAGACGTTAACCAGATCCCCGGGGCGGGCGTCCGGCGACACCTGTCCGAGCAACCGCGGGAAGATCGCCGGCTGGAAGGTGAAGTACTTCAGCTGGGCCCAGGGACGAGGCCAGCTGGAGCGATCGACGGGCGGCGGCGGGGCGACGGGCGGCTTTTCCACCCGCCGAGTGAGGGCCACGGCGGCCCGGGGCGCCAAACAAAAAGCCGGGCCTCGCGGCCCGGCTCGACTCGGATCCTGGGGCCGCAGAGGCCTCAGGCGACGCGCTCGACGATCAGCGGCGGCGGCGTGGGCCGTTTGGGCGCGAGGCGGTAGGCGTTCTTGAAGTACTCCAGCGCCTGCTCGAGCTTCGACTCGTCGTTGTAGTGAATCATCATCAGCGGCTCGCCCTGCTTCACCTGCGTGCCGACCTTCTTGACCTCGGAAACGCCCACCGAGTAGTCCACCTTGCCGTGGTTCTCGTCGCGCCCCGCCCCGAGCAGGTGCACCCCGCGGGCGATCATCGCCGCATTGATGGTGTGGACGTAGCCGCGCTTGGGCGCGGGCAGCTTCCGGATGTGGCGTGCGGCCGGGAACTTCTCGGGATGATCGATATAAGCGGTATCGCCGCCCTGCGCCTTGACCAGCTCCTTGAGCTTTTCGAGCGCGGAGCCGTCCGTAAGGTGGCGCTGCACGGTCTGCTTGGCCGACAGGGTGGAACCAGCGACGCCCGCGAGCCGCACGATCTCCATCCCCAGCTTGAGCACGAGCTCCTTCATATCCTCGGGCCCTTGCCCCTTGAGCAGCTGGATCGCCTCCTTGACCTCGAGCGAGGTGCCGACGGTGTCGCCGAGCGGCTGGTTCATATCGGTGACCAGCGCGACGCACCGACGCTTCATCGAGCGGCCAACGCGGGTCATCGACCGGGCGAGCTGCTTGGCCTGCTCCAAGTCCTTGATGAAGGAGCCGTTGCCCCACTTCACGTCAATCACGAGCCCTTCGGAGCCCTCGGCGAGCTTCTTGGACAGGACGCTGCCGGTGATGAGGGGGAGGCTGGGGATGGTGCCCGTCTCCTTGCGCAGCTCGTAGAACTTGGCGTCGGCCGGGGCGAGGTCCTCGGTCTGGGCGATGATGGCGCCGCCGATGCGGCCCAACTGCGAGGAGAACTGCTCGGCGGACTGCTGGCCCTTGAAGCCGGGGATGGCGGCCAGCTTGTCCAGGGTGTTGATCACGTAGTCGTGCTCCACGCCGCACATCATCGGGACGACGACGCCGGAGGCCATCGCGAGCGGCACCAGCACAAGGGAGGTCTTGTCGCCGACGCCACCGGTGGAGTACTTGTCGATCTTGGGCTTGGCGATGTGGGAGAGGTCGATCACCTCGCCGGAGAGCATCATCTCCTCGGTCAGGTCGGCGGTCTCCTGGGCGGACATCCCGGAGAAGTAGATGGCCATCGCGAGCGCGGCCAGCTGGTGCTGGGGCATCTCCCCGTCCAGCGTGCTGTCGATGATGTAGCGGATTTCCTCCTGGGTGAACTCACCCCCGTCGCGTTTCTTCTCGATCAGGAAATTGAACGAAGGCTTGATGAAGCGGCGGGTGGGAATGTTGCGTTTGCTGCTCATGAAGGGAAAACGGACCCCGGCGCGCGGCTAAGAATCGCCGCGGCGGCGGAAAATCGTTTGATGAGAGCAGCTTAAGCCCAAAAGTCGAGCCTAAACTCCCGGGGAAAACCACTCCCCCAACCCGGGTGCCGCGGCTTCGCGCCCCGGCCGCCGGCCACGGATTTGCACTTGCCTCGGGCGGCCTCGCGCGGCCCTCTCGGGGACCCTCCCGTCCCGGTCTTCCTGCCCGCGGCGGGCGCATTGCTTCCCACCCAAGTCAGCCACCGATGAACCCACGCACCCTGTCCCTCCGGGCCCAAGCGGCCCGTGCCCTCCGTCTGGCCTGTCTGCTGGCCACGCTCGCCGCGGGCGGCGCCCTCACCCTGCCCGCCCCCGCCCTGGCCGCCGAGCGCGCGGCCGCTGCGGGGGTCGTGAGCGGCATCGTCACCAACAAGGCCACCGGCAACGGCCTGATCGGCGCCCGCGCCGAGATTCCCGCCCTCAACCTTTCCGCCCTGGTCGACCAGACCGGCCGCTACCTGATCAGCGGCGTGCCCGCGGGCACCCACGAGCTGGTCGTCTCCTACACCGGACTGGACACCCAGCGGATCTCCCTGACCGTCACCGCGGGCCAGACCGCGGTGCGGGACTTCGAGCTGACCAGCACCGTGCTGATGCTCGACACCTTCAAGGTCACCTCCGAAAAGGCCGGCCTGTCCTCCGCGCTCACCCAGCAGCGGAACGCGGACAACCTCAAGAACGTGGCGTCGATGGACGCGCTGGTCGACCTCCCCAATATGAACGCCACCGAGCTGGCGATCCGCCTCCCCGGCGTCGCCTTCGGCAACCCGGGCGACGAGGTGGTCGAGGTCATCAGCGTGCGCGGGATGGGCGCCGGGATGAGTTCCATCACCATCGACGGTGGCGGGATGTCCTCCTTCAGCGCCCAGAACCGCAACACCCGGATGACCGCCTTCACCGGCGCGATGTTCGAATCCCTTGAGGTGGTCAAGGGCCAGACGCCCGACAAGCCGGTCGACTCGCTCGGCGGCGGCGTGAACTTCAAGACCCGCTCGCCCCTCTCGATGCGCGAGAAGCGCCGCGTGACGCTGAACTTCACCGCCCGGATGGCCCCCTGGTTCACCGAGCAGGTGCCGATCCGCGAGCAGCGCCGCACGCACGCCCTGATGAACGCCTCGTACATCGAGAAGTTCGCCGTCTTCGGCAGCAAGACGGAGAACCTGGCCGTGTCCGTCAACGCCTTCTACTCCGAGAACGCCTTCGGCTTCTTCCGCAGCCAGCGCGATTACCAGCAGACCAACGCGCAGCCGGCCTTCGTTTGGGACTACCGCACGACCGACAACTACAATAACCGCAAGCAGCGCAGCCTGAACACGAAGTGGGACTACCGCTTCAACCAGAACAACCTGCTCAAGCTGAACCTGATCTATAACGACGCGCCGGAGCCGATGCGCCGCCAGTACCAGCAGCGCGCCTTCGCCGGCAGCCAGACCACGGTGCCCAACGCCACCACCACGGGCGTGGTCCCGGGCTGGACGGATCGCATCACCACGGTGCGCGCCGTGCCCACGGCGGCCAACGCAACCTTCTCCACGACCGCGCCGGCCCTGATCGACATCACCTCCACGCTGATCAACCGCGACCAGCGCCTGCGGCATATGGACCTCGCGGGCGAGCACATCCTCGGCCGACTCGACATCGAGTGGGCCGCGCTCTGGAGCCGCACCCGCTACCGCACCCTCGGCGCCGAGGCCGGGCTGGTGAACCGCATCGGCAACGTGCCCTTCACCGGCCCCAACGGCAGCCCGGGCAGCGCCACCAACAACATCCAAGGCCCGAACGGTGAGACCGGCGTGGGCTGGATTCTGGATCGCACTCAGAGCAACCTTTACCCCCGCTTCATTCAGAACGGCGGCCTCGATTTCACCAATCCCGCCAACTATCGCCCGTCGGTCAATGGCCTCTCCTCGAACTCCGGCAACCTTGACATCGACCTGATCAAGGAGGCCCGCGCCCACTTCAAGTACAAGCTGCCCTTCGAGGCCTTCTCCGCCTTCCTGAAGTCCGGCGGCCAGGTCCGCGACCACACGGTCGAGCTTGAGCGCCGCGGCCGCCGCTGGAACTACCTCGGCACCACCGCCCTCCCCACCGACCCCTCGATCCTCCTCTGGGACAAGGTCAAGACGGGCCGCAACCTCCCGATCTGGGACGCCGCCCCGTTCATCCAGAACGGCCAGCCGACCAACCCCGCCCTGTGGCACGAGGACATCTATTTCCGCGAGCAAAACCGCCTCGCCAACTCGAACAAGGTCAATGAGGTCATCACGGGCTACTACCTGATGACCCAAGGCCGTGTCGGCCGCACCGGCTTCCTCGCCGGCGTCCGCCGCGAGGTCACCGAGACCGAGGGCATCTCCCGCATCCGCGCCCGCGTCCTAAGCAACGCCGCGCAGAGGGCCGCCGACCCCATCGGCTCCGCGCAGCGCGACTATGAAGACGCCTACCTCAACAAGGGTAAGTACGGCCAGAACTTCCCCAGCATTCACCTGTGGCGTGACCTCACCGCCAATCTGAAGCTGCGCGGCGCCTGGACCACCGGCTTCGGCCGCCCGTCGCTCGCCAACGCCCTGCCCAACTTCTCGTTCAGCGACACCAACCAGACGGTGTCCATCGGCAACCCGGCCCTGCTGCCGCAGCAGGCCAAGAATTGGGACTTCAGCTTGGAGTACTACTTCGAGCCGGCCGGCAGTTTCTCCGTGGGCTGGTTCCACAAGACCATCAGCGACTTCATCGTCGGCGGCCGCGAGACCGGCACCGTCGGCCTCGGCAACGACAACGGCTTCGAGGGCCAGTTCGAAGGTTACAAGATCCTCCAGTCCATCAACGCCGGCACCGCCATCGCGCAGGGCTGGGAGTTCGCTTACCAGCAGCAGTTCCGCTTCCTGCCGGGCCTGCTCCGGACCCTCCGCCTGAACGCCAATATGACGCTGATCAACGCGCACGGCGACTACGGCGGGACCGCCTACCTCTCGAACGGCCAGATCAACGGCTTCATCCCGCGCACCGGCAACGTCTCGGTTTCGTGGGATTACCGGAAGTTCGGCGTCTCCGTCAGCTACAACTACACCAGCAAGAGCATCCGCAATGCGTTCAACGTTAACCAGCCCTCGCGCAACCAGTACCTCAACGCGCGCGAGCTGGTGAACGTGAACCTGCGCTACCAGCTGCGCTCCAACGTCACCGCGACCTTCGGTGTCGCGAACCTGTTCAACGAGCCGCAGATCTACTACCGCGGCATCCCCGACCAGCTGGAGACCTTCCTGATGCAGGGCACCACCATCACGGCCGGCATCGAAGGCCGCTTCTAAACCCGACTCCCCCTCCCATGAAAAAACTGCTCCTCCTCCTCACCGCCGGTCTCCTCCTCAACGGAGCCGCTTTCGCTGCCGATCCCGAGAAGAAAGCTGCCAAGAAGGGCGCCCCCCCCGCCGCCAAGGCTTCCGCCCCCACGACCGTGATCCACGTGGTCACGGTCTCCTGGAAGGCCGGCACCACCCCGGAACAGATCAAGGCCGCCCTCGACGGCGCCCACCGGCTACCTGCCGCCTACAAGGGCATCACGCGCGTCTGGACCAAGACGGTCAAGGCGCAGGGTGAGCGCACCCACGCCATCGTGATGGAGTTCGCCAGCGAGCAGGCCCTGAAGGACTACGCCAACAGCGAGGCCCAGAAGGAGTGGTACAAGGCCTACCTGCCCATCCGCGAGCGCAGCACGACCTTCGACATCACCAACTGACCCGCGCCCGTTTCGGGTGATCAGGTCACCAAGGCGCCCCCACGGGGCGCCTTTTTTTTGCCCACGCGCCTCCCGACGGTCTGCCTCCAGTGTGCCTACAGTGTGCCTCCAATCCTGCTCCTATCGAGCCGCTCAGGAAGCGAAGGTCCGGAGCAGGCTGCCGCGCCGGCTTTGACCTCACGCCCCGGCCAGCCAAGCTCGGGGGATGAACCTTCGCTCGGCGCTGGCGCTCCCGCTCTTCCTGCTCGCGACCTTCCTCGCCGGCGGGATCGGTTCCTGGGCCACGTTCGAGAACGTGCGCGCGTGGTACCCTTCGCTCGTCAAACCCGCGTGGAATCCCCCCGCTTGGATCTTCGGCCCGGTCTGGACGACCCTTTACGTGCTGATGTCCGTCGCGGTGTGGCGCGTCTGGCGGCGACGGGAGAGTGCGGCCGCGCTCCGGCTCGCGCTGGCCTACGGCGGCCATCTGGTGCTGAACGCCCTGTGGTCCGTGCTGTTCTTCGGCCTCCGCAGCCCCGCCCTCGCGCTGGTCGAGATCCTCGTACTGTGGGGCGTTCTCGCCGCCTTCCAGCGCCTGCTCTGGCGGGAGGACCGCGTCGCCGGGGCACTCTGGGCCCCCTACCTACTCTGGGTCAGCTTCGCCACGGGGTTGAACGCCACGCTCTGGTGGCTCAACCGAGGCTGAGCCGGCGGAAAAAGGATTGCGACGCGCCCCCGAAGGTTTCCATTCGGGGGCTTCCGGCGGGCCGTTCCGCCCGGCCCCGCGCTCCCGGCAGGGCCGGCGAAGCTACCGCACCCACTCCCAATGGTCCTTCCGCGCGCCGCGCTCCCCCGCCTGCTGCTCCTCGCCTGTCTGGGCCTCGCGCCCGTGGCGTCCCGCGCCGCCGATTACCAACTGGGCGAGGTGGCGCGGGAGGACATCGTGGCGCCGGTCGCGTTCCGGGTGGTGAATCCCGAGGCCACCGCCGCCTTGCGTGAACGCGTGGCTCGGGAAGTCCTGTTCGTGCTGCGCCACACCCCCCAGGCGGGCGCCGAGGCAGAACGGGAGCTGCGCAGCCGCGTGGAGACCGCCCGCACCCGCTTCCGCGAACGGCTGACCGCCGCGCTCGGGGGCCGCACCCCGCGCGCCGCCGACGCGGGAACTATGCCGTACGCCCGGGTCCTCAGCCAGCTGGCCCGCGAGGAGGGCCGCGGGCTGCCGCTGGACGCGCTGGGCCCGCGCTGGATCAGCGGGGAGCCGGACGCCACCCTGCTCACGGAGTGGCTGCGCCCACTGCGCGAGGTGATGGCCCAACCCATTTTGGCGTCGCGGGTCGACGACGGCCTGCCGGCCGGCCAGGCGGTGCGGCTGGTGGCGGTGCGGAGCCTCGACCAGGCCCCCTCGGCCGCCGAGCTGGAGAAGGCAGGTCCGCCGGTGGCCGCTTCCACCTTGTTGAGCGTGCCCCGGGCGCGACGGCTCATTGAGAGCCACTTCCCGTCTGACCAGATCGAGGTGGGCCGCTTCATCGCCTCCCACGTGCGCCTCAACGCGGTACCCGACAAAGAGGCCACCGAGTCGCTGCGCGCCCGCCGGATCGAGGGCGTCACCGCCAACGATTCCTTCGAGGCCGGCCAGGTCGTGGTGCGCCGGGGCCAGCGAATCGACCGTGCGGCACTGGCGGCGCTCGCCGCAATGCGAGAAAAGAGCGTGATCGGCACCCTGCAGACCAGGCTGGCGGCTGAGCAGTCGGTGGCCGGCCGGATCTCGCAGCAGACCTTCTGGATCGCCGGGGGCTTGGCCGGCGTTGGCCTTATCCTCGCGGCCATCCTTTGGCGGCTGCGCGCGCGGCCCTCGGCCGCTCTGGTAACGACGGACGGGGCCAGCCTCGCGGGCGGCGACGGCGTCTGGCGCGACCGGGCCCTGATCGCCGAGGGCAAGGCCGAGCGGGCGCAGCAAGCCATCCGGTCCGGGGTGATGGGCTGGATGCGGGAGCGGATCTTCCAGAACCTATTCCGCCAGCGGGAGCGGTTGCTCACCGCGCAGGAGAAGGCGGAGCAGGAAATGCGGGAACTCGAGCAGCGGCTCGGCCAGTTGCAGGCTCCGCTGCAGGACCGGATCCGCGCCTACGAGCGGCGGATCGAGGAATTGGAGCGCGAGCTCGCGGACAAGGGCGAGGAGAACCGCCAGTTGATCGGCGCCCGGATCGATGTCGCCCGCCAGCAGCTGCGGATGGAGCGCGAGCGGGGCGGCTTCGGTACGAACTGAGTCGCTGGCCCGCTGTACGCAGGGAAGCGGGGCAGATTCAGGCGCGCGCCAACGAGGGATTGCGGCGGCCGGCCTCCTCGACCTTCAAGGCCTCCTCGTAGCAGGTTACCGCCTCGTCGAAGCGCTTCAGGCGGTTGCACACCCCGCCCTTGAGCAGATAGGCGAGCGTGAGCGCGGAGTTGAGCTCGATCGCGCGATCGTAACACCGGACGGCCCCCTCGTCCTGCCGCAGCCGCTCGAGGGCGGACCCCTTCTTGACCCACGCCTCCGCGTGGTTGGGGTCGAGCTTGAGGATCTCCTCCAGACAATTGAGGGCCTCCTGGGCCTTGTTCGCCTTCAGTAACCCCTGAGCCTTCGCCAACAGCACCCCCACCCAAGCGGACTGGTCCGAGGCGCGCCGCACGGCGTCCGTCTCGGCGACGAGGTTGGTGGTACTCGAGACTGGACCAGACGCGACCGCCGGGGCGGTAGACTGTTCCAGCGCGTTGATGCGGCGCTCGATCCGGTCGACCATCGTCAGGAGCCGCTGGTTGGAGGAATTGACCACCTGCTCGGCGGGTCCCGGCTCCATTCCCGGCGCCAGCAGGCCGGTGGGCTTCGGCGCGGGCAACTGCGCCCGGGCGAGCGCCGAATCGTGCAGGCGGTTGATGGCCCGCAGCTGGAGCCAAGGGGAGACGAGCACCACCAGCAGCCCGGCGGCCGCGATGCCGCCGACCACCCAGAGGAGGGTCCGGTAATTGCGTTCCATCTCCAACCGTTCCCGTTCCCGCTCGGCCTGGGTGCGCTGGAGCTCCGCCCGTTGCGCGGCGCGCTCCGTCTCGATCGCGGAACGCAGGCCCTCGAGCTTCGCGTTCAGCGCCTCGGACTCCTGCCGGGACTTGGTCTCGGCCTCGAGCCGGGCGTTGACCGCGGCCAGCTGGGCGGCGTGGAGCTGCTCGCGCGTGAGCAGCAGCGATTTCAGCAGCTCCGCCGCGGTGATCTCGTCCTGACCGGCGGGACGGGTCGGCGCGGGATCGGCGGCGTGCCCCGCGAGGCCGACGACCGCCAGCGCGAGCAGGAAGCGGAACCGGCGGGGCGAGGGCGCGGGGGACGGGAGCTTCATCGCGTGCGGGGGACCGTGCGGTCCGCGAACGGGCGTGTCAAGGGGCGCTCCCGGGGGCGGCCGCGGTGCGCGCGGCGGGCCCGACGTCCTCCGGCCGCAGGGGGCGGGCGGAGACGGTCGACGTGCTGACCTCGTCCGCGCCGGCGTCCGGGCGGTCGCCGCGGGGCTGGCCGTCGAGATCGACTTGGACGAAGGGGAAGTTACGGCCGCCCGCGTCGAGGAGCGGGCTGGTGGGGCCGGGGCGCTGGAGCCCGTCGGCGGCCGGTTGCAGCTGCAGATTGCCGCGGGTGAAGCCCTCGGGCGGCATCTGCCCGGGGCTCACGCGGGGGGCGAGGAAGTTCCCCTTCCACACGGCCCCGGGGTAAGGGCCGTCGATGCGGGCGACAGTGGTGCCGCCCTGGAAAACGTTGTGCGCGACCGTGATGTTGCGGGCACCGAGACGCTCGCCGGCCGCCCGGGCGAGCTGGAGGTGGGTGCGGTTGTCGACGAAGGTGTTGAAGACGATCGCGCAGTCGTCGGGCCGGTCCATCGCGGCGGCGGGCGCGCCCGGGCCGACGGTCTCGACGGTGCCGTTGCCGAGGGAAATGCCGGCATAGTTGGACTCGAAGTAGTTCCCGTGCACCCGGTGGCGGTCGCCGAAGATCCGGAGCCCCTCCGTGCCGCGCAGGAAGTTGCCGTAGAACTCCACCTCGTTGCCGTGGCGGAGGTCGACCTGGGCGGTGGGGCTCTCGCCGAACGAGTTGTGCCGGTAGACGTTGCCCGAGGAACGGTTGGAGATGAGCCGGGTCTCGCCGCGGGCCCGGACGAACAGGTTGTGCTCGACCAGCGCGCGGCCGACCGAAAGCCCGGTCGCGCTCAATCCGACCCGCAGCATCTCGGAGGGAGTGCCCAGCGGGGCGGTGAAATCGCGGAAGAGATTGTGGTGGATCCAGGTCCGCCGCGCCACCTGCGGTCCCGAGCCGGAAATTGCCAGCATCGCCCCGGTCGTCGTCTTGTCCGCGAACTCGTTGTGGTCCACCTCGACGTCGTCCCCGGAGATGGAGAGCATCACGCCGTCACCCTGGCAGCGGAACTGGTTCCGCGTGATGCGGATGTGGCGGGCGCCTGCGGCGACAGTGAAGCGGCCGGCGGCGTGAGAGAGGCGGAAGCCCCGGATCACCACGTGCTCGGCCGATTCACCGATGGCGATGCCGTGGCTGCCGGTTAGCTCTGCGCCCCCGATGTTCTCGGCCTCGATCACCAGGGGGCGTTCCGCGGTGCCGCCGGAGCGCACCGCGAGCGTGGCGTCAAGTTGGTGCACCCCATCGCGGAGTTGGATGCGGTCGCCAGGAACGGCACGGCGGAGCGCTTCGCGGAGGGCGGCGGGCGAGTCGACCCGATGACGCTGCTCGGCGGCGCCAAGCAGGCCGGGCAGGACGAGGGCGAGGAGGAGACGCGCAGGGAATTGGTCCATAGTCAGGGCCCCGGCGGAAGTAAGAACGCGGAACGCGCCTCGAGGCCCCCGCCGAGAAAGGGAGCCAAGCCCGCCGTCGCCCGCCTTGTCAACGCGGTCACGCCGCCGCCAATCGACTTGAGCCGCCCTCGCGTTCCAGCCCTGCTGGGGGAGGAGACCATCTCCTTCGCCGGCTTCGTGCCCCGCAGCGGCCACTGGGGGGGGGGGTGAGCCTTACCCGCCCCCGCTACAATGTCCGCGTGAACTGGAATTACCGCGGGCTCGCGCGGAACAATCGGGTGAACGGCGTGAGCACCGAGCCGGGGACCTTCAACTGGACCGCCAAGCGGCTCTACGTCGATATGGTCGGCGAGGTCCTGCTACGGGGCCGGATCTCGCTCTTCTACAACTTCCGCAATATCGGTGACGCCACCGAGGACGTGAAGATCTACGGTCCGAGCACGCCGTCCGTGGCGCGGTTCCGACAGCGGGTTGACTACGCCTCGCTCTGGACCGTCGGCCTCAAGGGCACGTTCTGAGCCCACTGCACGCCGGCGCGGCTTGCGCCGCCCCGGCTGGGTGCATAACGACGCGCGTGCCCAATTCCGCCCTGCCCGCCCCGATCGCCGCCCTGCCCGGCCGCACCCCGGCCCTCGTCGACCAGCTCGAGCGCTGGGCCAACGTGAATTCCGGCTCCGGCCACCGCGCCGGGCTCGACCGGATGCGCGGGGTGCTCCGGGCCGACTTCACCGCCGCATTCCCCGCCGCCCTGGTCGACGAGCCGCCCTGCCCCGGAACGGCGGCGGCCTTACGCCTGCGCCTGCGGCCGGAAGCTCCCGTGCAGGTGCTGCTGAGCGGTCACTTCGACACGGTTTACGAGGCGGATGACCCGTTCCAGACCTGCACCCGCCCGGACGCCACGACCCTGCGCGGGCCCGGCGTGATCGATATGAAGGGCGGTATCCTCGTGATGCTCGCCGCGCTCGCCGCGCTGGAGGCTTCCGGTCCCGGCGACCGCCTCGGCTGGGAGGTGCTGCTCACGCCGGACGAGGAGACCGGTTCCCACGGAAGTCGGGAGCTGTTCTCCGCGGCCGCCGCCCGCCACCAGCTCGGCCTCGTCTTCGAGCCGGCCCGCGTCAACGGGGACCTCGTGCGTTCGCGGAAGGGCACCGGCGGGATGATCGCGACGGCCCACGGCCGCGCCGCCCACGCCGCCAAGGTTCCGAACGACGGGCGGAACGCGATCCTCGCCCTCGCCGAATTCCTCCTCGCCGCCAGCCGGCTCCCCGCCGAACTACCCGGGGTGCTGGTCAACGTCGGTAACATTCGCGGAGGTGGCCCCGCGACCAACGTGGTGCCCGACCAGGCCGCGGCCGAGCTCGACCTGCGCGTCACCACCGCCGCCGACCGCGACGCCCTCCTGCGGCGCCTCGGGGAGCTCGCCGGCGAGGTTAACCGGCGGGAGGGCCTCCGTCTCGAGCTGAAGGGCGGGTTCAACCGCCCGCCCAAGGAGTGCGGGCCGCGCGAGGAACGCGCGTTCGCCGCTTGGCGGGACGCCGCCGCCACGGTCGGCGTGGCCCCGTTCGACTGGGTGCACACCGGCGGCGCCTCGGATGGCAACTTTTTGTCTGCTGACGGGCTGCCCAATCTCGACGGCCTCGGGCCCATCGGCGACCACCTGCACAGCAACCGGGAGTTCATCCGCACCGACACGATCGCGCCCCGGGCCCAGGTCGCCGCGCTCTTTCTGCTGCGGCTCTCCCGCGGCGAGATCAGCCTCGGCTGAGCCGGCCAGGATTCCCCAGCCTCAGGCGCCGCCGGCGGGAGGCGGTCGGGGCGCAGTCCGCAGGAGGAGCACCGCGCTCGCCGCCAGCCGGCTCCCCGCCGAACTACCCGGGGTGCTGGTCAACGTCGGTAACATTCGCGGAGGTGGCCCCGCGACCAACGTGGT
>NEUZ01000025.1 GCA_002304435.1 Opitutia bacterium Tous-C8FEB | reverse complement strand
GGTTCAGGGCGTGTGGCGTTTGGCTTTCGACCGGCCGCCGCGCCAGACGTCGTATTGCGGGTCCGCGTGCTGCTGGAAGAAGGCAGCGAGGCGCGCGGCGAGTTCCGCCCGGCGCGCCTCGGTGCCCGGTTGGCCGAACAGGTTGAAGCGCTCCCGCGGGTCCTGCCGCATATCGTACAGCTCGTGCGGCCCGTCCGGGTGGCGCGCGACGTACTTCCAGTCGTCCGTGCGGACCGCGCGGGTCGTCTCCATCTCGTAGAACACCACGGGTTCCCACGCGGGCCGGCCGCCGGTGAGCGCCGCGGAGAAGTCGCGGCCGGGCGAGCGGGGCGCGGCCGGCATCCGCTCCCCGAGCCCGAGGTGCGCGAGCACCGTCGGCAGGAAATCGTAGTTGCTCACGAGCAGGTCGCTCGTCTGCCCAGCGGGGATGCGCCCGGGATGACGGAAGATCAGCGGCACCTGCATCATCAGCTCGTGCGCGCCGGTGGGGCGGAAGTGGTCGCCCATCCCCCACATCCCGTTCTGCCCGCCCATCCAGCCCTGGTCCGAGGTGTAGACCACGAGGGTGTCGCCGCTTAGCCCGAGCCGTTCCAGCCCGGCGAGCACCTCGCCCACGCCGTCGTCGACCCCGCTGACCTCGGCGGCGGTGCGCTCCATCGCGTTCTGGCGGTTGTGGAAGGCCTTGTTCGCGTGCTGCCACGGGTGCATCGCGTCGACGGGGAAGCTCTGGAAAGGGTGCCCGCGGTAGGCGGCGGCGTGGCGGTTGCGCGGCGGGTTGTTCATCAGCCCGCCGAGGACGTAGGGGCCGTTGTAGGCGAGGAAGAGGAAGAATGGCCGCGCGCGGTTCCGCTCGATGAAGCGCAGGGCGCGGTCGGTCCAGAGGTCCGTCGTGTAGCCCGCCTCGCGCCGCACCTTCCCGTCCTCGATCACGTCCTGGTCGTAGAATTCGCGCGTGTGGCCGTCGGGCTTGGTCACCCAGTAGTCGAAGCCCTCGGACGGGGTGAGGTTGGCGCCGAGGTGCCACTTGCCGCTGAGGCCGCAGGCGTAGCCGGCGTCGCGGAGGATCTCCCCGAGGGAGGTGAACTCGCGCAGCGTGTTGTACGCCTCGGGTCCCATCATATAGCGCGGGTCGAGGAACGAGTGCACGCCGTGCTGCGAGGGGAGGAGCCCGGTGAGCAGGGTGGCGCGCGTGGGCGAGCACACGGGGTTGCTGGAGAGCGCGCGGGTGAAGCGGATGCCCTCGCCGGCGAGGCGGTCGACGTGCGGGGTGCGGATGTCCGGATTGCCGTAGCAGCCGAGGGTCCACGCCCCCTGGTTGTCGGTCAGGATCAGGACGAGGTTGGGCGGGCGGGAGGCGCGCGGCGCGGCGGCGGCGAGGACCGGCGCGAGCAGCAGCGCGGCCAGGAGGACACGGGCGGGGCGGGGAAGGGGCACGTGCCGGGATAGCGCGCCGCGGCCGACCTTGCCAAGCTCGGCTGCGCTCAGCCGGACCCGGGCTCGGTTCCCCACGGCGGCAGGAAGCCCCAGCGCCGGGCCGAGAACAGGCCGCGGTCGCTCAGCTTCAGGTCCGGGATGACCAGCAGCGCCAGGAACGAGAGCGTCATAAAGGGCGCGTCGAGGCGGGAGCCGAGCGCCTTGGCGCGGCGGTCGAGCGCCGCGTAACGCCGCGCCACCTCGGCGCCCGGGCGGTCCGACATCAGGCCCGCGATCGGCAGCGGCAGATCCGCCGCGCGGCCGCCGCCTCCGACCACGGCAAGGCCGCCGCGCCGCGCGATCACCCGGTTCACGGCCGCCGTCAGCGCCGCGTCGTCCGCGCCCACCGCCACGATGTTGTGCGAGTCGTGGGCGACCGACGAGGCGATGGCGCCGGCCCGCAGCCCGAAGCCCCGCACGAACGCGACCGCCGCCGGCGCGCGCCGCGCGTAGCGGTTCACCACCACCAGCTTCAGCAGGTCACGGCCCGGATCCGCCACCACCTGCCCGCCCGCGACCCGCGCCCGCGCGCGGGTGTGGCGGGTGACGAGCTGGCCGTTGAGGGCGGTGATCACGTGCAGCCGCGGCGCGGGCCCCGGCGGCGCCGCGACGGCGAAGTCCTCCGGCTGGCGCGGGGCCGCGCGGAACCGGTTCGGGGTGGCGCTGCGCAGCCGCGGGAGGCGGGTCCGGCCCCCGGCCGCGACCAGTTCCCCGCCGAGGTAGGTGCGGAGCACGCGGAACCGGCGCCAGCCGTCGACCACGATGAAGTCCGCGCGGTCCCCCGGCCGGAGCAGGCCGACGTCGAGGCCGTAGTGCTCCACGGGGTGGACGCAGGCGCAGCGGAGGACGTCCAGCCGGTCGGCGCCGGTGGCGAGCGCGCGGCGGACGTGACGGTCCAGGTGGCCGCCGATCAGCAGGTCCGGGTGGAGGTCGTCGCAGCAGAACATCACTCGGTCCGCGTGGCGGCGCAGGAGGGGCGCGAGCGCGGCGAAGTTGCGGGCGGCGGAGCCCTCGCGGATCAAAATTCGCAGGCCGGCCGCGAGCTTGTCGCGGGCCTCCGCGAGCGTGAAGCACTCGTGGTCCGTGCTGGGTCCGGCGGCGGCGTAGGCGGCGGCCTGGGCGCCCCGCAGGCCGGGCGCGTGGCCGTCCACGGGTTTCCCGTGGCGGCGGGCGGCCGCGATCATCGCGCGCAGGCCCGGATCGCCCGCCAGCAGCCCGGGGAAGTTCATCACCTCGCTCAGGTAGTGAATGCCCGGGGCGGCGAGCAGGCGGGCGACGGCGCGCGGCCCGAGCCGGGCCCCGGCGGTCTCGAACGCGGTTGCCGGCACGCAGGACGGGGCCCCGAACGCCACCCGCAGGGGCGTGCGCCGCGCGTCGCGGAGCATATAGCGCACGCCGGCCGCGCCGAGGACGTTCGCGATCTCGTGCGGGTCCGAGACGGTGGCGACGGTGCCGTGGACCACGGCGAGCCGGGCGAATTCCGCGGGGGGCAGCAGCGAGCTCTCGATGTGGATGTGCGCGTCGACGAGGCCGGGCAAAATCAGGGGGCCGCCGCGGCCGCGTGGATCGGGGGTCAGCGCCACGATGCGCCCCGCGCGCCAGGTGACGCGGCCGGGGTACACGCGCCGGGCGTGCAGGTCGACGATCTGGCCGGTCAGCGAGCGGGTGCGGGGTGCGGTGGGCAAAGCGGGGGGGGCGTCAGTTGACGCGGTTCCAGAGCGGTTCGCCGAGCACGGCGGCGCGGGCGAGGCGGGCGGAGGTGCCGCGCATCTCGACCATGCCCTCGGGGCTGCAGAAGGCGGCGTGGCAGGTGACGATCAGGTTGGGCGTCGCGGCCTCCTCCGCGGTGCGCAGCGGTTCGTCCTCGACCACGTCGAGCCCCGCGCCGCCGAGGTGGCCGGAACGCAGCGCGGCGAAGACGGCGGCCTTGCGGACGATGTCCCCGCGGGCGGTGTTGACGAGGAAGGCGCCGGGCCGGAGGGCGGCGAGCTCGCGTTCCCCGATCATCCCGCGCGTCTCCGCGTTGAGCGGGCAGTGGATGGAGAGGGTGTCGGCGGCGGCGAGCAGTTCGGCGAGCGAGGCGGCGCGGGTGATGCCGAGGGCCTTCTGGGCGCCGGGGGGCACGTGCGGGTCGAAGAACACCACGCGGAAGCCGAAGGCCTTCGCGCGGAGGGCGGCGGCGGTGCCGATGCGGCCCAGGCCCAGGACGCCGAAGGTCTGGGTGGATAGGCGGCGCATCCGGGGGCCCACGTGGATCTTCCACCCGAGGCGCTTGGCCTCGGCGTCGAGCGGGAACAGCTGGCGGTAGAGCGCGAGGGTGAGGGCCAGCGCGTGGTCGGCCACCTCCTCGGTGCCATAGTCGGGGACGTTGCAGACCGCGATCCCGGCGCGCGCCGCCGCGGCCGTGTCCACGCTGTCGAACCCGACCCCGTTGCGGATCACGGCGCGGCAGCGGCGGAGGCGCGCGATCACGCCGGCGTCGACCCGTGGGCCGTGCCAGAGGATGATCGCGTCCGCGCCGAGCACCTCGTCCGGGAACGGCGCGTCGAAGTCCAGCCACACGGTGCGCAGGTCCGCCACGTCGGCGAGGAAGGGGCGCTCGATGGTGGCGTCGTGGTCCGTGAACTTGAATTCCCGGGGGCACAGGATCACGACCGAGGGGCGGCTCATAGGAAAAACACTTTGACCGGAGGCTGGACGGTTGTCACCCCTCCGGCCAAGCCCGATCCCGCCCGCCCGTGAACTTCACCTCCCCCTGCCTTGCCCTGCTCCTCGTCCTCGCCGTCGTCCCCGCGCTTCCGGCGCAACGCGAGAAGCTGCCGGCCGCCGACCTCGAGTTCGTCGAGAAGACTTGGCCGGAGGCGCGCAAGACGCAGACCGGGATCCGCTACCTGATTTTGCGCGAGGGCACCGGGGAGTCGCCCAAGCCGGGGGACAAGGTGAACGTGCTCTACGTCGGCCGGCTGCTCAATGGCACGGTCTTCGACCAAGCGACCGAGCCGGACAAGCCCTTCTCGTTCCGGGTGCGGCGGGAGATGGTGATCGAGGGCTGGGAGCAGGTGCTCCAGCTGATGCGCAAGGGCGAGAAGCGCCTCGTCATCATCCCGCCCGAGATGGGTTACGGCACGCGGGGCCAGCCCCCGAAGATCGGCCGCAACGCGACGCTGGTCTTCGAGATCGAGCTGCTGGGCTTTGGCCGCGATTGAGGCGGGGAAAGGTCCCCGCCCCCGGCGCGGCGTCAGCTCTTCTTGCTGGCGAGGAACGCGAGGACCTTCTCGGCCTGCTTGTCCGTCTGGCGCTCGTCGTGGTAGACGACCTTGCCGGAGCGGTCGATCAGGTAGGCCTCGCGGCTGGGGAAGGCGACGCCGTTCTGGCCGAAGGCCTTCACGACCTTCTTGTCCGTGTCGGCCAGCAGCGGGAACGGGAAGTTGTTGGTATCCTTGAACTTCTTCTGCAGCTCGACGGTGTCGTTGCTTACCCCGACCACCGCCACGCCGTGCTTCTTGAGGTCCGCGGCGGCATCGCGCAGCGAGCAGCCCTGCTTGGTGCAGCCGCCGGTCAGGGCCTTCGGGTAGAACCACACCAGAGTGTAGGCGTTGTTCTTGTAGACGTCGCCCAGGTTAAGGGGCTTGCCGTTGTCGGCGATGGCCGTGACGACCGGGGCGGCGGCGCCCACCTTGAGGGCTTCGGCGCGGGCCAGGCCGGTGAGAAGGGAGAGGATCGACATAAGGGCGAGGAGGCGGGGGAGTTTCATGGGTAGGCTTTAGTTTAGATCGGCGGTGGGCGTGCGCAAGCGGGGAACTGCTTTGCCGGGACCTGCGCGGGCCCCGGCGGATCCGCCCGAGCCCTCGCTTGCCTTGCACCGGGCAGGCGCCCAACCTCGTGACTCGCGTTTTCGCGCCCTGTCCTCCCTCGGTCCCCTGCACCTCTCCTTTATGCCGTCAGCCTCGTCCTTCCGGCCGGTCCTCCGCCGCCTCCTTCGTTGCGCCTTCCTCGCCGGCCTCATCGCCTTCGGGTGCGCGGGCGCCGCGGCCCAGTCCGCGACGGACGGCTTCGCGCCCGATGTCGACGGCGTGGTCAACGCGGTGGTGATCCAGCCGGATGGCAAGGTGCTCCTCGGCGGCCAGTTTTCCTCCGTAGACGGCTACCCCCGCGCGAACCTCGCTCGGCTGAACCCGGACGGTTCCGTCGATGCCTCCTTTGACCCGGCCTTCAACGGCCCGGTGCGCGCGATCGCCCTGCAGCGCGATGGGCGGATCGTGCTCGGCGGTGACTTCACCAGCCTCCAGCCGCGCGTCACGGGCGCCGCGGTCACGCGCCAACGCCTGGCGCGCCTCAATGCCGACGGCACGCCCGATGCCAGCTTCGCCCCCAGCCTCGCCGGCCCCCTCCAGCCCCAGGTGCACGCCGTGCTGGTGCAGCCGGATGGCCGGATCGTCGCCGGCGGCACTTTCACCACCGTGCAAGCGTCCGGTGCGGCCGCGGCGGTGGCCCGTAATTACCTCGTCCGCTTCAACGCCGACGGCTCCCTCGACACCGCCTTTAACCCCTCGCCCAACGGCATCGTCCTCGGGCTCGCCCTCCACGTGGAGAACAAGCTGTTGGTCGCCGGCGGCTTCACCGCCCTCACGCCCGGCGGCACCGGCGCCGCGGTGACGCGCAACCGGCTCGCCCGCCTCAACGCGGATGGCTCCCTCGACGGCGGCTTCAATCCCAACGCCAACAACGTGGTCAACGGCGTGGCCGTGCAGCGCGATGGCAAGGTCCTCCTCGTCGGTGGTTTCACCGCCCTGCAGCCCACTGGCGCCGAATCCCCGTTGCCGCTCCAACGCCTGGCGCGGCTCAACATCGACGGCTCCGTCGACGGCGACTTCTACCCGCGGGTGAACGGCCCGGTCAGCTCCGTCACCCTGCAAGGTGACGGGATGATTCTGGTCGGCGGCGCCTTCACTTCCGTCTGGGGCAAGGGCGCGGCTTCCGTGACCCGGGCCTTCGTCGCGCGTTTCCTCCCGGACGGTACGGTGGACACCGCGTTCGCCCCGAACCTCAACGGCACCGTCAACGCCGTCGCCGTGCAGGCGGACGGCAAGGTGGTGCTCGGCGGCGTTTTCACCCGCGCCGCGCCTGAGGGAGCGATCACCGCCTTGGTGCGCAACCGGGTCGCGCGGGTGAACGCCAACGGCTCGCTCGACGCGACCTTCGCGCTCGACGCCGGCGGCCGGACGCTCGCCTCGGTGACGCAGGCCGACGGGAAGATCGTGATCGGCGGCTCCTTCACCAGCGTGGCCGGCTCGGCCCGTACTTACCTCGCGCGGCTGAACGCCGATGGCACGCTGGATCCGGATTTTAAGCCCGAGCTGAACGACCGCGTGTTCGCCCTCGCCCTGCAGGCGGACGGCAAGATCCTGGCCGCCGGCGCCTTCACCACCGCGGCGGGAGCCCGCCGTGAGCGCTTGGTGCGGATCAGCCCCAACGGCGCGGTCGACCCCGACTTCTTCCCCGTGTTCGACGGTCCCGTCGGCACGCTGCTGGTCCTCTCCGACGGCCGCATTCTGGTCGGCGGCACCTTTAACTCGGTCACCCCCCAAGGCGCCACCGAGTCCAGTTTCCGCTCGAACCTCGTGCGCCTCAACGCCAACGGCACGCTCGACACCACCTTCGATCCCAACCCGAACTCCACCGTTTCCGCGGTCGCGCTCCAGCCCGATGGCAAGCTGCTGATCGCCGGCCTGTTCAGCGCGGTGCGCCCCGGCGCCAGCACCAACACCAACGCCTCCTTCGAGAGCCGCGGCTACATCGCGCGTCTCGAGTCCTCCGGCGCCCTCGACACCACCTTCCAGCCGATCCTCAACGGGCAGGTCAGCACCCTCGCCCTGCAGGCGGACGGCAAGGTCGTGATCGGTGGCGCCTTCACCACGGTGATCGGCTCCGACGGCAAGCTCGACAAGGAGAAGCGCGACGATGGCTCGACGTTCGACATCGCTCCGGTCCGCAACCGGATCGCCCGCCTCGAGGCGAACGGCAACCTCGACGCCTCCTACAACCCGAACGCTAACGGCAACGTGCTGGTCTCTGCACGCCAGGCGGACGGTAAAGTCGTGATCGGCGGCACCTTCACCACGCTGCAGCCCAACGGGGCCGCCACCTTCACGCTGCGGAAGTACGCGGCGCGGTTGAACGCCGACGGCACGGTGGACACCACCTTCGACTTGGATCTGAGCGAGTCTCCGGGCAACCGCGTCGACTCCCTGCGCCTGCAGGCGGATGGCCGGCTCTACGTTGGGGGCGCGTTCACCTCGCTGCGCCCGGCCGGCACCGCCGCGAACGTGGCCCGCCGCAACTTCGCCCGCCTGCTCGCGACCGGCGCCGTGGACCTCGCCTTCGACGCGGCCGCGGGCGGCGTGCCGACCGCCGTGGTCAACGCCCTCGCGCTCCAGCCGGACGGCCGCGTGCTCGCGGTGGGGCAGTTCTCCGACCTCGGCGGCTCGCGCGGCACCAACCTCGCGCGCTTCCGCGCCGAGGGCACGCCCGACCCCGACTTCTCGCCCGCGCTCGCCACCGACGGCCCCGTCCACGCGGTCGCCGTGCGCACCACCGGCGCCCCGGTGCCGACGCAGCTGGGCGGCTTCGCGTGGCTCGCCGCCAACGGCACCCTGCGCTCCGCCTTCGCCGCCGCCGCCACCCGACTCTCCGGCGAGATCACCGCCGTCGCCGTCGACGCTCGTGGCCGGGTGCTGCTCGGCGGTACGTTCGCCAACCTCTCCGGCACCACCGGCGGCAACCTCGTCCGCTTCCTCCCGAACGGCACGATCGACGCCTCGTTCAACCCGCGGCCCAACGGGGCGATCGCCGGCATCGTCGTCCAGCCCGACACCCGCATCCTTGTCGTCGGTAGCTTCACCACGGTGTCCGACACCGCGCGCAACCGCATCGCCCGCATCGACGACAACGGCGCCCTCGACGTCACCTACGATCCGAGCGCCAACGCCGCGATCTCCTCCCTGGTGCTCCAGCCGGATGGCAAGGCCGTGGTCGGCGGCGCGTTCACCAGCTTCACGCCGAACCTCACCTCGACCGCGGTGCCCCGCAGCTACCTCGCCCGCGTGAACGAGAACGGCACGATCGACACGAACTACAACCCCTCGCCCAACTCGAACGTCAACACCCTCGTCCTCCAAGCTGACGGCAAGGTCGTGGCCGGCGGCCTTTTCACGAGCGTCATCCCCAACGCGACCGGCACCCCGGTCACCCGCAACCACCTCGCCCGGTTCAACGCCGACGGGTCGCTCGACACCGGCTACAACCCGAACCCGAACGCGCAGGTGGACGCCCTCGCGGCCGCCGGCAATCAGCTGGTCGTCGGCGGGGCGTTCTCCTCGCTGCAGCCCGGCGCGGCCGGCGCAGTCGTCGAGCGCTCTGGCCTCGCGCGGCTCAACGCGGACGGCACGGTCGACGGCGCCTTCAATCCCTCGCCCGACGGCGGCGTACGCACGGTCGCGGTCCAAGCGGACGGTGCGGTCGTGATCGGCGGCAGCTTCACCGCCCTCCGCCCGTCCGGCGGCGCCTCCGTCACCCGGAACCGCCTCGCCCGCGTCGCCCGCGACGGCTCGCTCGACCTCGACTTCAACCCCGACATCCGCGGCGCCATCAACGTGGTTTCCACGCTCGCGGACGGCACGCTGCTGGTCGGCGGCAACTTCAGTGACCTCCAGCTCAGCGGTTCCGTGCTGGTCGGCGGCGACTTCTCGGTGATCGGGGGCGTCGGTGCCCGCCACCTCGCGATGCTCAACGACAACGGCTCGGTCGCGACCTCGTTCCAGCCCCGGCCGAACGCGCCGGTCCGGACCCTGCTCGCGCTCCCCGACGGCCGGGTGCTCGCGGGCGGCGCCTTCACCAGCATCGGGGGCGCCGCGCGGGCCAACCTCGTGCGCCTCAATGCGGACGGTGGCCTCGACGCCGCCTACAATCCCGCGGTCCCTCAAGCCGTCTCCGCCCTCGCGCTCCAGCCGGACGGCCGCGTCTTGGTCGGCCACGCCACCGGGGTCCTGCGCCTTAACGCCAACGGCTCGGCCGACGCTTCGTTCTCCGCGACCCTGAACGGGCCAGTGACCGGCCTCGCGGTGCAGTCAGACGGCCGCATCCTCGCCCTGCAGGGCCGCTCGCTGGTGCGTCTGACCGCCGCCGGGGCCTCCGCCGGCGCCGCGCTGGCGACCGGCGACCTGCGGGCCTTCGCGCTCCTCGCCGACGGCGGGATCGTCGTCGCGGGCACCGGGGCGATCTCCACCGCCTCCGGCGCGTCGCGCGCCAACCTTGCCCTGCTGAGCTCCGCTGGAGACTTGGTGACCGCCTTCAATCCGGCGCCGGATGCCGCGGTCACCTCTCTCGCGGCGCAAGCGGACGGCCGCCTGATGGTCGCGGGCCGTTTCCGGGTGATCGGCGGCGTGAGCCGGCCGGCCCTCGCCCGGCTGTCTAGCGTGGGCGTCGGGGGCCAGACCCTCGGGGTCGCCGCCAACCGCGGCTCCGTCACCCTCAGCCGTACGGGCCCGGTCGCCGAGGCCTCCGCGGTGGTCTTTGAGCAGTCTGCGGACCTCGTTTCGTGGACCACGCTGGGCAATGGGGTGCGCGCCGCCGGCGCGGCCGCGTGGCAGCTCGCCGGCCTGAATCTTCCGGCGAGCGGTAGCTTCTACGTGCGGGCCCGCGCCATCGTGGCCGGGTCGGCCGGCGTCTCCGGCGGCATCCAGGAGAGCGTGCGGGAATTCAATTACGCGAGTCCCGTCCCCGGCCTCGCCCTCCCCGGAAGCATCACGACCGCGCCCTCCGCGGCGGCCGCCCAAGCGGTGATCGACGGCGCCACGGGTATCCTCCCCCGCTCCGTAATCAGCGCGGTGCCCGGTGAGGGCACCGTGGAAATCCGCGTCCAAGGCGACACCGCGGCCGCGGGCGCCGGCCCGGCGCGGCTGGCTAACCTTTCGACGCGTGGTCGGGTGGAGCCCGGTTCCCCGCTGATTCTCGGCTTCGCCATCGCCGGCGACGAACCCCGCCGGGTCCTGGTGCGTGGCGCCGGCCCCGCGCTGGAGGCCTTCGGCGTGACTGGCGCCTTGTCGGCGCCCCGTCTCGAGCTGCAGCGCACCGACGGCCAGCGGGTGACGGGCAATGAGGGCTGGGGCTCTGCGGCCGACATCGCCCGTGTGGCCGGTGAGACCGGCGCCTTCCCGTTCCGCGCCGGCAGCGCGGACAGCGCGGCGGTCGTCACGCTGGCGCCGGGCACCTACACGATCCAGATCTCGGACGCCCGCGGCGCGGGTGGCGTCGCCCTCGCGGAAATTTATGACGCCGGCGCGGGCACGCGCTCGCGGCTGGTCAACGTTTCCAGCCTCGGCCGGGCCGGGACGGGTGGCGACGCGCTCATCAGTGGCTTCGTGCTCGAGGGTGGCGCGGCGGCGCGCCTGCTCCTGCGCGGCGTGGGCCCGGGCCTGACGCGCCTCGGTGGCCTCGTGGCCGCGGAGGATCCCTCGCTCGCCCTTTACGACGGTGCCGGCGTGGCGCTGGGCGCGAATGACAACTGGGTCGCGAGCGTACCGGAGGTCGCCGAGGCGGCCCTGCGTTCAGGCGCCTTCGCGCTGGCCCCGGGCAGCCGCGACGCGGCGGTATTGGCGGTGTTGCCCGCCGGGGTCTACACGGTGCAGGTCAGCGCCGCTGGCGGCGGCCCCGCCCTGCTCGAGGTCTACGAGGTCCGGTACTAAGCCGGACCCTGGTTCGGCGGAGCGGAACCCGGCGCCCCGGTCCCCGGCAAGGGGACGGGGCGCGGCGGGTTTCAGTACACCTGCTCGGCGAGCAGCTGGAACAGTTCCGCCTCGGTGATGCGCCGCTGCTGCATCGAGTCGCGCTCGCGCAGCGTGAAGGTGCCGTCCTTCTCGATCGTCTCGAAGTCGATGGTCACGCACCAAGGCGTGCCGATCTCGTCCTGCCGGCGGTAGCGGCGGCCGATGGCGCCGCCCTCGTCGTAGAACACCGCGTAGTTGCGCTTGAGCTTCGCGTGCAGCTCGCGGGCGCGGGCGACGAGCGCCTCCTTGTTCTTGAGCAGGGGCAGCACGGCGACCTTGACCGGCGCGATGCGGGGCGAGAGCCGGAGGACGGTGCGCTTCTCGACGTTGCCCTTGTCGTCGGTCACGTCCTCCTCCGCGTAGCCGGCGCAGAGGACGGCGAGCAAGATGCGGTCGACGCCCACGGCGGGCTCGATGACGTGCGGGACGACCTTCTGCTTGGAGGCCTCGTCGAAGTAGACCTGCGGGACGCCGCTATGCTGCTGGTGCTGCTTGAGGTCGTAGTCGCTGCGGGCGGCGATGCCCCAGAGTTCCTGCACCCCGAACGGGTAGCGGAACATGATGTCGACCGTGCGGCGGGAGTAGAACGCGAGCTTCTCCTTCGGGTGCTCGTGGAGCGAGAGGTGGGTGGCGGGGAGGCCGATGCTCTGGAGCCAGTCCTGGCACCAGCGCAGCCATTCCTCGTGGCAGGCCAGCCAGTCGGCGTCCGGGTGGATGAAGTACTCCATCTCCATCTGCTCGAACTCGCGGGAGCGGAAGATGAAGTTGCGCGGCGTGATCTCGTTGCGGAAGGACTTGCCGATCTGGGCGATGCCGAAGGGGAGCTTCACGCGGCCCGTGTCGACCACGCTGCGGAAGTCCACGAACATCCCCTGCGCCGTCTCCGGCCGCAGGTAGGCCACGGCCGAGGCGTCACGGAGCGCCCCGACGTAGGTCTCGAACATCATATTGAACGCGCGCGGCGGGGTCAGGCTGCCGGGTTCGCCGGTCGCGGGGGAGGGCACCAGCGGGACCTCCTCGGGCTTGGCCTCGGTGAAGTCGCGGGGCGTCACCGGCTCCAGCTTTCCCTGCACGGCCTTCTTGCGCTTCAGCGTCTCGGCCGCGGCCTGCAGGTCCTCGGTGGTGCGCTCGCTCTCCAGCGCGCTCACGTACCCGATCACCGCGCCCTCGACGACCACCGGGGAGAAGAATAGCTGGTCGGCGCGGTAGCGCTGCTTGCTCACCTTGCAGTCGACCAGGGGGTCGGTGAAGCCGGCGACGTGCCCGGAGGCCTCCCAGACCTTGGGGTGCATGATGATGGAGGTCTCGACGCCCACGACGTCGTCGCGGCGCCGGACCATATCGGCCCACCAGCAGTCGCGGATGTTCTTCTTCAGCTCGACGCCGAGGGGGCCGTAGTCGAAGAAGCCGTTGAGGCCGCCGTAGATCTCGGACGACTGGAAGATGAAGCCGCGCCGTTTGGCGAGGGCGACGATGGCATCCATCGAGACGGCGGGGGAGGCGGGAGCGGCGGACATAAAGTGGGGCAGTAAGCCGCCGGCCACGGGGCGGGTCAAGGGCCGGGCAGACCGGGGGGCGGGCGCAGGCTTGCGGAAGGCGGCGTACAACATTGTATTACAAGGATGATTAAGAGCATCACCAAGATCGGGAATTCCCAGGGGCTGATCCTCGATGCGGCGCTGCTGGAATTGGCGCGCCTCAAGTCGGGGGACGAACTCAACGTGGAGGTGCACGAGGGGGGCACGATCACGCTCACCCCGCTGCGACCGAGGCCCGATCCGGCGAAGGTGTCGGCTGAGGTCAGTGCGGTGATGGACGATTACGCGCGCACCCTGCGGCGTCTCGCGTGAAGCTCTCGCCCGAGAATTGCTTCCACCTGCCGGTGGAGGTCGTTCTGGAGATCCATTCCGAGGCGATCCGCCGGTTCGGCGGGTCCGCGGGCATCCGCGATCGCGCGCTGCTGGAATCCGCCGTGGCGGCGCCGCAGGCGACTTGGGGTGGAAGATCCGCGTATGCGGATCTCGTGGAGATCGCGGCCGCTTACCTCTTTTTTCTCTGCCGCAATCATCCGTTCGTGGATGGGAACAAGCGGGCGGCGCTGGGTGCCTGCCTGGTATTCCTCCGCTTGAACGGCCGCACGCCGCAGCCGGACGGCCCCGACTGGGAGGACCTGGTGCTGGCGGTGGCGGGCGGGCAGCTCGATCGCGAGCAGACCGCGCTGCGGTTGCGGGCGCTGGTCCGGGAGCCGCGGTGACCTGCCCGGGGTGCGGCGCGTGATCGCGACCGAGCGGGCTGGAGGATGCCGTGAGGCCAGCCCGCTGAACTTGGCGCCCTCACGCCGGGCCCTCCGGGCCAGCTCACGCGGGGTACCGCGCGCGCGATGGTGCTAGGATGCGAACGTCGCCGGATCTAACCCGATCCGGGCCGCGCCCCCGCGTCCGGGCCCTCGCCCTGGCGCGCCCACGCGACGGCCCACTGGCCCATCCCCGCCGCGATCAGGAAGTCGGCCCACGTGGTGTAGAACAGCCAGACGTCCTTGCTCCACGCGAGCGCCACGAGGAGGTTCGCGCCGGCCATCACGGCGCCCGTCAGCGCCAGGCCGAGCCCCAGCCGCCGCGCGTGGACGTCGCGGTAGGGGAGGTAGCTGGCGACCCGGCGGGCGAGCAGTTTGCCGCCGCCGAGCGCGTCGAGCGCGAACGCCACCGCGCTCACGCCGCCGAGCACGGTCGCCTTGAGCTGCACGGCGAATTCCGAGTCGAAGTACCACGAGAACCCCGCGGAGAGGAGCAGCATCCCGACGCCGAACAGCGCCATCCCCCCGAGGAGATCGACGGGCCGGCGCAGCAGGTGGCGGAGCGCCCACTGGAGCGGCAGCAGGGCGAGCCCGGCACCGGCGGTGACCAGCGCTGCCGTGCGCAGGTCGGTCAGCTTGCCGGTGACGAAAAACAGCAGGCCGAGGGCCACGTCGGCCGCGATCGCCGGCGCGTTGCGCCGGAACACGCTGTTGTCGATGGCCGGCCGGTCCCCTTGACGGCTCACCAGCATCGCGCGCATCCGCCCGAGGTACGCGTGGGGGTCGCGGTGTGATTCCCAAAGGGTGACGCCGTCCCGGCTCACCCGCAGGCCGAAGGTCCACGCGTTCCGCGGCCCGGACTCGAACACCAGCGGCCCGGCGGCGGAGGGGATTTCAACCCGATGCAGCCGGTAGGGCTCGCGCTGGTAATCCTGCCGGTCGTCGCGGGGCCCCTCCGGCGCGTCGACCACGAGCCGGGACCACGTGAACGCGGTCTCGAGCGCGACGGGGATCTCGGCGCCCTCGACGACGGGGCGGAAACGGTAGGTCCAGAGCTTCAAGGGCGGCGCTCCGCGGCGGTTCAGCGGGCGGGAGTCTCCTCGTCCGCGAGCAGTCGCTGCGCGAGGAAGCCGGCGGGGGCGATGAGGAGCGTCAGGAACAGGACGAGCAGGAAGTTATCCAGCACGGGCGCGGAAACTACGGCGCGCGGCCCGCCCACGGTGCGCGCCAGCCAGGCCAGCGCGATCGCACCGCACCCGTAGCGCAGGGTGGCGAGGTAGGCGCGGTTGCGCTGCTGCAGCTGGTACTCGTCGATGTCCTGCTCGGGCGCGTGGGCGATGAAGCTGAGGTCGGAGAGAAACACTAAAATCGCGGCGACCACGCCGGTGAGGAGACAGACGCTGGACGCCAAGAGGAATGCCGGGCGTTCCGCGGTGAGGAAGAGCTTCAACGCGAACCAGCCCCACAGGCCGGTGAGCGCGAGCTGGAACAACCGCTGCACGGCGCGCGGCGACAGGTTCAGGTAGGCGGCGGAACGTTTGGGCTTCATCGGAGGGGATCAGGCGCGGTCCGCGCGGCCCAGGCCGTAGCCGAGGAGGCCGGCGGCGAGCGCGAGGTGCAGGATCAGCCAGACCCGCTGCCAGCGCGGCCGCTGGCCCCAGGGCTGGTCGGGATTGAACGGGTCGAAGATCAACCCGATGCCGGCGGACCCGGCGGCGCTGACCGGGTCGTCGCGCAGCAGCGCCTGGTACGCGGCCAGCGCGAGGAATAGCCCGTAGGCGATCCGGTAGAACCGGCGGAGACCGGGGAGGGAGGTTTTCATAGGAGAACGCGGAAGTGGCCGGATCTGAAGCTGCGCCTCAGGCCCGCCGGAAGCGGCGCCACAGGTATACGAGGGCCGTCACCACGAAGGTGCCGACGTAGACCGCGTGGCGGTTCACCGGCGGGATGGGAGGACACAGGGTTCATCGGGCAGGGGGAGTCGTGTCGTCGAAGATCTCCTCGATCGGCCGGTCGAAGAGCCGGGCGATGCGGAACGCCAGGGTCAGCGACGGATCGTGCTTCCCGGTCTCGATCGCGTTCACCGCTTGGCGCGAGACCTCCATGTGCCCCGCCAACTCGGCTTGGCTCCAGTTGCGCTCGGCGCGGAGGACTTTCAGGCGGTTTTGCATCCGGATGCCGTGAAGACGTGCAGACCTGACATAATGTAAAGTATACTTTACTTGGTGGGCTTGAAGCGCCGCCTTTCGTTGGAAAACGGGATCAGGCGGGCCGGCCTGGCGGCCTAGAAGCGGCCGTTGAGGCCGGCGGTGACGGAGGTGCCGGCGAAGAGCTTGAACTGCGTACGGTCCGGGATGCCGCGGTACGCGGATTGGGGCGCGTTGGTCAGGTTGTTGACGTCCAGCGAGAGGCTGAGCGAGGGGCGCACCTGGTAGCCGACGCCGGCGCTGAGCACGGTGCGGGCGGCGAGGTAGCGGCTGCGGGCGGGCTGGCCCTCGGTGAACTGGGTGATCGCCTCGCCGGTGTGGTTGACGATCAGGCGGGAGGTGAAGCCGCGGTGGCGCCAGAACAGGCTGGCGTTGCCGGTGCGGGGGACGAAGCCCTCGACGTCCCGGCCCTCGCGGCGCCCGCGGCCGCCGTAGTCGCCGTGGGCGGCGAGCGCGGTGAGGTTGAGCGAGGCGCCGAGCCCGCGCAGGAGGCCGGGCAGAAAGGTGAACTGCTGCTGGTAGCTCAGCTCCCAGCCCTGCACGTAGGCGGTGCCGGCGTTGGCGCTGCTGAGCCGCGTGAAGCCCCCGAATTCCCCCGCGTAGCCGTTGTCGGTGCCCGTGCCGATCGTGCCGGAGGCGATGCCGCTCACGATGAAGTCGCGGATCGTCTTGTGGAACCAGCCGATCGTCAGGTTGCCCACCGGCTCGAAGTAGTACTCGAGGGTGGCGTCCCAGTTGCGCGCGGTCTGCGGCAGCAGCGAGGGGTTGTTCACCGTGAGGGTCTGGGCGGCCTCGTTGATGGTCTCGTTGGGCAACAGGCTGCTCAGCGGCGGCCGGCCGAAGCTGGTCGACCAGCTGAGGCGCGCCTTCCAGCTCGGGGCGAGGTCGCGGGTGAGGTGGATGCTCGGGAACGCCTGCGTGTACCCGCCGCGGAGCTCGCGCCGGGTGCCGGCGTAGTCCCGCAGCGCGGAGCCCACCGGATCGGCGGCCTGCTGCGCCGCGGTGCTCGGGACGCGCGCGCGCACCCAGCCCCAGCTGTTGGTCGCCGTCTCCTCGACGCGAACGCCGGCGAGGAACCCCGTGTCACCCACGCGCCCCTGGGCCATCCCGTAGCCGGCGGTGACGGTTTCGGTGACGCGCCGGGTGCCGGTGAAGCGCTGCATCTGGCCCCAGTAGAGGTCTTCGCGCCAGAGGGCGGGCGCGATCGGCTGGCGGTCGCGGAAGAACTGGGACGCGTACCAGAAGGGGACCGCGAAGCCGGTTTCGCGGCGGTTGACGGTGCGGATCGAGGGATCGGCGGGGAGGGTGGTGCCGAGGTAGCTCCAGCGCCGGTGGCGGTTGAAGTCGTGGACGAACTGTTCGCGCCAGTGCAGGCCGGCTTTGAGGAAGGTGCGGAGCGTCGGCAGCTCGTAGCGGGCGTGGGCGCGGGCCTCGCGGACCTCGTGGTCGTTGTCGACGTTGTTGTTCTGGAAGAAGCCGTTGAGGCGGTAGCTCTCCGGCCGGGTGAGGTCGGGGCCGGCGGTCTGGAGGAACTGCGGGTAGAGGTCGGAACGCGTGCGGTCGAGGATCCAGCCCGCGCCGTTGACGCGCATCGTGAACTGCCCGCCGTCGTTGCCGAAGCCGTTGTTGATGTGGGTGGCGCTGAACATCACCCCGGCCTCGAGCTGCAGGGGGCCGGCGCGGTGCTCCCAGCCGAGGTCGCCGGTGCGCGTGCGGAGGAAGTAGTTGTTGGGGCCCTGCGTGAGGACGTCAAAGTTGGAGGCGGTGGAGGGGCGGACCTGAGTGATGCGGTCGGTGTAGCCCGGGAGGATGCCGGCGGTGCCGGTGGTGCCGACGACCTGGTTGGTGAAGGCGCGGGTGGTGAAGCGCAGTTTCCCCATCTCGTTCGCGTCGTTGTAGATCGCGTTGAACGTGAGCTTGGTGCGGGGCGACGGCCGGTACTCGGCCTTGAGGTTCACGCTCGCCTGCTTGCGGTTGTTGTACTGGTCGAAGGTGTTGTAGTCCCAGAGGAAGGCGGGCCCCGTGAGGGTGTTCTGGAAGTCGCGGGTGGTGCTGTGGGAGGCGCCGACGTTCTCGCTGTAGAACGTGTTCAGCGTGAGGCCGAGGTTGCGCGTGCCGCCGCCGACATCGAGGACCTCCCACCAGCCGACGTTGAGCAGGGGGTGCGAGCGGTGGCCCTCGCGGAGCGGGATCTGGTCGGTGAAGGGCGGGGCCCAGCGGACGGCGAAGTTGTACGTCACGCGCCGCCGTTCCTGCATCGCGAGCGGGGAGCGGCTGCGGAGGTTGATCGTGCCGCCGAGGGAGTCGGCGCCGCGGTCCGGGGTGTGGCCCTTGATCAGCTCGAGGCCCTCGAACATCGCGCCGGTGAGGTTGTTGATGCGGCCCTGGCGCGCCATCGCGCCTTGGGTCGAGAGCATCCCGCCATCGAGGGTGATGTTGTTCAGGTTCGCGCCCATCCCGCGGACGGTGAAGCCGTCGATGCCGTTCTCGAGGTTGAGGGCGCCGGTCACGCCGGGGAGCAGGATCGCCAGCTCGCTCGCGCTCATATTCGGCAGGTTCCCGTAGGAATCCATCGCGACCACGTTCTTGACGTTGGCCGCGTTGCGCTGGGCGGTGATGGCGGCGGCACCCCCCTCGCGCTCGCCCGCCACGGTGAAGGCCTCGAGGCGGTAGACCCCCGAGGTGAGCGCGAAGTCGAGGGTCGCACGGCCGCCGGCCGGCACGGTGAGCGTCCGCCGCTGCGCGTCGAGGCCGGTGTAGGCCGCGGCGACCTCGAGGCTGCCGGCGGGCAGACCGGTGAATTCATAGCGTCCCGCCTGATCGGTGAGCGTCGCGCGGCCGAGGGCCGGGAGCGTGACGCGCACGCCCTCCAGCCGGTCGCCGGTGGCGGCGTTGCTCACGTGGCCGGCCAAGGTGCCGGCGGGCTCCGCGGCGGCGGCGAAAGCGGTCAACGCGGTGAAGGCGAGGGCGAGCAGGGTGGCCGCGCGGGCGGCGAGGAGGCGGGGCATACGGGGTGGGGAGCTGGGGTTTCCTACCCGCGGAGACCCTCGCCGGCAAGCCCATCCCTCGCGGTTGGGTTTGACGCTGGCGCGTTCTTCGGGAGCGTCGCCGTTTCCAACCCTGTATGAACATCCCCCTGCTCCGCGCCGCCGCCCTCACTCTGGCGGTCGCTCCCGTGCTCTGGTCCCAGACCCCCAACCGGACCTTCTCCGCCCAGTACTCGTTCGGCGACAGCCTCAGCGACACCGGCAACCTCTTCGCCGCGACGAGCGCCCTCGGCGCGGGGAACCCGCCCGCGCCCTACTACCAAGGCCGCTTCTCGAACGGCCCCGTCTGGACGGAACTGCTGGGCACCACGCCCGCGCTCGCCGTCACGGCCCCGCCCTCCGCGCGCACGAGCCTGAACTTCGCCGTGGGTGGCGCCACGGCCGCCGGCACCGCCCAGCTGCCGCCCTCCCTCGGCGTGCAGATCGCCCAGTTCGTGCAGCGCGGCATCACGCCCGCCCCGACAGACCTCTTCACCGTCCTCGCCGGCGCGAATGACCTGATCCCGGCGCTCAGCTCCCCGGCCACCGCCGCGAACCCGTCCACGCTCGACACCGCGGGGATCGCGACCGCCCGGGTCGTCGCCGGGCAGGTTCAGGCGCTCGTCGCCCGGGGCGCCCGCAACCTCGTGGTCGGCGGCCTGCCCAACCTCGGCCGCACCCCGCGCGCCCTCGCCGCCGGCGGCGTCGCCGGCGCCGGTTTCACCTTCGGCAACCGCGCCTCGACCGCCTTCAACCAAGAACTCCGCGCCCGCCTCTCCCTCGTCGCCGCGTCCGCCCCCGACCTGAATTTGGTCTTCGTCGACCTGCAGGGGATCGTCGACCGCATCGCCGAATCCGGCGCCGCCCTGGGCTTCACCAACACGACGTCGTTCTTCCTCGCGCCGGCCGCGCAGGGCGGCGGTCAGGGCAACCCAAACGGCTACGTCTTCTGGGATGACATCCACCCCACCGCCCGCACCCACGCGATCCTCGCCGGGATGGTCAACGAGCAGCTGAACCCCGAGCGGGCGCTCGGCTTCACCGCCACTCAGGGCAGCGCGGCCCTCGCGCTCGCCGGCCTCGGCAGCGCCGCCTTCGAGGCCCGCACCGCCCACCTCGCCCGCCCGCAAAGCAACGGCGGGGCCTACGCCGCGGTCCAGTACGCCGATGGCGAGCGCGCGCGCGACGCCTGGCGCCCCGGCTTCGGCTACCGCGGCCAGGTCGTCCTCGCGGGCGCCGACAAGCGCCTCAACCCCGGCCTGACCCTCGGCGGCGCCCTCTCCGCCGGCCGCCTCTCCGCCCGCGTGGATGCCGCCGGCGGCAACTACCGCGTCGAGGACACCGGCGCCCGCGTCTACGGCGCCTGGCTGCTCGCCGGGGTCACCCTCACGGCCGATTTCGACTACGGCGTGCTCGCCGTCGAGGACATCCGCCGGACGACGGCCTTCGGCGGCCTCGCCACCCGCGCCCGCACCGCCGGGGACCGCTGGGGCGCCGGGCTCCGCGGTTCCTGGGCGCTCGCCGCCGGCGGCACCGAACTCCGCCCCTGGCTCGGGCTGCGCGCGCAGCGCGTGACGCTTGAGGCGCACCAGGAGAAGGATCTCCCCGCTCTCCCGATGGCCTACGAGGCCCAGGAGGCCAACAGCACCACCGGATCCGTCGGCCTCGACGCCAGCTGGGCGACCAAGCTCGACGGCCGCGGCTTCCGTTTCGACCTCCGCGGGGCCTGGCACGAGGAGATCAGCCCCGGCAAGCGCTCGGTCACGGGCCGCCTGGCGGACAACTTCACCCGCCCGGCCACGGTCTACACCACGGCCGGCGACGGCGGCGGGCTGGAGTTCGGCGCCGCTGCGACGCTGGCCCTGAGCCAGCGCTGGAGCGCCTCCCTGAGCTACAACGGCGACATCCGGCCCGGCGAGCGCCTCGCCAGCCGCGCCGCCTTCGCGATCCAGACCGGCTTCTGAGCCGGCTTCCCCTTGGTCCCGGCCGCGGCCGGTGCCTCCTTCCGCCGGCGGCGGGCCTCGGCCCCCGCCGGCGTTGCTTTTGTGTGCGGTCGCTTGCGGCGGCGGCGAGACTCTCCCAGCTTGGCCGCGTCTTTCCTCCCCTCCGGAACCTCTTTCGTATGCCCTCCGCCCTCCGCTCCCGCCTCGTGCTCGCCCCGCTGCTCGCGTTCGTCCTCGGCCTCGCCGGCACCTCCGGCCTCACCCTCTGGGCCGCCGAGGGCAAATCCGGCCGCAAGGCTGAGAAGTCCGCCCCCAAGGCGAAGGCCGCGCCGGCAGCACCCGAGCCGGCCGGCGGCACCCTCAGCCTCAAGGTCGACGCGAAGCCCATCAACCGCGACGCCGCCGAGCGGGTCAGCTATTCCTCGGTGGTGCGCCGCACCGCCGGCAGCGTGGTCTACGTCTACTCCAGCAAAGCCGCCCGCGCCCCCGAGTTGCCCCCCTATTTGAACGATCCCCGCCTGCGCCGCTTCTTCGAGGAGATGCTGCCCCGCGGCGGCGATGAAGACGAGGCGCCCGGCAACCGCGCCCCTCGCAACAACAACCGCTCGCCCCGCAACCGCGGCTCCGACCAGACCCAGCAGGGCCTCGGCTCCGGCGTCGTCATCACCGCGGATGGCTACATCGTTACCAACCATCACGTGGTCGACGGGGCGGACGACGTGAGCGTCTCCCTTGGTGAGTCCAACCGTCGCTACGCCGCGAAGGTCGTCGGTCGCGACCCGGGCACCGACCTCGCGGTGCTGAAGATCGAAGCGGAAAACCTCTCCCCCGCGACCTTCGCCGACAGCGACCAGGTCGAGGTCGGCGATATGGTGCTCGCCATCGGCAACCCCTTCGGCGTCGGCCAGTCGGTCAGCCGGGGCATCGTCAGTGCCCTGAGTCGCGGGATGGGGATGGGGGTCTTCGAGGACTTCATTCAGACCGACGCCGCGATCAACCCTGGCAACTCCGGCGGCGCCCTGATCGACACCGACGGCCGCGTGGTGGGCATCAACAGCGCGATCCTGACTCGCAGCGGCAGCTCCGCGGGCATCGGCTTCGCCATTCCCGCCAACCTCACCCGCTTTGTGGTCGAGCAGCTGGTCAACAACAACGGCAAGGTCGAGCGCGGCTTCCTCGGCGTGCGCCCGCAGGAGCTCACCGACGAGCTCACCGCCTCCTTTGGCACCGAGAAGGGCGCTCTGATCAGCGAGGTCACCGAGGGCAGCCCGGCGGAAAAGGCCGGGATCAAGTCCGGCGACGTCATCCTCCGCATCGAGCGCACCGAGATCCGCGACGCCCGTCATCTGCTGCTCACGATCAGCAAAATTGCGCCCGGCACCGAGGTGGAAGTGCAGATCCTGCGCGGGAACGCGCGCGAGACGCTCCGCGCGAAGCTCACCCGCCGCGATGAAGATGCTTTGGAACGGGAGGACGGCACGCCCGGCAAGAAGGACGAGGGCGTGCTCAACGGGGTCGGGGTGGGCGATCTCACCCCTGAAACTCGCACCCGCCTGCAGATCCCCGCCCGCATCAAGGGCGCCCTGATCACCAACATCGACCCAGAGAGCCCGGCCGCCCGCCAGGGCCTGCGCGAGGGAGACATCATCCTAGAACTCGACCGCCGCGCGTGCACCAACGCCGACGAGGCCGTCAAGTTGAGCGAGGAGATCAAGGGGCCGAAGGTGCTGGTGCTCGTCTACCGCAGCGGGCGGACCCGTTACCTCGCCATCGACGAGTCGAAGTGAGTCCGGTTTAGGCTCGCCGGCGGCCGCTGCCCCGCCCGACATCGTTGTGGTTATGGCCGAACTCCCCGAAGCCGTCTCCCACCCGCTCGAGCTGCGGCACGAGCACCGGCTGTGTTTCACCCGTGGGGTGTTCGCGCCGGGCAATCCGCTGCTCGCGTCCGTGCTGGCCCCCCGCGACGCCGGTATTACGCCCCGCGCGCTGGTCTGCTGGGATGCCGGGCTGGAGAACGCGTTCCCCGGCTTCGCGGCGCGGATCGAAGGGTGGTTCGCCGCCCACGCGGATCGAGTGCGCCTCGCCGCCCCGCCGGTCCGGTTGCCCGGAGGCGAGCCCGCGAAGAACGACCTGCGCCACCTCGAGTCGGTCTGGGCGGCGATCAACCAAGCCGGGCTGTGCCGGCATTCGTACGTGGTCGCCGTCGGCGGCGGCGCGGTGCTGGACCTAGTCGGCTTCGCAGCGTCCACCGCCCACCGCGGGATCCCGTTGGTCCGCCTGCCCACCACCAGCCTGAGCCAGGGGGACGGTGGCGTCGGCGTGAAGAACGGGATCAACTTCTTCGGGAAGAAGAACTGGCTGGGGGCGTTCAGCGTGCCGCACGCGATCGTCAACGACCTCGATTTCCTCGCCGGCCTGCCGCCGCGCGAGCGCCGCTGCGGGCTGATCGAGGCGGTGAAGGTCGCGCTCATTCGGGACGGCGCTTTCTTCCACGCCATCGCCGCGCAGGTCGCGGCCCTCCGCGCGCTCGAGCCGGCGCCGTTTGAGGCCGTGATCTGCGAAAGCGCGCGCCAGCACCTCAGGCACATCGCCACCGCGGGTGACCCGTTTGAGAAGGGCTCCGCCCGGCCGCTCGATTTCGGGCACTGGGCCGCGCACAAGCTCGAGCAGCTCTCCGAGTTCCGCGTCAGCCACGGCGAGGCGGTCGCCGTCGGGATGGCGATGGACCTGATTTACGCGCGCCGCACCGGACTGCTCCCAGAGCCCGTGGCCGAGCACATCCTTGAGGTGATCCGAGGCCTCGGGTTCGAACTCTTCGCGCCGGTGCGGGAGATCCGCGGCGACCGCGGCCGGCAGGACTTCCTCGAAGGCCTCGAGGAGTTTCGGGAACACCTCGGCGGCCGGCTCACCATCCCGATGATCCGCGCCCCGGGCGAACGCCTCGAGATCCACGCGATGGACGGCGCCGTGGTGAAGGCCGCCTTCGACGAGCTGCGGGCGCGTTATGGCTGACCGCCTCGCGATCCTCAACGTCGTCGGCCTCACCCCGCGGCTGCTCGGCCCCGCTACGCCGCGCCTCGCGCGCGCCGCCGCGGAGGGTGGGTTGCGCCGCGTCCGCCCCGTCCTGCCTGCGGTCACCTGCACCGCGCAGTCCACCTACCTCACCGGTCTGACCCCCGCGGGACACGGCGCGGTGGCCAACGGCTGGTTCGACCGCACCCTCGCCGAGCACCACTTCTGGAAGCAGTCCAACCACCTCGTGGCTGGGGAGAAGCTCTGGGAGACGGCGCGGCGCGCGCGGCCCGGGTTCACCTGCGCGAAGCTCTTCTGGTGGTACAATATGTACTCGTCGGCGGACTGGTCGATCACGCCGCGCCCGATGTACCTGGCCGACGGGCGCAAGGTCTTCGACGTCACCAGCCACCCGCTGACGATCCGCGATGAGGTCCGGCGCGACCTCGGCCCGTTCCCGTTCCCCGCGTTCTGGGGGCCTGCCGCGGGCATCGCGTCCTCGGCCTGGATCGCCCGGAGCGCCGAGTGGATCGAGGAGCGCCACCGGCCCGACCTGTCGCTGGTCTACCTGCCGCACCTCGACTACGACCTGCAGCGCTTCGGCCCGGACGACCCCCGCGCGGCGACCGCCGCCGGGCAGATCGACGCCGTGGTCGGGGGGCTCCTCGACTTCTACGCCGCCCGGAGCGTCCGGGTGCTGTTGCTTTCGGAGTACGGCATCACCCGCGTGCGGCGCGCCATCCCGTTAAACCGGGTGCTGCGGGGCGAGGGTTGGCTGACGCTCAAGGACGAGCTGGGCCGGGAACTGCTCGATTGCGGGGCCAGCCGCGCCTTCGCGCTTACCGACCACCAGGTGGCCCACGTGTACGTCCGCGATCCCGCCTTGCGCCCCGCGGTGCGCGCGCGGCTGGAGGCGACGCCCGGCGTGGCCCGGGTGCTCGGGGACGAGGAGTTGCGGGCGGCTGGCCTAAATCATCCGCGCTCCGGTGACCTCGTAGCGTTCTCGGACGAGGACGCTTGGTTCTCGTATTACCACTGGGAGGACGACCGCCGCGCCCCGGATTTCGCGCGCTGCGTCGATATCCACCGCAAGTACGGCTACGACCCCGTCGAGTTGTTCCTCGATCCCGCGCTGCGCGCGCCGCGCCTGACGGTGGCAGCTAAGCTCCTGCGGCGGAAGCTGGGCTTTCGCGGCTTGCTGGACGTGATCCCGTTGGACGCGTCGCTGGTGGGGGGCTCGCACGGGACCTGCCCGGCGGATTCCGCCGATTGGCCGGTGCTGATCGGCGCGGGTGGGGCGGCGGGCGATTCGCCGCTGGCGGCCACCGAGGTGCACCCGCGCCTGCTCGCTGCCTGTGGGGCGTGAAAAAGGCGCCGCGGGGAGGCGGCGCCTTCGGGAGAACCAGTGAGGTCCGACGGGGCTCAGCCCTCGCGGACGGGGAGCAGCTTCTCGACGCGGACCTTCTCGAGGCGGGCGAAGACCGGCACGCCGTTGTCGTGCGGCACCACGGTCTCGCCCTGGATGAGGGGCTGGGCGTAGCGGAGGAACTGGAAGTTCATCGAGACGCCGTCCTCGTTGATCCACTCGCGGGGGAGCTTCTTCACCGAGTTCGCGACCTCGGAGAGCGGGGCCAGCCCGGTCTCGGTGGTGTACTGCTCGCCGTCGCCGCGGAGGAGCGTGACCATCTTGTCGGTCTCGCCGCGGATGGCGGCCTCGACGGCGGCCTCGCCGGCGAGAAAGGCCTCGTCGGCGTCGGTCTTGGAACCGGCGTGGGCGGCGCAGCGCTGGAGGATGCCGGGCTTGGCGACGCGGACCTTCACGCCGGGGAGGTTCTGGCCGAGGATTTCGGCGAGGGCGTCACCGGCGCCGCCGAGCTGGGCGTGGCCGAAGGCGTCGGTCTGGGCGTTGGCGGCGAGGTAGTTGCCGTCTTGGTCGATGAGGCCCTCGGCGACGACGATCAGGCAGTACTTCTCGCGCTTGAGCACGCGGCGGACGTCCTCGAGGATCTTCTCCTGATTGAAGGCGATCTCGGGGAGGAGGATCAGGTGGGGCGGGTCGTGGGGATGGTCCTTGCGCTTGGCGAGGGCGGCCCCGGCGGCGAGCCAGCCGGCGCTGCGGCCCATCACCTCGATGATCGAGACCAGGTCGCCCTGGCCCATCGCCTCGTTGTCGCAGGCGACCTCGCGGACGCTGGTGGCGATGTACTTCGCGGCGCTGGCGTAGCCGGGGGTGTGGTCGGTGATCGGCAGGTCGTTGTCGATCGTCTTGGGCACGCCGATCACGCGGAGCTCGTAGCCCTGCTGCTGGGCGAGCTTGGAAATCTTGTCCGCGGTGTCCTGGGAGTCGTTGCCCCCGATGTAGAAGAAGTAGCGGATATTGTGGGCCTTAAACACCTCGAGCACGCGGTCGAAGTCGGCCTGAGACTTGAGCTTGTAGCGGCAGGTGCCGAGCGCAGCGCCAGGCGTGTGGCGGAGGGCGCGGATCTGCTGCTGGGACTCGGAGGCGAGGTCGATCAGGTCCTCCTGCAGGATGCCGAGCACGCCGTTGAGGGCGCCGTAGATCTCCTCGATGCACTCGTGGTTGAGGGCCTCGTTGACGATGCCGGCGACGCTGGCGTTGATGACGGAGGTGGGGCCGCCGGACTGGCCTACCAAGACGTTTCCTACGAGTTCAGCCATAACTAAGGTGGAGGTGATAGGTTGCGAAGCCGATGAAAGGGACAGCAAGCCGGTGGCGTCCGGCGCTGGCAAACCCAAATTTCCCCGGCGTCTCGCTCAGCCGGACTCATGCAGTGGATCAGGTCGCATCGAGGTGACCTGCCGGCACCTTTCAGTGGCTCTCTCCCGTCGCCATACCCTCCGGGTATGCCTCGGTCTTTCGCCTCTGAAATGCG
>NEUZ01000024.1 GCA_002304435.1 Opitutia bacterium Tous-C8FEB | reverse complement strand
CTCCTGCCGTTCCGCCGCCGGCTGGCGCGCGAGAACCGGCGCCTGCGGGAGGAGCTCGCCCGGCTACGCGCGGACCAGGCGGAGTGGGCGCGCTTCTTCCCGCCGGGACACTTCTACTCCCCGCTCCCGTCGCGGGCTGAGGTGGCCGAGGCGTTCGCGCGGGGGATGGCCGGCCCGCCGTTCCCCGGGATCGACCTGAATGAGGCGGCCCAATGGGAGCGTCTCGAGCGGTTCGCGGCGTGGTACCCGGAGCAACCCTTTCCGGAGCAACCCGACCCCGCGCGTCGTTTCCATCTCGCGAACCCGTCCTACGGTCATTTCGACGCGATTATGCTCTACGGGATGCTGCGCGAGGCGCAGCCGCGCCGCGTCATCGAGGTGGGCTCCGGTTTCAGCTCGGCGGCGATGCTGGACCTCAACGAGCACGTGTTCGGCGGGCGGATCGCGTTCACCTTCATCGACCCCGATATGCGCCGCCTGCGGCCGCTGCTGCGGTCAGACGACGCGAGCCGGTGCACGCTGGTCGAGTGCCGCGTGCAGGAGGTGCCGCTCGCGACCTTCGCAGAGCTGCGGGAGAACGACGTGCTGTTCATCGATTCCTCTCACGTCAGCAAGGTGGGCAGCGACGTGAACCGGCTCTACCTCGAGGTGCTGCCCGCGCTGGCGCCGGGCGTGCTCGTGCATATCCACGACGTCGCCGGCAACCTCGAGTACCCCCGGGAGTGGCTCGACGAGGGGCGCGCCTGGAACGAGCAGTACCTGCTGCGCGCATTCCTGATGCACAACGCGGCGTGGCGAATCGAACTCTTCACCGGCTTTCTATTCAACACGCGGCACGAGTGGTTCCGGGAACGGATGCCGCTCTGCGCCCGCGGCGGCGGGGGGCAGCTTTGGCTCCGCCGGATTTCCGCCTGAGTGGGCGCGTGGCTCCGGCTGCGCCGTCCCGTCCGGCAGCCGCAGGCGGAAGATGCTGCCGCCGGGTACCCGCGGCTCGTGTTCCAGGCTGCCGCCGAGGGCTCGGAGGTAGGCCTTCGTGATCGCCAGCCCGAGACCGAATCCGCCGCTCGAACGCCCGCGCGCTCGGTCCGTCCGGAAGAAGCGCCCCGTCAGGTGTGCGCGGTCCGCCGCGCTGATGCCGGGCCCCTCGTCCGCGACCTCGATCAGCACGCCGCCGGGCGTGGCCCGGCTGGAGACGCGTACCTCTGAGTCTGGGGGGCCGTACTTGATCGCGTTGTCGACTAGGTTCTGCAGGGCCTGACGGAGGATCACCGGGTCGGTCTGGAGCTCGAGGCCCGCCTCCGCGACGACCAGCCGCTGGTTTTTCTGTTCCGCCAGGATGCTGAGCTCTTGGACGCAGGCCCCCAGCAACTCGTCGAGCACCACCGGCGCGGGATGGAGCGCCTCGCCGCGGCCCTCTGCGCTGGCGAGTTGGAGCAGGCGCTCCACCAATTGCTGCAGGCGCTGCGCCTCCTCGAGCATCGAGGCGATGATGTCGCGGTACTCCTCCTCCGACCGGCCCCGCCGCAGCCCGACCTCGCCGACACTCCGTAACGTGGTCAGGGGCGTGCGGAGTTCGTGGGAGGCGTCGGCCACGAAGCGATCCAGTGCCTCGAAGGAGTTCTGCAGGCGGTCCAACGTGACGTTGAATACCCCCGCGAGTCGGCCCAGCTCGTCGTGCGGGTTTGAGACCGGCAGGCGCCGCTGCAGGTCCTCGGCGGAGATCCGCTGCGCCTCGGCCGCCATGCGGTCAAGCGGCAGGAGCCATCGCCGAGTGAAGAAATAGCCGCCCGCGACGAGCATCGCCACCACCACAGGCAGCGTGGCGAAGATGATCAGTTGCAGGTCGGGCAGGGCGTCGGCGTGGGGCTGGTGGACGCGGATGAGGCGCAGCATCCAGTATCCTTGGCCACCCTGAACGGGAAACGGGATGGTGAGGGAGCGTAAGCGCAGGTCGCTGGCGACGGAGAAGACGCTAATGGTGCCCGGAGGGGCGAGGCGGTTGGGGGCACCTGGCAGTTGGAGGTTGCGGTTCGCGGGAAAGGGCCAGCGGCGTACCACTAGGTTGCCCCGCTCGTCCCACAGCTCGAACCAAGGGTGCTCGGTGCTCTCGGCGTTGAGCCTGCGGAGCGGCGTTCCCCGCCAGCGCGGCCCCCCGGTCGCCGTCACCTGGAGGCTCCGTTCCACGGCCGCCAAGTCCTCCCTCAGCTGGTGGTCGAGGGGCCGGGCCAGCCGCACCGCCACGAAGGCGTAGAGGGTCGCCGCGAAGAGGGAGACCAGCGCCGTGCCGCCGGCGGCGTACCAGAGGGCCAGCCGGGATCGGAGTGTCAGCCGCGCCCACCACGCGCCCAGCCTCCGCCCGAGGGGGGTCACGGCGCCAGCCGCTCCATCTTGTACCCGATCCCGCGCTGCGTGTGGATCAGGCGGTCAACCCCCGGAAAATCCACCTTCTTGCGCAGGCGCATCATCTGCACATCGATGACGTTGTCGAGGGAGGTCATCCGGTGCACCTGTTTCCAGACGTCCCGCTCGAGCATCTCGCGGGTCACGGTCTGCCCTTGATTGCGCATCAGGTATTCCAGCACGTCGACCTCGCGGGGGGTCAGGCGGATCTCCTGCCCGGAGCGCACCGCGATGCGGGCGCGGGTGTCGAGCTGGAGGTCCCCGCATTGGAGGTTGCGGCCGGCGGCCCAGTTCGGCCGACGCAGCAGCGCGCGGCAGCGGGCGATCAGCTCCGCGAAGGCAAACGGCTTCGGCAGGTAATCGTCGGCGCCGTTGTCCAGCCCGAGCAGCCGGTCGGTCAGCGTGCCCCGCGCGGTGAGCATCAGGACCGGCGTGGTCCGGCCCGAGGCGCGGATGCGGCGCAGCACCTCAAGCCCGTCGAGGTCCGGCAGCATCCAGTCGAGCACGATCAGGTCCGCGGGCTCCGCCTGCGCCAGCTGCAACCCCGCCACGCCTTGGTCCGCGCTCCGCACCTGCCAGCCCTCCAGCGTCATCCCCTCGACGATCGAGTCACGGGTCTTGCCCTCGTCCTCGACGAGGAGCACGCGCGGGGGTTTCATCGCTTCCGTTGCTGCCATAGGGCTCAGGGTCCGGTGACGTATGCTCCGGGTCGCCGGTGGAAACGCAATCCCTCTGATATTTCCTGTCAGCCGCGGGGCAGGCGCTGTAGCGCGAGCGCCTCGAGGCGCTGCCGGTACCGGGCGCCGACGACGGCGGGGGCGAAGCGTTCCGCGATGGTGGCCCGCGCGGCGGCGCCGAGGCGGGCGGCGAGCCCGGGGTCCCCGGCCAGGCGGCGCAGGTGCGCGGCGGCGGCCGCGACATCGGGATCGGCCCAGGTGCCGCCGCGGGCATACGGTCCGTGGGTGGCGTCGAGCGTGACCAGCCGCGCGGGCACCGGGCAGCCGTTGGCGGGGGTGACGAACTCGGCGGTCGCCGACCAGTCGGTGCTGATGACCGGCTTGCCGAGGTGCATGCACTCCGCGACGGCAAGACCGAAGCCCTCCGAGCGGTGGAGGGAAAGGAGGCAGTCGCACGCTGCCTCGAGGGCGTAGAGGTCGGTCCGGGAGAGGGTCGCCGTAAGGAGGATGGCGCCCGGGAGCTGGCGCAGTTCGGCGTCGAGCGCGGCAAAGTCGGCCTCGTTGCCCGTGACGTTGTGCACCTTGACCACCAGTCCGGCGGTGCGCGGATCGAGTTCCGCCGTGCGAAATGCCGCGATCGCCGCGCGGGGGTTCTTGCGCACCGCGTAGGAGTTCAGGTCGAACAGGGTGAGGGCGAGGAACTTTCCCGGGGGCAGGCCGAACCGTCGCCGCAGTTCTTCCGCGGGCTCCGGTGGGGCGGCAAAGGCGATGGCGTGCGGGAAGGTCAGCACGGGGAGGGGACTCTTCTCGCGCACCGCCGCCGCGGTGAAGTCACTCGGACACCAGATCTCGTCGAAGTAATCGAACGACGGCAGCCAGGCGTCCGGGAACTCCGGCAGTTCCCACGCGAAGTAACCGATGTTGTACCGGCCGGCACGGAAGGCGCGGCCGTGGTGGTGGTCGATTTCCGCCGCCGCCGGCGGATCGATGTGGAACACGTTCACCGGGTGCGGGTTTTCCGGGCTGAGCCGCGCCGCGTAGGTGTCGTCCCCGAGACGATTCCGGCAATTGAGCCGCAGGGGCACCAGCGCGGCCGGCAACCCGGCGGCGTCCGCGGCCCGCACCATGCAACGGGCGGACTCGCCCACGCCAAGATCGGCGGTCAGGAAGCCCACGAGGTTGATCCCGAGTCGCGCGTGCCGGCGCCGGTAGGCGGCGGCGAAGACCGCGTCGGGCCGGCCGAAGTCGCACACCGCCGCGCCGTCGGCCGCGCGCAGGGCGAGCAGCCGCAGTTGCCGGTTGCGCCGCTGGGCGCGGAAGTGACGCCACGCGGGAAGGCCCGTGACGCGGCCGGCCCAAGCGAGCGCGTTGGTGAGGCGGGTGCCCGTCAATGCGAGGGTTAGCTCGACCTCCTCCCCCGCGGGCAGCGCAAGCGGGAGACTCCAGTCGCCGGGCGCGCCGGGGGGCAACTCCCCCGCGGGTTGCCCGTTCACCCGCACGCGGAGGCCCGGTTGCCCGCATTCAAGCCCGCGCAGTTCCGGGTGCGCGCGGCGCCGGCCGACCAGGGTGAAGGGGGCCGGCCCGGCCGGCTTGCGGAAACGCAGGACCGCGGTCTCGCGCAACCAGGCGGAGTCGGGGTCGAAGTCGTCCCAGAGGAGGCCCGCGTGGCAGAAGGGCCGCGGGTGGGCGGCGGAGGGCGGTCGTTCGCGGGAGGGCATCGGTCGGGCGGAGCGAAGGAAGCGCCGGCCCCTTTGGCAAAGCTTTCCCCGATGTCAGTTCGCGGGGCTTGCGGGTGCGCCCGGAGGTTTGGTGCAGTCGGGGGGTCGGCTGCGAACTGACCGCGGGGCGCCTCACCCCGTGTCCATCCCCCCTGATGTCTTCCCCTCGTTTCTCCGCGTCTTGGCGCGTGGGCCTGTTGGTGCTGGTCACCACCCTCGTGTGGGCGGCGCATTACGGCCGTTGGACGCCGGCGGACTGGGCGGTGCCGACGGATTACGCGGGCGACGCGCACGAGGTGTTGGCGCGGATCAAGGCGGCGGGGGAGGGGGAGACGTGGCCGTTGCGGTCGCAGGAGATCGAGCGGCTGGGGGCGCCCTTCGGAGCGGATTGGAACGCCTACCCGACGCCGGACAAGCCGCTGATGCTCGCGCTGGGGGCGTTGGGCCGAGGGATTGGGCTGTTCGCGGCGGCGAACCTCGGGCTGCTGTTCGCGCAGGTGAGCGCGGCGTTGGCCTTTTACCTCGTGGCGCGGCGGCTCGCGGTGCGGTGGGAGTGGGCGTGGGCGGGCGCGCTACTGTTTGCGTACAGCTACCACACGTTCCACCGGGGGCTGGCGCACTTTTCCTTCGTGTTCACGTGGACGGTGCCCGTGGGCCTGCTCGCGGTGTGGTTGGTGGCGCAGAGCCGGCGGCTGCGGTGGCGCAGCGGGGGGGCGGCGGTGTGCGGGTTGGCGGCGCTCGGGCTCGGCTGGGGCAACCCTTACCTGCTGCTCTTCTGGGGCCAGTTGCTGGTCTGGGCGCTGGTGTTCCAATGGTGCGGTCCGCGGCGGCGCGAGAACCTCACGATCGGCCTCGCCGCCGGGGGGCTGGCGGTGGCGGTGTTCCTCGCCGCGAATCTTGAGTTCTGGGTGCACGCGCAGGAGCCCGAGGGCCTGCCGCTGCTCACGCGCAACTACGGCGGCACCGAGCGGTACGCGCTCAAGCCGGTGGAGATGTTCATCCCGCCGGAGTACCACCGCTGGGCGCCGCTGGCCGCGCTCGGCCAACGCTACCAGCGCTGGTCCGAATGGCACGGCGAGCCGTTCCTCCCGTACCTCGGGGTCTGCGGGATCGCGGGTTTCCTGGTGCTGGCGGCGGCGGCCCTGCGCCAACTCCTCCGGCGGCGGCCGCTCCCGGGCGCTGCGCTGGCGGGCTCCTGGCTGCTCGCGTACGCCAGCGTTGGCGGGGTCACCAACGTCCTCGCGTTCTTCGCCGGCTTCCAACTCTTCCGCGCCACCAACCGGGCGGCGGTGTTCCTTTCCGCCCTCGTCCTGTTCTTCCTCGTGGTGCGGCTGTCGCGCTGGACCGCGGGCTGGACCCCCTCCGCGCGCGTCGCGACCGCGCTGGTCCTGGCCGCCGCCGGCCTGCTCGACCAGCTGCCGCGCCGGCCGGACCCCGCGCGCCAGGAGGCCATCGCGGCCGCCGTCCGCTCCGACACCGCGTTGATGGCCGAGCTCGAATCGGCCCTGCCCCCCGGTTCCGCGGTGTTCCAGTTGCCCGTGCTCGGTTTTCCCGAGGTGGTGCCGCCCCATCGGCTCACGGATTACGAGCACTTCCGGCCATATCTCCTCTCCACCCACCTGCGGTTCAGCTACGGGGCGGCCAAGCATCGCGCCCGCGGGCGGTGGCAGCGCGACCTCGAGGGCCGGTCCACGGAGGAGCTTGTGCGCCGGCTCGAGGCCGCCGGCTTCGCCGCCCTCCACGTCAACCGCAAGGGGTTCGAGGACCGCGGGGAGCGCCTGCTGGGCGAACTGGAACAGCTGGGTTACTTCCAGCGCCTCCACAGCGCACTCGGCAATCAGGTGGTCGTGCTCCTCCGGCCGTCCCCGCAGCCGCAACCGCCCTTCGCGCCCGCGCTGACCTTCGGGCAGGGCTGGCATCTGCGGCCCGACGCCGGTGTGCGCTGGGCGGGCGGCCGCGCGGTGCTTTCCTACTACAATCCGTATCCCGGTTCCGTGGGGGTGGATATCCGGCTGGAACTCGTCGCCCCCCGCGCGCGGCGGGTCCGTCTCGAGCACGCGGGCCACGTCCGGGCCGAGGTCGCCGTCGACGCGGAGGGCACCACGCTCCGGGTGCGGGGACTGTCCCTGCCGCCGGGGATCAGCACCCTGACGCTGACCAGCCCGGACCCGGTGCGCCGGGAGGGCGCCGGGCCGAACCAACTGCGCGCGTTCGGGCTGCGGGAACAGGCGGTGCGGGTCGGCGCCGGCGGGCAGTTCGCCGATTGAGGGGCGCGATGGATTCAGGCTGCACCCGCCGGCAATTTCTGCTCCATCTCCGGCGGCGATGAACACCGATGAGTACGTCAAGCTGGCCGAGGTGGAGGACGGGATGTGGTATTTCCGTTCCCTGCACGCGCACGTGGACCGCGAGTTGTCCGGCTGGGTCCCCCCCGGCGGCGCGGTCCTTGACGCGGGGTGCGGCACCGGCGGGCTGATCCTGCGGCTCCAGGAGCGGCACCCGGACTGGACCCTCGCGGGGATCGATTTTATGGCGCTCGCCTGCACCCTCGCGCAACGGCGCTGCGGTCTGGGGGTCGAGGTGCGCGAGGCGTCCGTCACGGCGTTGCCGTTCGCGGACGCGGGCTTCGACGCGGTGGTGTCGGCGGACGTGGTCTGTCAGGTGACGGATCCGGAGGTGGCGGCGGCGGAGTTTTTCCGGGTGCTGCGTCCGGGCGGGCGGGTGGTGGTGAACGTTCCCGCTTACCGCTGGATGTGGTCCTACCACGACGACTCGTGCCAGACGAAGCACCGGTACACCCGGCCGGAGGTGGCGGCGCTGCTGCGCGGGGCCGGGTTCACCGGGGTGACCACGACGCACTGGAACGCGTTGCCGTTCCCGGCGGTGTGGGCGAAGCGCAAGCTGTTCCGTCGCCCTAGTGACACGAGTGATGTCCGGGCTTATCCGGCGGCGGTGGAGGGGGTTTGTGACGCGTTGATGGCCGCGGAGCACGCGTGGCTGGACGTGGGTGGGCGGTGGGCGTGGGGCACCTCGGTACTGGGGGTCGGCGTGAAGCCCACGTGAGCCAGCCGCGACTCGCCCGATGGAAGTCTGGTTGATCGCCCTGCTGCTCGCAGCGCAACTCGCCTTTTGGGGTGCGGGGCTGGCGTGGCTGGCGATGCCGCGGCGCTGGCGCGCGTTTTGGCCGCTGCTGGTGCCGGCCGCCGGGCTAAGCCTGCAGTCGGCGGTCGTGTGGTGGGGCGCGATGGCGGGGGCGGCGGGCACAGACGTTTACGGGCGGTGGGCGCAACTGCTGCCCGCAGCCCTGTTAGGGGTGGCGCTGGCGCGGGGAGGCGCGCGGCGGCTGGCGCGCGAGGTGTCGCGGGTCGGGTTGGTGCTGGGGCTGGCAGGGTTGGCGGTGCTGGCCGTGGCCGGGGCGGTGGCGGGGGGCGGCGCCGGCGCAACTACGGTTTCGCTGGGGAGCTGCGATGCGGCGGACTACGGGGCGGGCGCGCGCGTCCTGCAGGAATTTGCCCGCTCGGACCGCGGTGGTTTTCTCGGGCAGCGCGAGGTGGTGGCCATCCTGTCGGTCGATAACTTCTTCGACTACTGGCTGCGGCTGAATCACTTCACGCCTGCGGCGCTCCTAGCGCTTAACGCTACCCTGCTCGGGCGCGCGCCGCACGAGCTGGCGACGGTGCACACGGGGCTGTTGCTGGCGGCGCTGGTGCCGGCGGTTTTCTGGGCGGCGCGGGCGCTGTTCGGGCAACGCGGGGCGCTGGCGCTGGTGGTGGCCGCGGCGGCGGCCGTGAGCCCCGTGTGGTGGTACGCGGTGGCGCACGTCGCCCCCGGCCAGTTGCTCGCGGCGCAGGCCTTGGTCTGGGTCAGCTGGGGTGGGGTGGTGCTCACCCGCGGGCGCGCCTCGTGGGCCTGCGCGCCGCTGCTGGCGTTGGGGTATTGGCTGGTCGCGGGTGCGTACAATTTTCTCCTGCCAGCGGTCCTGCTGCCCGCGGGTTTGCACGCCGCCTTCGCGCTCCGCGGCGCCAGGGTCCTTGTGCGGGGCGCCCGCTGGACCGGCGTGATGCTTGCGCCGCTGGCGATCGTCGCGCTGGCATTCCCGGCCCGTTTCGCCGGATACGTGGAGCGGCTGACGTTGCTGCGCACCCACGATTTCGGCTGGCGGATCCCGGCGCTGACGCCGGAGGGCTGGATCGGCCTCGTCGGCGGCACCGATCTGGCGGCGTGGCCGGTGGCCGGGGTGAGGGTGGTCTTAGCGGCGGGGCTGGTCGCGCTGTGGCTTGCTGCGGGTTATACCGCGGTGCGGCGCCGCCCCGCCGCGCGGGCGTTGCCGCTGGCGGTGCTGGCGCCCGTGGTCGCCGGTTACACGCTGCTGCAGGCGCGCGGCGCGTGGTGGGGCACCAACGCCAGCTACGACGCCTACAAGTTGCTCGCGGTGTTCTACCCCTTGGTGCTGCCGCTGCTGTGGTCGTGGGCGGCCCTGCGGCAGGGCGGGGGCCCCCTGCGTTGGTTTGGCGTCTCCGCCCTTGTCGTGGCGGTGCTTGCCGGCGGCGCCTTCGCCTCGGCCCGTATTTTGGTCGCGCTCGCCCAGGCTCCGCTACGGGTCACACCCGAGCTGGCGGCGCTGCGCGCAGCCGAGGACCGACCCGAGCTCGCCGCGGGCGTCAACCTCCTCGTTCCCGATATGTGGTCCCGGCTCTGGGCGAACGCCTTCCTGCTGCGCCGGCCGCAGCACTTCGAGACCCACACCTACGAGGCGCGCCGCGACACGCCGCTGCGGGGCGCGTGGGACCTGCAGGGCGGGGTGGTCGTCGCCGGCGCCGCGTCCGGCGGCCGCCTTGAGTTGTCCCCGCGATTCGCGCTCGTCCCGGCCGGCGGCCTGCGCGCCGCCGCCACCGCCGGCTGGTTCCCCGTCGAGCAGGCCCCGGCGGGCGGCCGGCCGTGGCAGTGGATGGGTGCGGAGGCGGAATTCGAGGTCCGCAACCCCGGCGACTCTGCGATCCTCGTCACCTTCACGCTGCACGCGCGCGGCTGGGGCCCCCGCACGCTCACGCTCCGGCCCGCGGAGGGACCCGTTCCGGGTGCGGCGCTCCCCTTGGGCGAGGAGGAGACCGAGCTGGTCTGGCGTGGGCTGGTGGCGCCGCCCGGCGTCTCGCGCTGGGTCCTTGCCTTCGCGGAGCCCGCGCGGCCGGCGGGCGGGCGGGATCCACGCGACCTCGCGGTCCAAGTCTTCCGGCTCACGGTCGACGCAGCGGGGCGTTGACGCTCCCCGCCGACGCCTTCTTCCTCCCAGCTCGATGGTCCCCCTGCCGAACCTGCGCCGCACCTACGCGGGCCGCCGTGTCCTCATCACGGGCGGGCTCGGCTTCATCGGCTCCAACCTCGCCCGGGCCCTCGTCGGCCTCGGCGCGCGGGTCTCGATCGTCGACAGCCTCGTCCCGGAGTACGGCGGCAACCGGCGCAATCTCGCCGGCATCGCCTCGCGGGTGCGCGTCCACCTGGCCGACGTGCGCGACTGGCCCCGCCTCCCGGACCTGATCCGCGGGCAGGATTTCCTGTTCAACCTCGCCGGGCAGACGAGCCATATGGACTCGATGACGGACCCGCAGACGGACCTGGACATCAACTGCCGGGCGCAGCTCGCGATCCTCGAGGCCTGCCGCCAGCACAACCCGGGGATCCGCATCGTCTTCGCCAGCACGCGCCAGATCTACGGCCGGCCGGATTACCTGCCGGTCGACGAGGGCCACCCGCTGCGGCCGGTGGACGTGAACGGCATCAACAAGCTCGCGGGCGAATCGTTCCACCTCCTGTACTCGCGCGTCCACGGCATCGCCTCCACGGTCCTGCGGCTGACCAACACGATTGGCCCGCGGATGCGGGTGCGGGACGCGCGGCAGACCTTCGTGGGCGTCTGGATCCGCCGGCTGGTGGAGGGCCAGCCTTTTGAGGTCTGGGGCGGGGAACAGTGGCGGGACTTCACCTACGTGGACGACGCGGTGGACGCGTTCCTGCTGGCGGCGGCGCGGCCGGAGGCGGTGGGCGAGATCTTCAATCTGGGCGGGCCGCCGCGCGTCACCCTCGCGCACCTCGCGGAGCTGCTGGTGGAGCTCAACGGCGGGGGCTCCTTCGTGGTCCGCGCCTTCCCGGCGGACCGGCGGAAGATCGACATCGGCGACTACTACGCGGATGACCGCCGGATCCGCCGGCGCCTCGGCTGGCGGCCGCGGGTCGACCTGCGCACGGCGCTGGACCGCACCCTTGCGTTCTACCGCAGGGAATTGCGGCATTATGTCTGACGCCGGCCGCGGCCGCCTGACACGCCGGAAAGCAGCGCGGACTTGCGCCCCGGGACGCTTTGGCGGCTAATCGGTTGATGGCTTCCCCGGCCCTGAGTTTTGTCATCCCCCTCTACCGCAGCGCGGAGTCCATCGGGACGGTCGTGCGGGAGATCGAGGCGATGGACATCCCCGGCGGCCACGAGATTGTCCTGGTGCACGACGGCAGCGGGGAGGAGACCAGCCGCGTGGCCCGGGAACTGGTGCGGACGTCGCGGGTGCCGGTGACCTTGGTCGAGCACGCGCGCAACTTCGGCGAGCACAACGCGGTCCTTACCGGCTGGCGGCACGCGCGGGGGGCGCACTTGGTCAACCTCGACGACGATGGCCAGAACCCGCCGGCGGAGGCGGTACGGCTGTGGCGCCACGCCTGCGCGACCGGCCTCGACGTGGTCTTCGGGCATTACGAGGACAAGCGCCACGCCGCGTGGCGGAACCTCGGTAGCTGGTTCACTAACCGGATGACGGACTGGGCGCTCGACAAGCCTGCCGGCTTCTACCTCTCCAGCTTCCGCTGCGTGAGCGCCTTCGCCGCGCAGCAGGTGATCGGCTATGCGGGTCCCTATCCCTACCTCGACGGCCTGTTGCTGCAGGTCACGCAGCGGATCGGCTCCATCCAAGTGCGCCACGAGGACCGGAAGGCGGGTCGCAGCACCTACACCTTCGGGCGGCTGGTCCGGCTCTGGCTGAGTGCGTGGGTGAACTTTTCGCTGCTGCCGCTCCGCCTCGCCACCGCGCTCGGATTGTGCGTCGCCGCGCTGGGGTTGTTGGCCCTTGGTTCGATCGCTTGGCTTTGGATCCAAGGAATCGGCCCGGAGTACGGTTGGGGCTGGGCGATGGCGGTAATCCTCATCTTCTCCGGTACGCAGTTAGTGATGCTGGGTCTGATCGGCGAATACGTGGGCCGGATGTTCCTCGCGGTGAATCAGCGTCCGCAGGCGGTGGTGCGTGAGGTGCTGGCGTCGCCCCCGCCTCAGGCGCCCTGACCACAAAGCTCGTCCCAGCGCGTGAACTCGCGCCGCATTGCCTGGGCGACTCGCAACGAGGCCTCCGGCGGCGGCGTGCGCCGCAGGCCGGCGAGAAAGCCCGCCGTCCGGAGAGTGACGAGGCAGTCCTGCTGCTTGGGCTGGACCCAGGCCTCGGCGAGGTGGGCGCGGCACCAGGGAATCACGCTGTCGGCCAGCAGTTGTTCCCGCCACCGCAGGGCGAGCCGGCGCGAGTTTTGCTCGTCGCGCGCCTTGCGGTTGGGGGAACTGCTCACGTGGTGCCGGATCACGCTGGATAGCGCCACGGCGTTGACCCGGCCCGCGCCTCGCGCGCGGTAACCGAGGTCAATGTCCTCGCCCCCGTTGACGTACCCCTCGTCGAATCCGCCCAGCTCCTCCCAAAGCGCGCGGGAGAGCAGGACGCACGCGCCGGTGACCGCAGGCACGATCCGGATCCCGTCCCCGAATGACTCCGCCCGCGGCAGTTCGCGGACGTGGATCGGCTTGCCTTGAGGTGTAAGCTCAAGGCCGGCGTGATCCACCGCCCCGGTGGCGGCGTCGAGCTGGACGTTGCCAACCAGGCCGGCTCGCGCGCCCAGCTGCGTGTGAGCGGCGAGCAGCGGCTCAAGCCAGCCCGGGAGCAGCACGAGGTCGTTGTTCAGCAGGAGCAGGAGCTCGCCGCGGGCGAGGGCGGCGGCGCGGTTGTTGCTCACCGCGAAGCCCCGGTTGCGCTCGTTGACCAGAATCCGCAGCGGCAGCCAGCCGGCGGGCGGGCGGGCCGCGATCTCCTCCAGCCAGGCCGGGGTGCCGTCCGTGCTCCCATCGTCGACCAGCAGCAATTCCGCGGAGATCCCGGGCGGCAGCGTGGCGTGAAGGCTGGCCAGCATCGCGGTGGTGAGCCCCAGGCAGTTGTACAGGGGCACGATCAGGCTCAGCCGGGGTGGGGGGGCTCCCGGCGGGGGCGCGGAACTGCAGGGGAGGAGGCGCATCAGCCGTGCGGGGCCCGAGGTATTCCGGTCCCGGGGGCGGCGCTCAACCCCTTATTCCTGACAAGACTGGCATTCAGGCGCCCAGCACCACCCGGCGCAGGTAGGCGCCGTAGGAGGACTTGCCGAGGCGGGTCACGTTGGCCTCGAGCGTGGCGCGGTCGATCCAGCCCTGGCGCCAGGCGATCTCCTCGAGGCAGGCGATCTTCAGGCCTTGGCGGTTCTCGATCACGGAGACGAACTGCCCCGCCTCCAACAGCGAGTCGTGCGTGCCGGTGTCGAGCCAAGCGGTGCCGCGGCCGAGGACCTCGACGTGCAGCCGGCCCGCCTCGAGGTAGCGGCGGTTCAGGTCGGTGATCTCCAGCTCGCCGCGGGCCGAGGGGCGCAGGCTGCGCGCGCGCGCCACGACCTCCGCATCGTAGAAGTAGATCCCGGGGATGGCGTAGTTCGACTTGGGCTGCGCCGGCTTCTCCTCGAGGGAGACGACGCGGCCGTCCGCCGCGAACTCGACCACGCCGTAACTGCGGGGATCGGCCACGTGGTAGCCGAAGATCGTGGCGCCGTCGACGCGGGTGGTGGCGCGCTCGAGGGACTTCACCAGGTCGTGGCCGTAGAAGAGGTTGTCGCCCAGCACGAGCGCGGCGGGCTCGTCGCGCAGGAAGCCGATGTCACCCGCGATGTGGAAGGCCTGCGCGAGCCCCTCGGGCCGGGCCTGTTCCGCGTAGCTGAACCGCACCCCGAAGGCGGAGCCGTCGCCGAGCAGCCGGCGGAAGAGGGGGAGGTCGGCGGGCGTCGAGATGATCAGGATCTCCCGGATGCCGGACAGCATCAGCACCGACAGCGGGTAGTACACCATCGGCTTATCGTACACCGGCATCAGCTGCTTCGAGACCGCCACCGTGAGCGGGTAGAGGCGGGTGCCGGAACCGCCGGCGAGCACGATGCCCTTGCGGGAGGTAAAGGGCGGGCGGGAGGAGGAGGACGGGACCGGGCTCATCAGGGAAGGCGGGGACGGGAGATCAGGACTTCGCGCCGAGGCGCTCGCGGGCGTAACGGTTCGCCGTGATGTCGGCGGCCCAGCCGCGGTGCGTCAGGTACCAGTCCACGGTCTTCTCGATGCCGGTGGTGAAGGACTCGCGGGGCGCCCAGCCGAGCTCGCGCTGGAGCTTGGCGCAGTCGATCGCGTAGCGGCGGTCGTGGCCGGGGCGGTCGGCGACGTAGGTGATCTGCTCCGCGTAGGAGCGGCCGTCGGCGCGCGGCGACTTGCGGTCGAGGAGGGCGCAAATGGTGCGCACGATTTCGAGGTTCGGCTTCTCGTTCAGGCCGCCGATGTTGTACGTCTCACCGGTGCGGCCGCGCTGCAGCACGAGCCAGATGGCGGCGGCGTGGTCCTCCACGTAGAGCCAGTCGCGGATCTGCTGGCCGTCGCCGTAGACCGGCAGTGGCTTCCCCTCGAGGGCGTTGAGGATCATCAGCGGAATCAGCTTCTCCGGGAAGTGGTACGGCCCGTAGTTGTTCGAGCAGTTGGTCGTCAGCGTCGGCAGCTTGAAGGTGTGCTGGTAGCTGCGAACGAGGTGATCGCTGGCGGCCTTCGAGGCGGCGTAGGGCGAGTTCGGCGCGAACGGGGTCTCCTCGGTGAAGGCCGGGTCCGTCGGCGCGAGCGTCCCGTAAACCTCGTCGGTCGAGACGTGCAGGAAGCGGAAAGCGGCGCGGCGCGGCTCGGGCAGGTGGGCCCAGTGTTGGCGCGCGGCATTGAGCAGGCGCAGGCTGCCGACAACGTTGGTCTGCACGAACGGCTCCGGGGAGTCGATCGAGCGGTCGACGTGCGACTCAGCGGCGAAGTTGACCACCGCGTCGATGTCGTGCTCGGCCAGCAGGCGCGCGACGAGCGCGGCATCCCCGATGTCGCCGTGGGCGAACCGGTAGCGCGGGTCGCCCGCGAGGTCCGCAAGGTTCGCGGGGTTGCCCGCGTAGGTCAGGGCGTCGAGGTTGACCAAGCGGCGCAGCGGCGAGCCGGCCTCAAGGAGACGCTGCCGGATAAAATTGCTGCCGATGAAGCCGCAGCCGCCAGTGACGAGGAGGTTCATATGCGAAAAGGGTTCGGACGTGCGCTCAGCCTTCGAGCACTTGGCCTAGGCTCACCCGCCAGTCGGGCAGGCGCAGCCCGAAGACGCGCTCGAGCTTGGTGGTGTCGAGGACCGAGTAAGCCGGGCGTCGCGCGGGCGTGGGGTACTCGGCGGTGGAGATGGCGCGGACCTCGCGGCACCGGCGGCGCTCGGCCGGCACCGCGTCGATGATCGCGCGGGCAAACTCGTGCCACGTGGTCTGGCCCGAGGCGCAGAGGTGGTAGGTGCCGGTGACGGCGCGGGCGTCGTCCGGGGTGTGCAGGCAGCGCAGGCTGTGGGCGGTCGCCTCGGCGATCATCCGCGACCAGGTGGGGCAGCCGTGCTGGTCGGCGACGACGCGGACCTCCTCCCGTTCGCGGGCCAGGCGCTGCATCGTGAGCAGGAAGTTGGCGCCGCGATTTCCGTAGACCCAGCAGAGGCGGAAGATGAGGTGGCTGCCGCCGGCGGCGCGGACGGCCTCCTCGCCAGCGAGCTTGGTGCGGCCGTAGGCCCCGAGCGGCCCGGTCGGATCATCCTCGGTGTAGGGGGTACCCTTGGTGCCGGCGAAGACGTAGTCGGTCGAGTAATGCACCAGCAGCGCGCCGCGGCGGGCGGCCTCCGCGGCCATCACGCCAGGCGCGTCCGCGTTGATCCGCGTGGCGAGCGCGGTTTCGGTTTCCGCTTTGTCGACCGCGGTGTAGGCGGCCGCGTTGACGACTACGTCCGGCGCGGCGGCGGCGATCGCCCGGCGGATCGCGTCCGGGTCGGCGAGGTCGGCCCCGGTCCGGCCCACGCAGGTCAGGTCGGCCATCGGCGCGAGGGTGCGGCGAAGCTCCCAAGCGACTTGGCCTTGCTCACCGAACAGAAGGATGCGTTTCCGGGGCATCGCGTTCAGAACAGTTTTTCGGGCGGCAGATCCCGCAGTAGCGGGGCGCGCGCGTCGCGGGCCGAGAGCAGCGGCGCCGTCACGGGCCAGGGGATGCCCACCGCCGGGTCATCCCAACGGAAGCCGATCTCGTCCTGCGGTGCGTAGAGCGCGGTGCACTTGTAGTGGAAGAGGGCGTTTTCGCCGGTGACAACGAAGCCGTGGGCGAAGCCGGGGGGCACCCAGAACTGGCGTTTGTTCTCGGCGGAGAGCGTGACGCCCATCCAGCGGCCAAAGGTGGGCGAGCCGCGCCGGAGGTCGACCGCAACGTCCCACACCTCCCCCTGCCACACCGACACCAGCTTGCCCTGCGGCGAAGGATTCTGGGCGTGCATCCCGCGGAGCGTGCCGCGCCCGGAGAACGAGAAATTGTCCTGCACGAAGTCCGCCGTGATTCCGGCCTGGCGGTAGCGCTCCCGGTTGTACGACTCGACGAAGAAGCCTCGGGCGTCCCCGAATACCTTGGGTTCGAGGATCAGCGGACCCTCGATCTCTCCGCGGATGACGTTCATCGGCGCACCTCCGGCCCGGTGGAGCGGGCGTTGGCGGAATCAGTTGGGGGCGTGGGGGGAAACATCGGCGACGGCGGGAATCCGGGTTGAAAAGAGATTGCAATAAAGGCGGCAGGGGGTCGCCGCCGACAAGGCTTTTTCCGGGGTAAACCCGGCCCCGCTCCTAGTGGACGCTACGTAGCCCGACCGCCGGTCACTTCCGCCGGTAGTCGCCGCGACTGAAGTATTTTTCGAGCCACACGTAGGCGCAGATGAAGAAGTAGCGGCTGCCCATCTCTTTGATCTTCAACTTCGCGACACCGTGCTTCCGGTTGCGCCAAGAGATCGGCGTGATCGCGTAGGTGTAGCCGCGCACGATGGCCTTGAGCGGCAATTCTACGGTGAGGTTAAAGTGCGGCGCGAGGAATGGACGGCAGCCGTCGATCACCGTGCGCCGGTAGGCCTTGAAGGCGTTGGTGGTGTCGTTCAGCGGCAGGCGGAACGCGATCCGTACCAGCAGGTTGGCAATGCGATTCACGAGCAGCTTCACCCGCGGGTAATCGATGACGCGCCCACCGCTCACGAACCGGCTGCCGAACGCGCAATCATTGCCCGCGGCGAGCAGTTGCCAGTATTTCACGGCGTCGGCGGGGTCGTCGGAGGCGTCCGCCATCATAATCACCACGGCGTCGCCCCGGCTGTGGTCGAGGCCCCAGACGACCGCCCGACCGAAGCCGTGGGCGCCGCTGGCATTGCGCGTGGGCGCAAGGGAGGGGATCTCCCGCTGCAACTCCGCCAACACGGTCCAAGTACGGTCCTGACTGCCGTCGTCGACGACGACGAGCTCGTGGGGCACCCCGGCACGGCCAAAGGCGTCCGCGATCGCGCGCAGGGTGGCGGGCAGGGACTCCTCCTCATCCCGCGCGGGGACGATGACGGACAGGAGGGAGAGCGGGGCGGGGGGCGTCATACGGCGGGCTCAGAGCGGCGCGGAGAGCTCGAGCCAGTCCGGATGAGCTTCGGCGTGGCCCGCGATCTCGACGCAAATATCCGCGCGCGAGGTGGCGGGCTCCCATTGCCACAGCCGTCGGGCCTTAGCCGCATCGAGCACGAGCCACGGAAGGTCGAAGGGCCGAGGCGTGGGGTCGGAGGTCACGGTGTGGTCGCCGAGACGGTCCCGGCACCAGTCGCTCAGCTGGCGCAGGGAGCAGGCGGAGGCGGCGCCGCCGGAGAAGTTGGCGATGCGGTCGGCCGCCGGCAGGGCGGGAGCGGTGAATTGCCGCTCCAGTGCGGGGACGAGGTCGCGAGGGTGCAGGCAGTCGCGCGTCTGGTGGCCTTGGCCGTCGAAACCGATAAAGCGCAGCGGGCGGCGCTGCCGCCAAGAGTGGATCCAGTAGGAGAAAATCCCCTGATCCGCCCGGCCGAACTGGCCGGCGCCCGCGAGCACGCCGCAGCGGTTGATGAACACGGGGAGCCCGAAGGCCTCGCCGTACTCAAGCGCGAGCGCTTCGCTGGCGAGCTTGGTGGCGCCATAAAGCGAGAGCGGCGCCGTGGTGGGGAATTCCTCGGTGATCCCCGCCGGCCCGAGGCCGGGTCCGCGGGCGTCGGGCGCCAAGGTGAAGGCGTGGTCGCGCACGACCAGCGGCAGCTGGGTCAGGGGCGTGATCCCGTACACCCGGCTAGTGCTGAGCAGAATGAAGCCCGCGCGGTGGGCCTTGCCGTACTCGAGCAGGTTTACCGTGCCGCCGAGGTTGTGTTCCACCAACTGCCGGGAACTGGTGCGCCCGTCGACCCCAGCCAGCACGCTGGGGTTTGCGGCCGCATCGATGACCCAATCGGCCGGGGGCAATGTCTCTAGGTCGCTGGCTGCGCGCAGATCGCCGTGGAACAACTTCACTCCGAGGCGACGGAGGTCATCCCGGTTGGCCTCGCTGCCCGGACGGATGAAGTTGTCGAACCCGGCGACACTGTGCCCAGCGCCGCGCTCCGCGAAGGCGCGCGCGAGCGTGCTGCCCACGAAGCCGCAGATGCCGGAGATAAGAATGCGCACCGTGGGAGTGAGGCGGAAAACCGGCCCGCGGTGAAGGCCGATCTGGCCGGGCCCTTGACGGGTCCCCGGCGCTGCCGTTGGCTCGCCCCCGATGAGCTCCCTGCGCGGCGACTACAAGGCGGTCTGGAATTCCCTCTCCGGCTCCAAGACCGACGCGTACCTCGTGGTCTCCGGCTACACCGACGAGGACAAGTTCCACGCCGACGCGGAGGACACGCTCGACATCCTGCGCGCCACGGTCGGGATCCGCCCGGAGGATACCTTCCTTGAGATCGGCTGCGGCGTGGGCCGCGTGGGTCGCGTGCTGTCGCCGTTCGTCAAGGAGTGGATCGGCTGCGACGTCTCCTCGAATATGCTCCGCATCGCCTCGCGCCGCCTCCTCGGCCTGCCGAACATCCGGCTGCAGGAGGTCTCCGGCTACGACTTGCGCCCGATTCCCGACGCCTCGGTCGACGTGGTCTACACGACGGTGGTGTTTATGCACTTGGAGGAATGGGACCGCTACAACTACATCCTCGAGGCGAAACGGATCCTGCGGCCGGGCGGACGCTTTTACTGCGACAACGTCGACCTCGCCTCCCCCGCGGGCTGGGCGGTCTTCGAGGAGAGCCGCCTGCGTTTCCCGCCAGGCCAGCGGCCCGCGCAAATCTCCAAGTGCTCGACCCAGCCGGAGATCGAGACCTTCCTCCGGCGGGCGGGCTTCGCGGACGTTAAGGTCGCTGGCCGGCTCGATTTTTGGGCCTACGGTTGGGGCCGCAAGGAGAGTTAAGGTCCGCGGGTTCCCCGGTGCCGCTCAGGGCTGGCCGCCGGGCGGTGGAGCCGGGGGTGGGTTGGCTTGGGCCTGCCGCCGCTGCGCTTCCTCGTAGGCACGGCGCTGCGCCATCCCGATCTCCAATAGATCGCTGACCAGCATCCGCGCCTCGGCCTCTTGGCGCTGCGGCGGCGCAGGTGGCACGGGCTGCAGGGTGGTCGGGGTGTCCCCGATGGCCTCGGGCCGGCCCAGGCCGGGGAAGGGTTGCGCGAACACGACCCCAGGCGGCGGCGCGTCGGGGGTCGTCACCGGGGCGGTCACGGCGACGGGCGCCCCCGAGGGCTTCGAACCCTTGCGCAGCGGCAGCACCTTGTCGGCGCCATTCACCTTGAGAATGGCCTGCTCGCGCCGGCTGTCGTACCCGACGACTTGGATCCCCGCCTTCGACTCGCCCACGCCGATCCAGTGCGTGCGCTTCGCCTCGCGGTCGTGGAAAATCAGGTCGGTGCGCTTGCCGACCGAAGACACGCCCGCGAACTCAAGGTTCTCCGCAGGCGCCGCGCTGGTTTCGGCCGCCGGTGCGCCGGGGGGAGCAAACGGCGACTGGCGGGGCAGACCGGAGGGCGCGGGTTCACCGGCGCGCGCCGCCAGCGGCAGCAGCAGCAGGCCGGCAGCGGGGAGGAGGGCGCGACGCGGAGAGCGCATAAGGTGACTGTGCGTGCCTTCGCGGTGGCGTCAACGGGCCGACGGCCCCGCCTTGCGCGCGACGAGCATCAGCGCACTGCCGTGGACGTTGGGATGCTCTTCCTGGCGGAACTCGGTGAATCCGAAATGGCGCAGCGCGCCGATGATCTGCTCGCGCTCCATCCAGTATGAGTAGACGTCCCCGCCGCCACAGAAGCCCTTCCAGTCGAGCGAAGGACCGTAGTTGAACCGGTGCACGACGTGCCGGTAACCCGCGGTCTCCTTCTCGAGGACGTCCGAGAACTTGGCGCCCGGCACGGGGTTGGCGGCGACGAACGCGGGGTCGTAGAACACGGTCCAGAGGAACAGGGCGTCGCAGCGTTGCGCGAGCAGCGCGAGCAGCTCCACGGGGTCGGTGAGGTGGTAGAGGATCCCGCAGGCGAGGCCGACGTCGAAGTGCCGGTCGGTGGTGCGGAGGAACTCCAGCCCGTCGCCGAGCAGAAAGCGGGCGCGGGGCATCCCGAGAATTTCCTTCGCAACGAGGCACTTCAGGTAAGCGCGGGCGTTGGCCTCGACGGCGGTAACGCTGGCCGCGCCGAGGCGGTCGACGAGGTAGGTGTGGCCGCCCTCGAGCGGTCCGAGCTCGAGGACGTGGCGGCCGGAGAGCCCTCCCTCGAGCCCCAGCTCCATCAGCCGGTGATGGGCCCAGGCGATACGGGGATCATCGAACAGGGGCGTTTCGCCAGCGCGGAGTTCCGGCCGGTCGGCGGGTGGCCGGGAGGACCATTCCCCAGCGAAGAGGTCGAGGGCGTTCTGATCACTCGGGGCGGAGCCGAAGGCGTGCTTGAATTCAGACATACGAAAAGGGGAGTGATGGAGCGGCGGGAGACTTCAGGGCACCTCGTAAACCTCGATCAGGCCGACCCCGGCGTCGCCGCCAAAACCGCTCAGCTTCGCGGTGTAGTTGCCCGGCGTGAGGGTGACGAGCATCGCCCCGTCGAGGCCGGTGCGCAGGAAGTTGTCCCGCGTCTCGGCCAGCGCGAAGGCGCCGGTGGCGGCCGCCGCGGCGCGGAGCGCGGCCATCCCGTTCAGCGGCGTGTCCCAATCGTCGTTCTCCCGCAGCAGCGTCTCGCCGCGAAACAGCTCGAGCTGCGGGTCGCGCAGCGCCTCCGCGAGGTTGAAGGGGGGACGCAGCAGGGTCGGACCCACCCCGCGGATGAGGTAGGTGCGGGGCCCGGGGCCCGTGACGACGAGCCCCGCGATGAGCACTTGGGTCTCGCCCGCGATCCAGCCGCGCGTCGCGATGTTGACCAGCCGGCGGCCCGTCGCCGCGGGCTCCGCGTCGTACACCTCCACCAGCGCAGTCCCAGCGCGCGCCTCCCCGCCCGCGACCACGGCGGTGTAGGTGCCCGGCGCCAGCGTAAGCAGCAGGGCGGCGTCGCGGCTGCCGGCGGCAAACGGGAACGCGCCCAGCCGTTGGGCCGCTGCCGCCACCGCCGGACCCGCGCCCGCGGCTTCCCAAGCCTCGTTCTCCGCCACGCTCTGGCCGTCCGCGCCGACCACGCGCAGGCGCGGCGCGGGCAACGCGTCCCCGACGCCCACGCTCGCTAGCGCCGGGCCGGCGGCCCGCACGAGCACGCTCTTCGGCGCGCCCCCCGTGACCGCGAGACCTGCGATCAGCACGCCCGTGCCGCCCTCGACCCGGCCCCGCGTCGAGAGGTTCGCCAGCTGTGTCGCGGGGGTCGTCGCCGGCCCCGCCGTAACGGTCAGTCGCGCGGCATTGCTGACGGTGAGCCCGCCCGGCCCGCGAACGTACGCGGTGTAGGTGCCGCCGTCGACGCGCTGCACGGAGCCGAGAGTGTAGCTAGCGCCAGTGGCGAAGGGAAGTGACTCGGCGAAGAGAGCCCCGTCCGCGCGGAAGAACCAAGCGTAGGTGAAGGGGCCGGAACCCGTGGCCGTGACGCTGAAGGTGTAGGTGCCGCCGACCGGCACGGTGCGGCTCTGCGGCTGCGCGACGATTACCGGTAGGGTGGGGAGGGGACCGGTGCCGCCGGTGGTGTAAAGGGCCCGCGCGCCCGCGATGTCATCCGGCGAGAGGGCCTCGAGGTTGCCCACCGTGCTGTTCATAATCGCGCTGACCGTCTGCGGTGGCGTCGCCTCGTCCGGGTGGTCGAGGCCGAGGACGTGGCCGAACTCGTGCAGCGCCACGCGACGCAGGTCGCGTGTTCCGGACCGCAGCGGGCCGCGGTAGGAGCTCCACGCGAGGTTAGAATTGAAGACCACGTCCTGCTCCGAGAAGCGCGCGGTGGCGCGGTTGGTGAATCCGACGGTGACCGCGAGCGTGCGGCTGTCGAAAGCGGTGCCGAACACGTCGGGGCGGAGGACGACGTTGTTGATCCGGTTGCCGTTGCGCACCTCGGCGGTGGAGTCGGGCGCGGGCACGAGTCGGCTGCGGCCGAGGTGGGCGTTCCATTCGTCCATCGCGCTGGTCGCAACCGCATTCCAATCCGCCGCGCCGTCCAGCAGCGGCGCGGCCGGGCGACCGAGCTGGAGGTGCAGGACGACGTCGCCACTCGCCCACGTGCCTCCGGTAGTGTCGTAGGCGAGGGCGGGGGCGGCGAGACCGGCGGCCAGCGCGGCGAGGCGGAGGGCCCGCGGGATCATCGGGGGTGGACCGGCACGGCGCCGCGTTGGAGCTCGGCCGAGACCGCGGCCTCGAAGGCGGTCGGGGAAAGGGCGCGCGCGCGGCGCTCCCCGGCGCGGGCCGCGAGGAGCGGCAACGCCGGGGTCACGGCGTCGAGTGGCAGGCCCACCTCGCCGGGATCCGTCAGCGGTTCGTGGTTTTCCCGGGCGAGGTACTCGCGGCCGTTCGCGCCGTCGCGCAGCACCCGGAACCGGCCGTGGCCGAGGCCGACGAGCGGGCAGAAAACGCGGCCGTTGCCGGCGATGAAGACATAATCGGTGGCCCCGGGCTCGAGTCGCGGCACGCCGCGGACGGTCATTGCCTCGTCGCCGAGTTCCCCGCCGAGGAAGGCAAGGGTCAGACGGTCGGCAGCCGGGCCCTTAAGCGTGCGCTCGACGGCGAGGGTCACGTAGGTGCGGAGGATCGCGGTGCCGTCCGGGGCGGTCTCGCGCCGCGTCTCCCGCGCGATTGGGGTGGCGCGCACAATGAGCTCGGCCTCCGCGACCAACTCATCAAAGCGCGGCGGCACCACGCTGGTGGCGCGGGCGGCGCCGGCGGCGAGCAAGCAGAGGAACAGGACGAGGCGCACGGGGCGGAGGGCGGACGTCGGAAGTCGGCGGGCGGAGGACGGATGACCGATAACGGGGAACGGACGAAGGCGGGCGGAGGTCAGCCGGCGGGGCGGCGGCGCCAGGCGGCGACGATCTGACCGATGGTGTCGTCGAGCGTCTGGGTGATATCCCAAGCGGGGTAGTGGGCCCGCATCTTGGTCAGGTCGCTGTAGTAGCAGATGTGGTCCCCGGCGCGGGCCTGGTCGACGTACGTGTGGACCTGGGCGCGGCCGGAGTGCTTTTCCGCGATCTGGAACGCCTCGAGGATGGAGCAGGAGTTGGCCTTGCCCCCGCCGAGGTTGTAAACCTCCCCGGCTCTGGGAGCGGCGACGAAGGCGGCCATAAAGCGAGCGACGTCGAGGGAGTGAATGTTGTCGCGGACCTGCTTCCCTTTGTACCCGAAGACCCGGTACTCGCGGCCTTCGAGGTTGCACTTCACGAGGTAACTGAGGAACCCGTGGAGTTCGACGCCGGTGTGGTTCGGACCGGTGAGGCAGCCGCCGCGGAGGGCGCAGGTGGGGAGATTGAAGTAGCGGCCGTACTCCTGGACCATCACGTCGGCGGCGACCTTGGAGGCGCCGAAGAGGGAATGCTTCGACTGGTCGATGGTGAAGGTCTCCGCGATGCCGCCCGCGTAGGCGGGGTCGGCGTAGTCCCAGCGGGTGGGCAGCTCGCGCAGGGCGATCCGGTTGGGCGCGTCGCCGTAGACCTTGTTCGTGCTCATATGCACGAAAGGCGCCTCCGGGCAGGCCTGGCGCGCGGCCTCAAGTAGGTTGAGGGTGCCCACTGCGTTGGTGTCGAAGTCGTCGAAGGGGATCGCCGCCGCGCGGTCGTGGCTCGGTTGGGCTGCGGTGTGGACGATCGCCGTTGGCCGCACTGCCCGCACCAGCGCGAGCACCCCGGCCCGGTCGCGGATGTCCAGTTCGTGGTGGGTGAAGCCCTTCAGCTCGGTGGCCAGCCGCTGCTGGTTCCAGCGGGTGTCACCCTGCGGGCCGAAGAAGACGGCGCGCTGATTGTTATCCACTCCGTGCACCGCGTAGCCGAGCTCGCGGGCGAAGTAGGTGCACACTTCCGAGCCGATCAGGCCGGAGGATCCGGTCACGAGGAGGGTCTGAGGCATAGCGTCGGGGAGAGGGTGGGGTCGCGGCGCGCGCGGGCAAGCATCCACGCGAGCGTGCCCGTGGGTGGGTCGTCTCTTACCCGCGTGGGCACCGCCCAGATCCCAAGGGCCGGGGTGCCCCAGTTGCCGGATGGGGACGCGGCGTGAAACTTCCCCCGCGGCGGAATGGATCGCGGTCTTTGCGGATTCAGGGTGGTGGCAGAAGACCGGGCCGGCCGGGGTATTCGATCCACCACCCCTCCGGCAGCGTGTGGATGTTGGCCGGCACGCCCCGGCGGATCGCGTCGCAATGCTCCGCCCAGCGGTAGTCCGGGGGCGCGGGCAAAATGAAGTGCGGCAGGTGCAGCAGGATCCCCGCGGCGACGAGCGTCCGCGCGGTCCACGCCACCATCGCCGGCCCCGCCCGCCATTCCAGCACTACCAGCCAGAATACCAGTACGCGGGGAATGTAATAGTAGCGATCCCCGGCCTCCAGCGTGTCCTCCACCCAGGTGTCGGCCCGCGCCCGGAAGGCGCACGCCGCCGTCACGATCCCGAGGGCCACAACCAGACGCAGCCGGATGGGCCGCAGCGGGTCGGGCCGCAGGGTCCAGCCGGCGAGGGCCCCGAGGAACAGGGCGCCCGCGGCCGCGTGCACCCACGGCGCGGCGCCGCGCACCGCCTCCGGTCCGAGGAACGGCCACGTCACGAGCCGGCTCCCGATGACCGACAGCGCCATCAGGGGCCGGAAGGGCGTGGCTTCCGCGTTGATGTCCAGCGGCGTCTGCAGCAGGAGCAGCCCCTGGGTCACCGCGGCCGCCCCCGTCACGACGAGCGCGGCGAGGTCGTCGCGGCTCCGCGTGCCCCACCACTTCCAAGCGAGGAGGGGGCCGAAGACCGCGGCAAAGGGGCCGTTGAGCCCGACCACGGCGAGGAGCGCGAGGTCGCCCGCCCGCTCGCCGGGGGTCCGCGGTGGCCGGATGAAGACCTGGAAGAGCAGGAAGAACGCGGCGAACCACTGCAGGTTCGTCAGCACGATCAGCACCTCGCCCGTGCCGACCACGAGGCTGAACGCGAGGATCAGCGCGGGCTTCGCCGGGAGGTCGACCCGCCGCGAGGCGAGGCGCGCAAAGAGCGCCAGCGTGACGAGGTAAGCGGCGCCGTTGTACGCCGCCGGCCACCAGGCGACATCGAGGGTGCGGGAGGAGAGCCAGGCGACAATCCGGGGCAGCAGGTGGAGGTAGCCGTTGTACGGCGTCAGCCACGCGGCGAGGCCCAGCTGCTCGTTCTGCACGAGAAAGATGCTCCCGTCCTCGGCCCAAAGCTGCGGTGTGAGCAGCGCCCACGGCTTCCGCAGCGCCAGGCAAACCGCGGCGACGGCGACCGCCGCCCACGCGGCGCGGTCCGGTCCGGTCGGGACAGGTGAGGGCGGCTTCATCGTCCGTCCCGGGGCGGCCACCCCGGGTAGTCGAGAATCCAGTCCTCCGGCAGGATCGGGATCCGGGCCGGCGTGCCCGCGCGGATCGGCGCGCAATGCTCCCGCCAGCGGAAATCCGGGGCCGCCGGCAAAATGAAACGCGGCGCCGGCAGAAGCACAAAGGCCGCCAGCGCGAGTCGTGCACCCCACGCCGCCAGCCGCGGGACCGCGTCGAGCTCCAGGATTACCAGCCACACCAGCAGTAGCCGGGGTAGAAAGAAATAGCGGTCGGCAAAGATTAGGTCGTCCTGCGGCCAGGTGTCTGGCCGGGTGCGCAACACCCCCGCGGCGAGCAGCAGCCCGGCGGCGCCGAGGAGCCGCAGGCGGATCTCCCGCCGGGGGTGCGGACGCAGCACCCAGGCGAGGAAGGCCGTGCCGATCGCAAGGCCGGCCCCGGCGATGATCGCGTCTGGCAGGCCGTGGGCGGCGCCGGCTCCGAGGAAAGGCCAGATCAGCAGGCGGCGGGTCAGGATGACGAGGGCCTGCAGGGGATCGCCCGGGGCGCCCGTGGCGCCGGCGGCGGGCAGCAGGTGCGCGAGTTGCCAGGCCGCCGTCGCCCCGGCGACCAGCAGCGCCGCGAGCGCGTCGCCATCCCGCTCGCGCCACCACTTCCACGCGAAGAGCGGCAGGAGGGCCGCGGCGAAGGGACCGGTGAGGCCCGCGCCCGCCACGAGGAGAAGGTCGCCGGCGCGCTGCGCGGTCGTCTCCGGGCGCCGCAACAGGGTCTGCTGGACGAGCAGGAGTGCGGTGATCCATTGCGCGTTGGTAATCGTCCCGAGGATCTCGCCGGTCTGCGGGCCGGCGATCACGGCGAGCGCCAGCCAGGGTCGGTGCGGCAGCGGCAGGCGCGGCGAGAGGGTGCGCGCGAGCACCCCGCACCAGACGAGAAAGGCGATGCCGTTGTACCACGCGGGCCACCAGGCCGGATCGAGCCATTGCGCCGCGGACCACGCAGTCAGCCGCGGCAGCAGGTGCAGGTAGCCCATATAGGGCTGCAAGATTGCGGCGGCGCCGCGCTGTTCCTGCTCCACGAGGAACACGCTGCCGTCCTCGGCCCAGAGCTGGGGATTCAGGAGCGCGTCCGGCTTGCGCAGGGCGAGGAGCGCGGCGAGCCCGAGCACGATCAGCAGCAGATTTCGGCCGGCGGGGCCGGGCTCCGCGATGGGTGCGGGGAGGGGGTCCGCCGGCAACG